>CAYZFZ010000319.1:0-4059 GCA_964477795.1 uncultured Bifidobacterium sp.
TTCGCCCTGAGCACCAACCAGGACTCCGGAGTGTGGGGCGGCACCTCCGAAGAGGAGCGGCGCAAGCTGCGCCGCGCCTGGGTCGCCAGCCAGCGTCGAAGCGCCTGACGGCGTGCTCACCCGAGACCGGGTGAGCACGGGATGTCCAGGCTGACCAGCGTCCCCGGGCCACCGTGCCCGGCCCGGGCCGGCTCGCCGCGCTCGAAGCTGATCGACCCGCCCAGTTCGCTCTCGACCAGGGTCGTCACGATCGAGAGGCCGAGGCTGGCCGTCGTGCCGCGGTCGGCGGGCTCGGGGATCCCGACGCCGTTGTCCGCGACCGTCATGCGGAGTCGGTACCCGTCGGTCGACACCCGGATCTGCACCTGACCTCCGCCGGGTCCCGGGTCCAGCTCGGGCGGGAAGGCGTGCTCGACCGCGTTCTGCAGCAGCTCGCTCAGCACGACCGACAGGCCGGTCGCCACGGGCGAGGAGACGACCCCGCCGTCCCCTTCGACCACGAAGCCGATGGGGTGGTCCGACGACACGAGCCCCTCCTCCACCATCCGGATCAGCGGCCGCAGCACCGCGACGACCGACACGTCGTCGCCGGCGTCGCGGCTCAACGCCTCGTGGACCAGAGCGATCGACCGGATCCGCCGAACCGACTCCTCGATCGCGAGCTTCGCCGACGGCTCCTCGAGCCGCCGGCCCTGCAGGCGCAGCAGCGACGAGATCGTCTGCAGGTTGTTCTTCACCCGGTGGTGGATCTCGCGGATGGTGGCATCCTTCGACAGCAACAGCTTGTCGCGCTTGCGCACCTCGGTGACGTCGCGCACCAGCAGCAGGCCGCCGGTGACCCTCGTCTCGCCGTCGCCGACGGTGGCCAACACCGGCATGCAGCGCACGAGCAGGATGACGTCGGAGGTCTGCTCGAACTCCTCGATCACCGGCAGCTTGGTCTCGTAGGCCAGGCGCACGGGGCTGTCGTTGAAGCCCAGCTCGGCCAGGCGCATGCCCACCGCGTTGGCGCCGATGCCCACCCGGTGCAGCGCGGAGACGGCGTTGGGCGAGGCGAAACGCACCCGCGCGTCCTCGTCGAGCGCCATCACGCCGTCGCCCACGCGGGGTGCGGCCGAGGAGTCCGCGACCGGGCCGTGGAACGGGAACGTGCCCTCGCTGATCATCGAGCCGAAGCGCTGGAACATGCCGACGTACGTGCGCTCCAGCTCGCCCGGCTGGCGGCTGGACCGGCTGGACCATTCGCGGGTGAGCACCGCGATCACCTGATCGCCCATGCGCACCGGGACGGCCATCATTCGTACGGGCTCGGGCACGCCCTCGACGACGAGCTCGCCCTCCACGATCTCGCCGTCGCCGAACGCCTTCGTCAGCAGCGGCAGCTCCTGCCCGGCGGCGACCGTGCCCACATAGTCGTAGTGGTAGATCGTCTGCCCGGTGGCCGGGCGCACGTGCGCCACCACGTACCACTTGCCGTCGGTGCCCGGCACGTAGAGCAGCAGGTCGGCGAAGCTGAGGTCGGCGAGCAGGCCCCACTCGCCGATCAGTCGCTGCAGATGATCGATCTCGTCGCGGTCGAGATCGGTGTGCTGGCGTGTGAGCTCCCCAAGCGTGGCCATGGGTCTTGAGTGTGCCACGTACGGCGTGGCGTCAACGCTTTTCGGTGCCCAGCAGGTGCGCGCCGATCGCCAGCAGGCCAGGCAGGTCGTGGACGTCGGACGACATGGTGGGCACCACTGCGCACAGGGGCACGACGGCCTCCAGCTCGCGGCGCCGCTCGGCCTCGCGACCGGCGACGATCGTGACGTCGCGGAAGCGGGCGGCGACCTCCCCCAGCACGTGCTGCACGTCGCCCGCGGCGCACCCCGTGGCGGCCTCCAGTTCGGTGAGCAGGCCGGCGCCCGCGCCCCGGCCCGCCGGCTTCGCGATCGCGTCGGCGAGCGTGGTGGCCGCCTTCGCCGCGGCCGGCTGGCGCACCTCCGCCGGCAGGGTGCGGTTGAGCACGAGCGCGCCGAGCGGCATCCGGCGCTGCTGCAGCTCCTCGGCGAGGAAGCGGGCTTCGCGGGCGGGCGCGCTCTCCAGCGTGCTGATGACGACGAAGGCCGTGCCGTCCTCGGTGAGCAAGCGCTCCACCTCGCGGGCGCGGGCGACGAAGCCGGCCTCCATCGTCTGGAAGAGCACGAAGAACTCGGCGATGTCCTGCAGGAAGCGGGAGCCGAGGATGCGGTCGGCGACCTGGTAGAAGGGCTTGGAAGCCATGGTGAACAGGCGCGAGCGATACGGCACGGTGAGCCAGCGCAGCAGCCGGCTGCCGAAGAACTCGCGCATGCGGCCCGGCGCATCCAGCAGGTCGAGTGCGTTGCGCGAGGGCGGGGTGTCGATGACGACGAGGTCGTACTCGCCCGAGGCGTGCACGTCGTAGAGCCGCTCCATGGCGAGGTAGTCGTGGCTGTTGACGAAGCGGCCGGTGATGTTGCGGTACAGCGGGTTGGCCAGCACGGTGTCGCGCAGCTGGGCGTCGGGGGCGTGGCGGCGGATCAGCTCGTCCCACCCGGCCTTCGTGTCCAGCATCGCCACCCACAGCTCGCCGCGGCATGCGAGCCCGGCGGCGGCGAACGCCTCCGGCGGCACTCGCACCGCGGTGTTGCCGAAGCCGGCCGAGCCGAGCCCGAGCGCAGTGGCGAGCCGGCGGGCGGGGTCGACGGTGAGCACGAGGACACGCCCGCCGATGACGGCCGCGGCCTGGGCGCCGAGCGCGGCGGCGATCGTGGTCTTGCCGGTGCCACCGCTGCCGCAGACGACGATCATCTCCTTCGCGCTCAGCAGCTCGGCCAGCTCGCGGCGGGCGTTGCGGGCCATCAGAGGGCACCCGCCAGTTCGTCGTGCAGCGCGTCGGCGAGCAGCGAGACAACACGGCGCCCACCGGAGCGGGTGAACAGCTCGGGCAGCAGCAGCAGCGGCACCTCCGCCGGCACGCCCTCGCGCAGGCGGCCGAGGTACTCCACGGCCACGTCGCGGCGGGCCTGCGCCAGCGACGCGGCGTGGAACACGGTGGCCACCTTCGGGCCGGCCGCGGCGGCGAGCAACGCCTGCGGCTCGTGGGCGAGGAGCGCCTGGAACACCCGCTCGTCGGCGGCCGAGAACCACTGCGGCAGCACCCGGTTGGCGATGATCGCGGCGACATCGACATCAGTGGTCTGCTGCACCTTCTCCACCAGCTCGACGGTCTCGGTGACCGGCATCTCCTCCGGCGTGGTGACCACGACGAGGCCCGTGCGGTCGGCGTCGCCGAGGATCTCCAGCATCCATTCGGTCTGGTCGCGCACCATGCCGACCTGCACCAGCTCGCGGATCGCCCGTGGCGCGTCGATCTGGGCGACGATGTGGCCGCTGGCCTCGGCATCCACGACCACCAGGTCGTAGTGTCGCTCACGCACCTCGTGGCACAGCTTGCCGACGGCGAGGATCTCCTTCACCCCTGGCGCCGCGTCGGCGACGAAGTCGAACGTGCGCGCCAGCGGGCCGAGGCGGGCGACGAGCGGGATGCGCACGAACAGGCGCAGGTACTCCTTCAGCGAGTCCTCCGTGTTCATCACCATCGCGAACAGGCCGGGGCGCAGCTCGCTGGGCTGGAAGGCGAGCTCGCGCACCTCGAACGCGGCGGCCAGCGCCCCCTTCGCGTCCATCTCGCACACGAGCGTGCGCTTGCCCTCGCGCACGGCCAGCTCGGCGAGCGCGGCCGCGACGCTGGTCTTGCCGGTGCCCCCCTTGCCGCTGACGAACAGCAGCTGCCGGTGCAGCAGCGCGGTCAACCGGGGATGCCCTCGCCGGCAAGTCGCAGCAGGTACTGCCCGTACGGGTTCTTGCTCATCGGCTCCGCGTTGGCGCGCAGCTGGGCGGCGTCGATCCAGCCGGCGGAGAAGCTGATCTCGTCGGGCGACGCAACCTGCAGGCCCTGCCGCTTCTCCAGCGTGGCCACGAACTGGGAGGCCTCGAGCAGCGACTCGTACGTGCCGGTGTCGAGCCAGGCGTAGCCGCGGCCGAGCAGCTCCATGTGCA
>CAYZFZ010000320.1:0-4024 GCA_964477795.1 uncultured Bifidobacterium sp.
ATCATGCTGACCGCGATCTTCAAGGTGGCCTTCTGATGCCGAACAAGCCGCAAGTTCCGGGCCTGCTCAAGGGTCTCGGCGTCACGCTGGCCACCATGGCGCAGACCGTCAAGCCCAAGAAGCTGGGCGGCGGTGCCGCCACCGTGCAGTACCCGCACGAGAAGGAGACGCCGGCCCCGCGCGCCCGCGGCGTGATCGCCCTGCGCGAGGACAACTGCACCGCGTGCATGCTCTGCGCGCGCAGCTGCCCGGACTGGTGCATCTACATCGAGGGCCACAAGGAGCTCGCCCCGCCGCGCCGCGCCGGTGGCGCGCCGCGCAAGGTGAACAAGCTCGATCGTTTCGACATCGACTTCGCGCTGTGCATGTACTGCGGCATCTGCGTAGAGGTGTGCCCGTTCGACGCGCTGTTCTGGAGCCCGGAGTACGAGTACAGCGACCCGAAGATCGCCGACCTGCTGCACGACAAGGCGAAGCTCGGCGAGTGGATGGAGACGGTGCCCGAAGCCCCCGCGCTCGAGGCCGGCGCCGAGAAGAAGAAGGGGAAGTGATGCTGCTCGCTTCCGACATCCAAGTCGCCCAGAACGTGGGCTTC
This sequence comes from uncultured Bifidobacterium sp., assembly GCA_964477795.1. Classification (GTDB taxonomy): domain Bacteria; phylum Actinomycetota; class Acidimicrobiia; order Acidimicrobiales; family Ilumatobacteraceae; genus UBA668. The sequence continues at coordinate 596 of CAYZFZ010000320.1, forward strand.
GGCATCATCGCCGCGATCATGGTGGTCGGCGCGCTCAACGTGGTGCGCTCCAGCAACGTGGTGCACGCCGCGCTGTCGCTGATCGCGGTCATGGGCGGTGCCGCCGCGCAGTACCTGCTGCTGTCGGCCGAGTTCGTCGCGGTCACCCAGGTGCTCGTCTACATCGGCGCCGTGATGGTGCTGTTCCTGTTCGGTGTCATGCTCACCCGGGCCAAGCTCGGCAAGGAGATCGACCTCAACAACAACAAGGGCTGGGCGATCGGTGCGCCCGTCGCCCTGCTGCTGCTGGGCGTCATGTGCTACGTGCTGATCAAGGGCTTCGGCGACGACAAGATCGTCACCAGCGGCTCCGACACCCATGCGGTCGACGCCAACCGTCAGCTCAGCGACACGATCTTCTCCGCCTACGCGCTGCCCTTCTGGGCGCTCTCGTTCGTCCTGCTCGCAGCCGTCATCGGCGCCATCGTCCTGGCCCGGAAGGACTGACCCATGCTGATCAACGAGTTCCTCATCCTGGGTGCGGTGCTGTTCTGCATCGGCGTCTACGGCGTCATCGTCCGCAAGAACGCCGTCCTCGTGCTGATGAGCATCGAGCTCATCCTCAACTCGGTGAACATCAACCTGCTCGCCTTCGACCGGCTGCACAGCGGCGACGGCCAGGTGTTCGACGGTCAGGTGTTCGCGCTGTACATCATCGCGGTCGCCGCCGCCGAGGTGGGCGTGGGCCTGGCGATGGTGATGCTGATCTTCCGCAACCGCAAGACGATTGCGCTCGACGACCTGTCGGAAATGAAGGGCTGAGGCATGTTCGCTGAAGAGACGGAAGCGGCTGTGCATGCGGCCGGCTGGTTCCTCGAACATGCCTGGCTGATCCCGCTGATCCCGGCGGTCGCGTTCTTCTTGATCATCGGGTTCGGCAAGCGCATGCCCCGTGGCGGCAGCGAGATCGGCATCGCCTCGATGCTCGCCTCGCTGGTGATCGCGGTCGGCACCGCCTACCAGTGGATCGATCTCACGAACAGCACCGAGCACGCCGAGGCGGTGAGCAAGACCTGGACGTGGTTCAAGCTCGGCGAGCTGGAGATCAGCATCGGCTCGCGCATCGACGGCCTGGCGATGATGCTGCTGTTCCTGGTGGCGTTCATCTCCACCCTGGTGCAGATCTACTCCACCGAGTACGTGCGCGGCGACCGCCGGTTCACCCACTTCTTCGCCAGCCTCACCCTGTTCTCCGCCGGCATGCTCACGATGGTGCTCGCACCCAACATGGTGCAGCTGATCCTCGGCTGGGAGATCATGGGCCTGTGCTCGTTCCTGCTCATCGGTCACTGGTGGGAGGAGCGAGCCAACAGCGAGGCTGCCCTGAAGGCGTTCTGGACCGTGCGCGTCGGCGACATGGGCCTGCTCGTCGGCACGGCAATGCTGCTGGCGCTGTTCGGCACGCTCGACATCGGCGAGATCAACGCCAAGGCCGCCGAGTTCGCCGGCGACCACAAGATGCTGATGTGGGCGGCGGTGGCGCTGTTCATCGCCTGCATCGGCAAGAGCGGCCAGTTCCCGCTGCACACCTGGTTGCCCGACGCCATGGCCGGCCCCACGCCCGTCAGCTCGCTGCTGCACTCCAGCACGATGGTGGTCGCCGGCGTGTTCCTCGTCGCCCGCCTCTACCCGGTGTTCCACACCGGGCTCGACATCAACGTGGCCGGCAACCACTTCAACCTGATCGCCGTCATCGGCGGGATCACGATCGTCATCGCCGCGGGCCTCGCCTTCGTGCAGAACGACATCAAGAAGGTGCTCGCCTACTCCACGGTCAGCCAGCTCGGCTACATGATGATGGGCCTCGGTGTCGGCGCCTGGGTGCCGGCCGTGTTCCACATCTTCACCCACGCGTTCTTCAAGTGCTGCCTGTTCCTGTGCGCCGGCTCCGTCGCCCACACCGGTAGCCACCACAGCTTCGACATGAAGAAGGACATGGGCGGCCTGCGCAAGAAGATGCCGGTCACGTTCGTCACCTGGATCGTCAGCACCGCGGCGCTGTGCGGCGTGCCGTTCTTCAGCGGCTTCTTCTCCAAGGACGAGATCATCGACTCGGCTCACGGCAACCACTACACCGTGTTCTTCGTCGTCGGTCTCATCGGTGCGTTCATGACCACCGCCTACATGACGCGGGCGACGTACCTCACCTTCTTCGGCAAGCCCCGCGGCGGGGCCGCCCACTTCGTCGGCCACCACGAGGACCACACCCACGAGGCGGCGCACGACGAGGGCCACGCCGAGGCCGCGGACGCGCACGGCGCCGATGCGCACGACGATCACCACGCGCCGATCACCCACGGCAAGCCGCTCGGCTTCGCTCCGGACGATTCACCGTGGCAGATCACGGTGCCGCTCCTCATCCTCGGCACGCTCGCCCTCGTGTCGGGCTACCTCAACGCCGCACCGTTCGGCACCGAGTACTTCCACGAGTGGGTGCACAGCTCCATCGGCGTCGAGCTGCCCGAGGCCCCCACGTTCGAGTGGGTCAACGCGCTGCCCAGCATCCTGCTCGTCGCTGCCGGCTTCGCCGTCAGCCTGCTGCTGTGCAAGGCGGTGTTCGGCGAGAAGGCCAGCGCGGTGAAGGGGCTCACCACCCGCAACTCGCTGCTCGGTGCCGGCCACAGGTTCCTCGTCAACAAGTACTACCTCGATGCCCTCTACGAGCAGGTCATCGTGCGCTCGATCGCCCACCCGATCAGCGCGGCCGTGTACTGGACCAACCAGCACATCCTCGACGGCATCGTCAACGCCGTCGGCAAGGGCGGGAAGCGCACGGGCGATCTCGTCTACAAGTACATCGACCAAGGGCTGGTCGATGGCGCGGTCAACGGAAGTGGTGCAACCGCACGCGGCGCCGGTGGCGCGCTGCAACCGGTGCAATCAGGCAAGGTCAACCTGTACGGAGCGCTGCTGTTCGGTGCCGCAGCAGTCGGTGCGCTCGTACTCGTACTCGTGAACAGCTAAGGGACAACCGAGATGATTCAAGACAAGCAATGGCTCCTCAGCGTCGGCACCTTCCTGCCGTTGGTGGGTGTGCTCGTGATGCTGTTCATCCCCAAGAAGGACGAGGTGACGGCCAAGGGCGTCGCCGTCATCACCGCTGCGCTCACGCTCGCGGTCGGCGTCTACACGCTGCTCCAGTTCGACTACGACCAGAGCGAGAAGCTGCAGTTCTTCACCACCAACAACTGGATCAAGCCGATCAAGGCGACGTACACGGTGGGCCTCGACGGCATCAGCCTGCCGCTGTACATCCTGTCGATGGTGATCACCCTGCTGGTGATGATCTACTCCTGGAACCACATCCCCGAGCCGGGTAACGCCAAGGCGTTCTTCATCCTGATGCTCGTGCTGCAGACCGGCATGGCAGGCACGTTCGTCGCCCTGGAC
>CAYZFZ010000321.1:0-4024 GCA_964477795.1 uncultured Bifidobacterium sp.
CGGGCACCCTCGGGCAACGCTGAGCGTCACTTCCCAAGGTTCTCGAGGAAGACCTGGATCGGCGGCGCCACCTCGTCGAGGTTGATGAGGAACCCGTCATGGCCGTGCGGCGACTCGATCTCGAGGTAGTCCGCGGGCGTGCCCGTGGCCGCCACGAGATCGCGGATCTGGCGCTGCTGGTAGGTCGGGTAGAGCACATCGCTGCTGATGCCCATCACCAGCGTGGGCGCCGTCACCCGCGCCATCGCCGCCTCCAACCCCGAGCGACCCCGCCCCACATCGTGCAGGTCCATGGCCTTGCCGATGATGAGATAGCTGTTGGCATCGAAACGGCGCACCAGCTTCTCGCCGTGGTACTCCAGGTAGCGCTCCACCTCGAAGCGCTGCCACAGGTCGATGCCATCCGTGTACTGCGCGGTGTCGGCCAACTCGCGGCCGAAGCGATCGGTGAACACGTTGTCGCTGCGGAACGTCACCTGCGCCACCATGCGGGCGATCGACAGACCCTCCGACGGGCCGTCGCCGTCGGCCGCGTCGTAGTAGTCGCCGCCGCGCCACTTCGGGTCGAGGCGCACGGCACGGCGGCCGATCGCGCCCCACGCGATCTGCTGCGCGGTGGCCTGCGCGCAGGTGGCGATGGGCACGATCGAGCGCACCCGCTGGGGGAACGTGATCGCCCACTCCAGCACCTGCATGCCACCCATCGACCCGCCCACCACCGAGTGCCAGGTCTTCACGCCGAGGTGGTCGGCCAGGCGGGCCTGGGCGCGCACCATGTCGCGGATGGTGATCACCGGGAAGCGGCTGCCGTAGGGCCGCCCGTCGGCCGGGTGCGCCGACGCGGGCCCGGTGGAGCCCTGGCAGCCGCCCAGCACATTGCTGCACACCACGAACCAGCGGTCGGTGTCGATCGCCAGCCCCGGGCCGACGATGCCCTCCCACCAGCCCGGTGCATCGTGCCCCAGCCCGGCGGCGCCCGTCGCGTGGCTGTCGCCCGTCCACGCATGGCACAGCAGGATCGCGTTGCCGCCGTCGGCGTCGAGGTGACCCCACGTCTCGTAGGCGAGGGTGACACCGTTGAGGACGATGCCGCGGTCGAGGGCGAGCGGGCGGTCGGCGGCGAACTGGAGGAACTGCCGTGCACCCGAGGGCTGACCCGGCATCCACGCGCCCGTCGCAGGGTGGGGTCGTGTGGCCATCAGGTTCCCTCCTCGTTCGCAGATCGGTGATGAGCGCCCACGAGAGGGAAGCGTCGTTGCCCGGCACGCCGGACCACATCCCCGCCTGGGCGGGAAGGCACCGTGGGGCTTCCTCCCCGGTTGCCGGAACACCCGCGGGCGGGTGCTCACTCGTGATGCATGTCGCCGAGCACGTTAGCAACGAATGCCCCCGCACCGACGGAAATTGCGCTCATCGCATTCGCGCCGGGCATGTCAGGCCCGGTACTCGGCCTCGGTCGCGTAGTGGCCAGGTAGGTCGACGAGCGCGGCGAATTCGTCGAACGCGACGAGCCGGTCGAGGTGGCCGCGCAGCGAACCCTCGCCGCGCAGCAGGGCGAGGGACTGCTGCATCGCCTTCACCATCGAGAACAGACCCGACAGCGGCGACACGATGAGCTGGAACCCCAGCTCGCCCAGCTCGGCGGGGGTGAGCAGGGGCGTGCGCCCGGTCTCCACCATGTTGGCGACGAGCGTGACGCCGGGCAGCGCCATCGCCACCTGCTCCAGCTCGGCCACCGACTCGGGCGCCTCGACGAACAGCGCGTCGACGCCGGTGTCGCGGGCCATCTTCGCCCGCTCGATCGCCTCGTCGAGGCCGATCACCGCCCGCGCATCGGTGCGGGCGGTGATGTGCAGCCCGTCGGCGTGCTGCACGGCCGCGCGCAGCTTGGCCAGCCAGTCGCCACGCTCGATCACCTGCTTGCCGGCCATGTGGCCGCAGCGCTTGGGCCACACCTGATCCTCCAGGAACAGGCCCGACGCGCCCGCCTGGCGCCACAGCTCGGCCGTGCGAATCGTGTTCAGCGGGTTGCCGTAGCCGGTGTCCGCGTCGACCACGACGTCGACGCCCGGGTTCGCCGCGCACACCCTGCGGGCCACCTCGGCCATCTCCGTCTGCGACAGGTAGCCGAAGTCGGGCAGGCCGAGCAGGGTGCCGCTGACGCAGTAGCCGCTGAGGAACACGGTGTCGAACCCGGCCTGCGCGGCGAGCCGGGCGGAGAGGGCATCCCACACCCCCGGCATCAGCACCGGGGCCGCACCCTTCGCCGACAGCTTCTCGCGCACCGTTGCTCCGCTCATCGCCGCCACCGTACCCGCCCACCCCCACCCCAGCGTCTGTTCGCCGGCGACCGGTGCGCGGGCGTTCGCGCACACACGTCACCATCCCACCCCGGCGTCTGTTCGCCGGCGACCGGTGGGCGGAGGTTCGCGCACAGACGCTGGGGAGGGCGAGACCGGCTGACGGGCCGGACAGGCTGACTGATCTGCGCGTCAGCCCGGCTGACGGATCAGAGAGTAGACGCTCGGGCAACGAGCCGACAGGCTGTGCGCCATGAGCGTGAGCTACCTGAGCCCCAAGGCCCGGCCCGTCGCGATGGGCGCCGCCGGGCGTGGATCGATTGCCGCCGATCGGATCGCCGCCGGCGAGGTCGTCGCCGCCTTCGGAGGCCGCTGTCTCACCCGCGACGAGTTCGACCTGCTGCCCGCCGAGCAGCAGGTGCGCAGCATCCAGATCGACGAGGCGCTGTTCCTGGCCGGCGCGATCGAGCCCGAGCCGGCCGACTTCATCAACCACTCGTGCGAGCCGAACTGCGCGATGAAGGGCAGCACCGTCGTGGTCGCCCTGCGCGACATCGAGGTCGGCGAGGCGATCACGTACGACTACGCCACCAGCGACGGCAGCGACTACGACGAGTTCGAGTGCGTGTGCGGCACCGCGCTGTGCCGCGGCAAGGTCACCGGCCACGACTGGATGCTGCCCGAGCTGCAGCTGCGCTACCGCGGCCAGTTCAGCCCCTACCTCGCGGCGCGCATCGCCGCGCTGGTGACGGTGGGCGCCGAGCGCCGCGCGTTCTCGTACTGACCGGCACCGGCGTCGGCGCAGGGGGCGGCGCCCCGTCCGGGTGACGGGCGGGCGGCTAGGGTCGCCGCATGCGAGTTCTCGTCGTGGGCGCCGGCGGCGTCGGTTCGTCGATCGTGTCGATTGCGGCCAGGCGGGAGGTGTTCGAGCAGATCGTCGTCGCCGACGTGGATCTCGCCCGGGCCACGCGTGCGGCTGCCCGCACCGGTTCCGAGCGGGTGATCGCCACGCGGGTCGACGCGTCCGACACGCTCGATCTCGTGGAGCTCGCCCGCACGTCGCGCGCCGACGTGATCGTCAACGCCTGCGACCCGCGGTTCAACCCGCCGATCTTCGACGCTGCGTTCGCGGCCGGCTGCCACTACCTCGACATGGCGATGCACATGTCCACTCCGCACCCCACCGACCCGTACAACGTGTGCGGCGTGAAGCTGGGCGACGCCCAGTTCGCGGTGGCCGACGAGTGGGAGGCGCGCGGGCTGCTCGCGCTGGTGGCGATGGGCGTCGAGCCGGGCTTCAGCGACGTGGTCGCCCGCTACGCCGCCGATCACCTGTTCAGCCGGATCGACGAGATCGGCGTGCGCGACGGCGCCGACCTGGTGATCGACGGCTTCGCCTTCGCTCCCACGTTCAGCATCTGGACCACGATCGAGGAGTGCCTCAACCCGCCGATCGTCTACGAGCGCGAGCGCGGCTGGTTCACCACCGCGCCGTTCAGCGAGCCCGAGACGTTCGTGTTCCCCGAGGGCATCGGCGCGCTCGGCTGCGTCAACGTGGAGCACGAGGAGGTCCTGCTGATGCCGCGCTGGCTCGACGTGGGCAGGGTCACGTTCAAGTACGGCCTCGGCGACGAGTTCATCGAGGTGCTGCGCACGCTGCACAAGCTGGGTCTCGACAGCACTCGGCCGGTCAGCGTTCGCGGTCTGGAGGTGTCGCCACGCGA
>CAYZFZ010000322.1:0-4022 GCA_964477795.1 uncultured Bifidobacterium sp.
CCTGCTCGACATGCAGTACGAGTGGAGCACGTCGGTGATGACCGAGCACGTCTACGACGCCCACAACCGCACCACCGGTGAGCAGTCGTGGACGGCGACGGCCGTCGACCTCGTGTTCGGCTCGAACTCGCTGCTGCGTGGGCTGGCCGAACAGTACGCGTTCGACGGTGCCGAGGAGACGTTCGTTCGCGACTTCGTCGCCGCCTGGGACAAGGTGATGAACCTCGACCGCTTCGACCTCTGCTGAGATCCGCTGATCGACGCAGCGACGCGGATGCGGCAGGGTTACGCTCGCATCACCGGGCCTCCGCGGCGAGGCCCCGACCCAGAGGTGGAGTTCTCATGACCCGCGCCATTCCCGTTGCCGACGATTTCAACCCCGCTCCGTCGATCGAGGCGGTCCCGTCCATCGCGGTCTCCGTCGCCGCCGGCCGGCCACACGACGCCGATGTCGTCGCGTTGCTGGTCGGCGCGACCCAGCCGTCCACCGCGCTCGACGCCGAGTCGCTGCGCGGCACCGGTTTCACCGGTGCCCGCGGGCAGACCTACGTCGTCGCGGGGGCACCCCCCACCGTCGTGGCCGGCACCGGCGACGGCGAGCTCGACCTCGCCTCGGCGCGCGACCTCGGCGCGGCCATCGCGCTCGCGCTCCCGTCGGCCACGGCGCTGGCCGTGGAGGTCGGCGACGTGTCGCAGGCCGTCGCGCAGGGTCTGGTCGAGGGCATCATCCTGGCCAGGTACTCGTGGAACGCGCTGCGGGCCACGCCGGGCAGCACCCAGGTCGCGTCGATCACGCTCGTGTCCACGTCGGACGAAGTCGCCGCCGGCGCCCGCCGCGGCCACAGCAAGGCGCTGGCCACCGCCGTCGCCCGCGACCTGTCCAACGCGCCGCCGGCACACCTCACCGCCGTGCGCTGGGCGAAGCTGGCCGAGCGAGTGGCCGGCCAGTTCGGCCTGGGCGTCGAGGTGCACGACCGCGACTGGCTGCTCGCCGAGCGCTGCGGCGGCATCATCGCCGTCAACGGCGGCAGCGACGAGGAGCCCCGCCTGATCACGCTCACCTACGAACCCGACGCCTCGGTGGCCAACGGCCGCCACGTCGTGCTCGTCGGCAAGGGCCTCACCTACGACTCCGGTGGCCTCGCCATCAAGCCGGGCGACGCGGTGCACGCGATGATGAAGAACGACATGTCCGGCGGCGGCGCGGTGTTCGCGGCGATGCTCGTGCTGCAGCAGCTGGGTGTGCCGACGAAGGTCTCCGGCCACATCATGTGCACCGACAACATGCCGTCGGGCACGGCGATGAAGATGGGCGATGTCATCACCCACCGCGACGGCACCACGGTGGAGGTGCTCAACACCGACGCCGAGGGCCGTCTCGTGATCGCCGACGCGATCGTGCTCGGCGCCGAGGCCGGGCCCGACGCGATCGTCGACATCGCCACCCTCACCGGTGCCTGCATGCGCGCGCTGGGCACCGACATCGCCGGCGTGATGGGCACCGATCAGCCCCTCGTGGAACTGATCCGGGCGTCCGGTGCCTCCACCGGCGAACCGGTGTGGCAGCTGCCGATGGGCGCCAACTACCGCGCCGAGCTGGACTCCGACGTCGCCGACATGAAGAACCTGGGCGGGATGAACGCCGGTGCGTCGAGCGCAGCGGAGTTCCTGGCGCACTTCGCCAAGGGCATCCCGTGGGCGCACATCGACATCGCCGGCGTCGCCGCCACGGTCGGGCCCAAGGGCTGGCGCACGCGCGGCATGAGCGGCTTCGGCGCCCGCCTGCTCGTCGACGTGCTCGAGCAGTTCGGCAGCGACTGAATGGTCAACGGATGATGCTGGCATAGTTTCTGTGTGACTATTCTCGGCGGCATGCGTAGAACACCCCGACTGCTCCTGTCGTCCGTCGCCGTGCTGAGCATCCTCGCCGCGGCCTGCGGCGACGACTCCGATTCGGCTGCCACCACCGTCGCCACCACGGAGGCGCCCACCACGGAGGCGCCCACCACGGAGGCGCCCACCACGGTGCCCGCCGCGGCGGGCGACATCGTTGTGTTCGCCGCCTCCTCGCTGACCGAGGCGTTCACCGAGATGGCCGAGGCGTTCAAAGCCGAGAATCCCGACGCCGACGTCACGTTCAACTTCGCCGGTTCCGGCGACCTCGTCACCCAGATCACCGAGGGCGCCCCGGCCGACGTGTTCGCCTCCGCCGACGACTCGAACATGACGAAGCTCACCGATGCGGGCCAGAACGCCGGCGACCCGGTTGCGATCGCCAAGAACACGTTCGAGATCATCGTCGAGAAGGGCAACCCGAAGGGCGTCACCGGTGTGGCGGATCTCGCCAACCCCGATCTGATCGTCGTGCTCTGCGCCGACACCGTGCCCTGCGGCAAGGGTGCGGCGAAGATCCTCGAGAACGCCGGCGTGACGGTGACCCCGAAGAGCCTGGAGGAGAAGGTGAAGGGTGTCGTCACGAAGGTGACCGCCGGTGAAGCCGATGCCGGCATCGTGTTCGTCACCGACGTGAACGCCGCCGGCGACACCGCCGAGGGCGTCGAGATCCCCGCCGACATCAACGTGATCAGCAACTACCCGATCGTGGTCACGAAGGAAGCCCCCAACCCGGAGGCGGCACAGGCCTGGGTCGACTTTGTCGCCAGCGATGCTGGTCAGGCGATCCTCGCCAAGTACGGCTTCCTGGCACCGTGATACCGGAGTAGGTGGGGCCGAGCTGCCACGATGGTGGGCGTGGCACGGACGAGTGAACAACAGCTCTTGCTGGGAGAGTGGGCCTGCCTCGGCCTGCTCTACCCGGCGCCCACCCACGGCTTCGCCATCGCCGCCCGGCTGAAGCCCACCGGCGACGTCGGCCGCGTGTGGTCGCTGTCGCGTGCGCTCACCTACCGCTCGCTCGAGCAGCTGGCCATCCGCGACTACGTCCGTCCGGTCGGTGAGGAGCCGGGCATCGCCGGTGGCAACCGCACGATCCTGTCGGCCACTCGCACGGGCCGGGCCCAGCTGCGCAAGTGGCTGGCGGCGCCGGTGGTGCACCTGCGCGATCTGCGCAGCGAGCTGCTGCTCAAGCTGATCGTCGCCGAGCTCTGCGGCATCGACATCGCGCCGATGCTGCGGGCGCAGCGCGAGCACATCGTCGAGCTGGCCGACGCGCTCGCCGCCCAGGTCGCTGCCGATCCCACCGACGTCGTCGCCCTCTGGCGCAGCGAGTCCTCCCACGCGGCGCTGCGCTTCCTCGACCGCCTTCCCGTCTGACAGCGCCGCCATTCTTCGACGACGATTGCCGACTAAGTCGGTCGGATTTGTAGCATGGTGCTTTCGACTTCGAGGAGCAACCATGGTCAAGATCGCGAACGACGTCACCGAACTCATCGGCAACACGCCGCTCGTCCGGCTGCAGCGGGTCACCGCCGGCGCCGTCGGCGAGGTGCTGGCCAAGCTCGAGTTCTACAACCCGGCCAACAGTGTGAAGGATCGCATCGGCGTCGCCATGCTCGACGCCGCGGAGAAGGCCGGCAAGATCGGCCCGGACACGGTGATCGTCGAGCCGACCAGCGGCAACACCGGCATCGCGCTCGCGATGGTGGCCGCCGCCCGCGGCTACAAGATCGTGCTCACCATGCCCGAGACGATGAGCAAGGAGCGGCGCATGCTGCTGCGTGCGTACGGCGCCGAGCTCGTGCTCACCCCCGGGCCCGAGGGCATGGGCGGTGCCATCGCCAAGGCGGCCGAGCTGGCCGCCAGCGACCCGAAGTACTTCCTGCCGCAGCAGTTCGAGAACCCGGCCAACCCGGCGATCCACCGGGCCACCACCGCGGAGGAGATCTGGCGCGACACCGACGGCACGGTCGACATCGTCGTCGCCGGTGTCGGCACCGGTGGCACCATCACCGGCGTCGGCCAGGTGCTCAAGGAGCGCAAGCCGTCCGTGCAGATCATCGCCGTCGAGCCGGCCGCGTCGCCGGTGCTGTCCGGTGGGCAGAAGGGCCCGCACCCGATCCAGG
>CAYZFZ010000323.1:0-3968 GCA_964477795.1 uncultured Bifidobacterium sp.
TGTAGGTGTCGTTGGCCGGCAGCTGCAGCTCGATCAGCTCGTCGGTGCCCCCGTTCGTGCTCTGCGCGACCAGCTCGCCGGCCGAGTTGAACAGGTACAGGTCGATGTCGTCGGGGCCCGGGATGGACAGTGCCCAGCGGGCGACGGCCGTGTCGGTGACCGTGTAGTCGAGCAGCACCAGCCCATCGCCGTCGTCGGCGGTGAACGGTGTCTGGTCGGGATCCTGCTGCACGATGCCGTCGGTGGACGTCGCCGGTACCAGCCCGTGGGCCGCCGCCGAGTAGGCGCCGGTGTAGCCGAACTTCACGTCGAAGTTCGCGGAACCGGCAGCCCCGGAGCCCGTGACCTCGCCCGGTGCGGCCAGTTGCACGGCCTTGACCGCGATCGGGCTGCGCACCTCGTAGCCACGGCCCGACCAGGTGAGGTCGCCGGTGCGCCACTCACCGATAGCGGCCGACACGTTGGTGAACGTGACCGTGTAGCTGGCACTGGCGCCTGGCGCCAGCGTCAGCGACGAGGGGCTGACGACGGCCTTGTACCCGGCAGGTGCGTGCACCCGGGCCCGGAACGTGACCGTGGAGGTGGCAACACTGGTGACGGTGCGGGTGATGGTCTCGGTGCCGGCGATGTCCTGGATGGCGATCGACGGGTAGTTGAGATCCTCCGCGCTGGTGGGGTAGCCGGCCCCGGCCAGCGATGCGCACGTGCCCGCAGGGTTGCCGAAGACTCCGGGAGCTGCCTCGCACATGAACCCGAGGTAGTCGTAGAAGCCTGCGTCGTACACGAGGCCGGGGTTGAAGATGGACCCGGCGGCACCGACGACACCCGGGTCGACCATGCCGGAGCCCATCGCGAACGGCCCGGCCTGCGTGAGCCGGTCGTTGTCCTTCACATAGGTGTCGGCCGTGACCATCAGCGCCGACTTGGCCATCGCCGGCGTCCAGTCGGGGTGGGCCTGCTTGAGCAGCGCGTACATGCCGGCGATCACCGGGCTGGACATCGACGTGCCGGCGATCGCCTGGAACAGCTGGCCCTGCACCTCGTCGGCGCCCACGACCGGCGAGGCGCCGGCGAGGATCTGCAGGCCTGGTGCCGTGATGTCGGGCTTGATGATGTCGGCCGAGGTGGGGTTGGGGCCACGCGACGAGAACATCGTCATCGACGGCGCGTAGTTGATGGACGAGATCTTGGCGGTGTCCTCGATCTGCGCCTTTGGCCGGCGGGAGCTGGCGATGTACAACTTGATCATCGCCCCTTCGGTGTAGTCGACGTGCACGGTGGGCACGAAGAAGTTGTCCGTGAACAGGTTGTCCGTGTCGGTCTGGTTGTAGAGGATCATGCCCTTGCCGCCGGCACGCAGCACCTCCTGGCTCTTCGCCACGCGGCCGTTGCCGCCACGGCGGCAGAGCACGATCTTGCCGGTGACCTTTGCCGGATCGAGTGTGCCCTCGAGGCACAGGTCGCTGGTGCCGGCATTCGCGGCATCCACGAGCGGCAGCATGCTGGTACCGCTGGTGATGGACGCGCCCTTGTAGTTGCGGCCGTTGTCGAGATCGACGGTGCCCTGGAACTGGCGGCGCTGGGTGTTGGCGCCTACGGAGGTCACCCACGGCGCGTCGGAGGGGCCGCCGATCGTCTGGGGGCCGGGGCCGGAGTTGCCGGCCGAGACGGCGACGAACACACCGGCGTCGGCGGCGAAGAGGTACGAGATCGCGTCGATGTTCAGCAGGTTGGGGCCGCCACCGACGGAGTAGTTGATGACGTCGACACCGTCGGCGACCGCCTGGTCGATGGCGGCGGCGAGGTCGGAGCTGTAGCCGCCCTGGTTGCCGAGGGCCTTGTAGGCGATGATCTGGGCGCGCGGGGCGATGCCGGAGATCTTGCCCACCTTGCGGCCGAACACCGTCGCCTGCACGTTGGCGTTGCCTGCCGCGGTGGATGCGGTGTGGGTGCCGTGGCCGTCGTCGTCGCGGGCGGAGTCGAACTCGTCGGCCTCGAGGCCGCCGGGCTGCGCGCGGTACGTGTCGAGCATCTGGCGGGCGCCGATGAGCTTGTTGTTGCACGTGAACGGTGCGTCGGCGGGGTTGGCGGCGGTGTTGCCGAACTCGCAGTTCGGCCGGCTGTCGTCGAGCGGGTCGTGGGCCGGGTAGCTGCCGTCGTCGGCGAAGCTGGGGTGCTCGGGCCAGATGCCGGTGTCGATGACGCCGACCACGACGCCCTCACCGGTGAGGCCGCTGGCCCATGCCCGACCGCGGCCGGTGAGGCCGAGGAAGTTGCCCAGATCGTCCACCGTGCGGCTGTCGTCGTGGGTGCCGGAATCGGTGGAGGTGAGCTGGCGCAGCTCGTCGGGCAGCACGACCGCGACCTTCGGGTTGTTGGCCAGCTGCACGGCCTGGTCGTGGTCGATGAAGGCGGAGAAGCCGTTGACCGCGTTGGTGTAGTCCTGCACCTTGGCGTCGGTGCTGATGCCCTCCTCGGAGAGCACGGCGTCGTGGCTCGCGTCGAGTGCGTCGGCCTGCGCCTGCGCGGCGGAGGAATCCAGATCGTCGGCGGGGATGGAGGCGACCAGCGGGTCGGCGACCATCACCACGATGTAGCTGCCGGTCTCGCTCTCGACGACCGACTTCGAGCCGCCGCCGGCGTCGGCCGGGGGTGTGGTCTCGGCGGTCGCCGACGTGATCGGGATCGCCGACGCGAGCACCAGCGTGGCGCCGCCGATCAAGGACTTGAGTGCTCTGGTCACGAAATGGTTCCTCTCTGCCGCACGCCCGGGGCGCACCTCAACGGATCATCCTTCGTGGTATGGGCATGCCCGTCCCGGACCCCACACCCCCCACGAACGGCAACCTAGCCATGTGGCTTGGAGAGGACAAGCCAAACTTCGTGACGATTGGAACGGATGTTTCACAGAGTGGTCGGAGGGTCACTCGTCAGTGACTTTCCTGGCGGTTCGCACAGGAACGGCAGCCGGGAACCGCCGGCGTGGTAGCGGAACTCGCTGCCGTCTGCGGCCAGCACGATCAGCGATCCGTCGGTGGCGACCTGCGCGTACTGCTGCCCCGGCTTGGGGCAGCCGAGCGAGGCGTCGGACCAGATCTCCAGCGTCGCCGAACGCACGATGATGTCCTCTGCCGGGATGGACCGGCGGGTCGCCAGGTCGGCGACCGCCAGGTCGATGTAGGGCTGCAGGCCCGGGTCGATGTCGCCGGTGGTCACGGTGGTGCGCTCCTCAGTGGTGCTGGTGCCGCTCGCGGCAGTGGTCGAGGCCTCGGTGCCGTCAGCGACGCCGGTGTCGCCGGTGGCGCACCCGGCGAGCCAGCTGCCGGCGAGGATGGCGAGGGTGGCGGCCGCCGCGGGGGCGACTCGGTGGAGGTGTCGCATGACGCGACGCTACCCACTCCGCCGGCGCAGCAGGCCGCGGCCCGGCGCCTCGGCCGTGGCGCGGGCGCAGGAACGCTCCCGCGCCGGACCGGTGGGCAACGGGTACGATCGCAGGCCATGGCCGTCGACGTCTCCACCGCCGTGTACGAGGGGCCCTTCGACCTGTTGCTGCACCTGATCCTCAAGGAGCAGGTGGACATCTACGAGGTCAACCTCAGCCGGATCGTCGACGAGTACCTGGCCGAGATCGAGCGGCTGCAGCACCTCGACCTCGATCTCGCCACCGAGTTCCTGCTCATCGCGTCCACGCTCGTGGAGCTCAAGGCGCGGCGCCTGCTGCCGGGGCGCGACGACATCGACATCGACGACGAGCTGGCCCTGTGGGAGGAGCGCGACCTGCTCCTCGCCCGGCTGCTGGAGTGCAAGACGTTCAAGGACGTGGCCGGCGTGTTCGCCCGGCTGGCCGACGACGCCGACCACTCCTTCCCCAGGTCGGTCGGCGCCGACGAGCGCTTCGCCGAGCTGATGCCCGACCTGATGGAGGGTGTCACCCCGCAGCGGCTGCACCGCGCCTTCGTCAAAGCCGT
>CAYZFZ010000324.1:0-3959 GCA_964477795.1 uncultured Bifidobacterium sp.
CGGCAAGAGCAAGCTGTCGATCGCGATCGGCGGCGCGCTCGGCGCGCTCACGTCGGTCGCGGCGATGGTCCTCGGCATCCTGCTGCACACGGGCGGCTGATCTCATCCGAGTGCTCACTCGCACCCCGGGGTGCGAGTGAGCACTCGAACGACACGACCCACTCGGACCGGCGGCCAGGCACTCGGACCCGGGGTCAGTTGCGGGGGACCTGGCTCCAGGGCACCTCGCGGTCGACGCGCACGTCGCCGGGCAGGCCGAGCACGCGCTCGCCGAGGATGTTGAGCATCACTTCCGTGGTGCCGCCCTCGATGGAGTTGGCGCGGCTGCGCAGGAACGCCTTCTGCGGCGTGGCGTACTCCATCGCGTGCTCGGGGCGCACCATCTCGTAGCTGCCGTAGAGCAGGGCGTCGGCGCCCATCAGGCCCATCAGCGCCTCGTAGATGTCCTTGTTCAGGTTGGCGCCCGCCATCTTGCTGATGCTGCCCTCGGGGCCGGGGTCGCCCATCTTGCGGTTGTTGTTCGCGCGGATGTTGGTGAGGCGCAGTAGCTCGGCGCGGATCCAGAGCTTCATCACCTCGTCGCGGGTGGCGTCGTCCTTCCTCCACTCGGGCGCGTCGACCCACTCCTTCATGAGGTGGGCGATGGTGCCGCTGCCGCGCTGGGGGATGGTGCCACCGATCGACTGGCGCTCGTTCATCAGCGTGGTGAGCGAGACGCGCCACCCGTCGCCCGGGTTGCCCAGCATCTCGGACTCGGGGATGCGCGTGTCGGTGAAGAACACCTCGTTGAACTCGGCCTCGCCGGTCATCTGGCGCAACGGCAGGGTCTGCACGGTGGGGTCGTGCATGTCGACGACGAACGCGGTGAGGCCGGCGTGCTTCACGGCCTCCGGGTTGGTGCGCACCACCAGCAGGCCCCAGCGCGACAGGTGGGCCAGCGTCGTCCACACCTTCTGCCCGTTGACCACCCACTCGTCGCCGTCCTTCACGCCCTTCGACGACAGGCCGGCGAAATCGCTCCCGGAGCCGGGTTCGCTGAACAGCTGGCACCAGATCTCCTCACCGGTGAACAGGGGGCGCAGGTAGCGCTGCTTCTGCGCCTCGCTGCCCCACATCACCACCGTCGGGCCGCACATGCCGTGGCCGATCGGGTTGCGGTACACCGGGTTGGGGGCGCCCTGGGCGTAGATGCGCTCGTTGATCACCTTCTGCAGCTTCGGGTTGAGGGCGAGGCCGCCGTTGCCCACCGGGAAGTGCACCCACGCGAGCCCCTTGTCGAACTGGGCGCCGAGGAAAGTGACCGCGTCCACCTGCTTGGGCGGGAATTCGGCGAGCAGCTCGTCGACGAGTGCGCTGACCTGCTGCTCGTCGGCGGTGAGGGGTGACTCGGTGATCGTCATCGGAGACTCCTGGTGGACGTGACGGGCGAGGCTGCCGTCATGTGAACGCGAGCGACGCTACTTGCGCGCCGCGACGGCCGCCGAACCGTGCGACCGGGGCGTGACGCTCAGCGCCGGCGCAGCGTCAGGCCCGGCGCGCCGCCGATCGCCTCGGCCGCGGCGAGCCCGGCGTCGGCGTCGAGACCGAGCGCAACCTGCAGGAAGGCCCACGCGGCAGCGACCTGCAGCTGCTGCAGCTCGCGCCACCCGCGGCCACCGGCACTGGCCGAGCCGGAGGCGGTGGAGACCAGGTAGTCGCGCACCATCTGCGGCAGTGCCGGCACGTGCTGGGCGAGCTCGGCATACAGGGGGATGTCGCTGATCGCCTGGTGGCCGGCGCCGGCGAGATCGAGGCGCCACACCGGCTTGCCGCGCAGCAGCGCCCATGGCCGATCCGCGTCGATGGCTGCCGGGGTGACCTGATCGCGTTCGGACACCACCATCAGCGCCGGCACCGTGATGCGGCCCAGCAGGCCGTCGCTCATCGAGCGGGTGTACGCCTGGAAGCCGAGAACCGCCTTCACGAGCGGGTGGGTGGGCACGCCGCGAGCGCCGGCAGCGGTGGCGAACGCGGTGTAGGCGCCGTAGGAGTGGCCCGCCAGCGCCACCCGCTCGCGGTCGACGGCGTTCGCGATGTCAATGGGCAGGGGCGGTGCAGCGGCGAGCATCGCGTGCAGCACGAAGTGGGCGTCGGCGACACGATCCATCTCGTTGGTGCGGTCGTCGGAGTGGGTGCCGAGCAACCAGTCGGCGAGCGCGTCGCCCGGATGATCCGACGACACCACGACCGCGCCACGGGCGGCGAGCGCCTCGCAGACCAGCGAGTAGGAGAAGCGCAGGCCGGTGCGCCCGTGCGAGAACAGCACGAGCGGGAACCGCCCGGGCCGCGCCGGCGGCTCGTGCTGCGCGGTTGCCGCGCTGAACGCGACCCCGGGGAACAGCTCGTAGACCGACGGCGCCGCGCCGGACACGGCCGCCGGGTACCACACGTCGACGAGCAGCCGGCGGTGCGCGCGGGCCGGGTCGGTGAGCTCGATCGTGCGACGGCCCACCGGGAAGTGCGGCGCTTCGAGCGGGGAGCCGGCGTGCAGCTGGGTCATCGGGGGCCTCCGGTGATCGTCAGTTCCAGTGTCGCATCCAACGTGCGTGCTCCTTGCGCTCACCGGCGAGCTCGGGGAACGCGCCGCGCAGCGTGGCGAGCGTCGCCAGCGGGCCCGGCTCGTCCATCGCCACGAGCGTGTTCTTCAGGTTGTTCAGCATCCGCAGGAGGATCGATCGAACGTGCGTGGGCTGCACCAGCCGGCGGTCGAGCGGAGCGGTGATGCCGGTGATTCGCTGCCATGCCGGCTCGAGCTCGTCGTCGCTGTACCGGCGGCCGTTGTGGAACGGGTCGGCGAACTGGCCGTCGCAGCGGATGAGGAAGTGACCCGGTAGGCCGATCCCCTCGATCGGCACGTCGAGGCGGCGGCCGACCTCGATGGCACAGACCCCGAGCGTGATCGGGATGCCCACGCCGGTGGCCAGCACGCGGTGCAGGTAGGAGTTGGCCGGGTCGCCGTAGTCGGCACGGTTGCCGCGCAACCGGCCCGACACGAACAGCGCGGCGATGATCGAATCGAAGGAGGCGGCACACCCGTCGGCGAGATGATCGAGCCCGAGGACGACCGCACCGACATCGGCGTCGGGGTCGAAGGCGGCGCCGATGAGCGCCGCCATGACGTCGAGATGCGCCTCGGCCGCCGGCCGGTTCACCAGGTGCACGAAGCGAGCCGCCGGATCCATGCCGTGAAGGTACCGTCGGCTACGTTCGCCGCCATGTATCCCGGCGCGTTCCTCAGCACCCACCCCGACAAGCCCGCCGTCATCATGGGCGGTAGCGGCTTCACCCAGACGTTCGCCCAGCTGGATGCGGCGGCGAACCGGTTGAGCCACCTGCTGCGCGCGGCGGGCGTGCATCCCGGCGACCAAGTCGCCATCTGCATGGAGAACCACGACCGCTACCTCGAGGTGGTGTGGGGTTGCCACTACGCCGGCGCGGTCTACACCTGCGCGTCCAGCCGGCTCACCAGTGGCGAGCTGAGCTACATCATCAACGACTGCGCGGCGAAGGTGTTCATCACGTCGCACTACAAGGCCGACCAGGCCACCGAGATCCTGGAGAGCACGCCCAACGTCGGGCTGCGGCTGATGCTCGACGGCACGGTCGCCGGCTACGACCCCTACGAGGCGGCCGTCGCCGAGCAGCCCGACACACCACTGCTCGGTGAGCGCATCGCCGGCACCGACATGCTCTACTCGTCGGGCACCACCGGCCAGCCCAAGGGCGTCGCCAAGCCCTTCCTGGCCCAGCCGCTGGAGGGCACCCCGAACGGTGTCACCCCGCTGCTCACCCTGCTGTTCGGCGTCACCGGCGACAGCGTCTACCTGTCCCCCGCGCCCTTCTACCATGCTGCCCCGCTGCGTTTCTGCATGGCTGCCCAGCAGCAGGGTTGCACCGTCGTCGCGATGGAGCACTTCGAC
>CAYZFZ010000325.1:0-3921 GCA_964477795.1 uncultured Bifidobacterium sp.
GCGATGGTGTGGGGGCAGCTTGCCAGGTGTGCGGCGTGGTCGATGCCATGGGCCCGGATCTCGTGGCAGACTCGCTCTGATGCCTGTCGATCCGTCCGCCGTCAAGACCTGGGCCAACCTGGTCACGGTCGCGCGGGTGCTGATCGCGCCGCTGATGCTGGTGCTCATCCCGGATGCCCCCGGTGGCAGCTGGGGTGCGTTCGCACTGTGGTTCGTGCTGTGCTCCAGCGACGGTGTCGACGGCTATCTCGCTCGCCGGCACGGGGCCACGAACCTGGGTGCGTTCCTCGACCCATTGGCGGACAAGATCCTCGTCCTCGGCGCGATGGCGATCCTCGTCGCCAACGACACGTTCTGGATCGTGCCGGTCGCCATCACCGTCGGCCGCGAGCTGCTCATCAGCCTGTACCGCACGTTCGTCGGTGCGAAGGGTGTCAGCGTGCCGGCGAGCAAGATCGCGAAGTGGAAGACGTTCACCCAGCAGCTGTCCGTCGGGTTCGCGATCGCGCCGCTCACCGCGGATGCGAAGTGGTTGTGGGACGGCCTGCTGTGGATCTCGGTCGCACTGGCGCTGATCAGCGGCGGGCAGTACGTGTACCGGGCGATGAAGTCCGAGCCGCTGCCCGCCACCGCCCCCGACGTCGACATGACGCTCTGACAGAACTGGAACCGCGATGAGGTGTGACGTCGTTGCGATCGGCACCGAGCTGCTGCTCGGGCAGATCACCGACACGAACAGCCAGTGGATCGGCGAGCAGCTTGCCGCTGCCGGCATCGACTCGCTGCTGCAGGTGAAGGTGGGCGACAACCTGGGCCGCATGGAGTCCGTGCTGCGCAGCGTGCTTGCCGACGCCGACGCGGTGATCGTGTGCGGCGGGTTGGGCCCCACCCACGACGATCTCACCCGCGAGGCGATCGCCGCGATCATGGGCGCCGAACTCGTCGCCGACGGCGAGGTGGCCGACGTCATCCGCCGGATGTTCGAGTCGCGCGGCCGGCGGATGGCGGAGAACAACCTGCGCCAGGCGATGGTGCCGGTGGGCGCCACGGTGATCGCGCAGACCCGCGGCACCGCGCCGGGCCTGATCTGCCCGGTCACCATCGGGGGAGTGGCGAAGGTGGTGTACGCCGTGCCCGGCGTGCCGCACGAGATGAAGGACATGGTGCAGCGGGCGGTGCTTCCCGACCTGCTCACCCGCGCCGGCGAGGCCGGCGTCATCGTCAGCCGCACGCTGCGCACCTGGGGAGAAAGCGAGAGCGGCCTCAACGAGCGCCTCGACCCGCTGATCGCCCGACTCGACGAGATCGGCAACCCGACGCTGGCGTTCAATGCGAGTGGTTGGGACGGCATCAAGGTGCGGCTCACCGCCAAGGCCGCGACGGAGGCGGACGCCCGGCTGTTGCTGGGCACGTGGGAGGCCGAGACCCGGCTGCTGATCGACGACCTCGTGTTCGGCATCGACGACGAGTCGATGGAATCCGCCGTGCTGCAGCTGCTGCGCGACCGAGGCTGGTCGCTGGGGCTGGCCGAGTCGGTGACCGGTGGGCTGGCGGCGGGGCGCCTCACCGGCGTGCCGGGTGCCAGCGAGGTGTTCCGCGGCAGCATCGTCAGCTACGCCAGCGAGGTGAAGTTCGAGGTGCTCGGCGTGCCGCACGGGTCGGTCGTCAGCGAGGCCGCCGCGATCGCGATGGCGCGCGGCGCGCAGCGGGTGCTGGGCAGCCATGTCGCACTGTCGCTCACTGGCGTCGCCGGCCCCTCCGAGCAGGACGGCATGCCGGTCGGCACGCTCTGCGTGGGCATCGCGATCGGCGAGGCCGTGCACGCGCGCACCCTGCGCATGCCGGGCCTGCGCGACCAGATGCGGCAGATGAGCGTGATCAGCGCGCTCGATCTGCTGCGCCGCAGCCTGCTGGCGGTCTGACGCTGGCCGGTGGCCGGCACGTAGGCTGGCCGCGCGCCTCCGTAGCTCAACGGATAGAGCAGCGGGTTTCTACCCCGTTGGTTGGGAGTTCGAGTCTCTCCGGGGGCACGTCGAGTCGATCTCACGCGGCTCGGTCGGATGACTGGTCTGTTTCCGCGAGATCTCGGCGAGCCCCGTTGCTCAGGGCCTGTCCCAACCGGCGGCAGGTGGATCAGCGGGTTGGCGATGTGGACGCCGCGGCGCCCGGCGGACGACCAGATCAGCGCTGCTCGATCCGAGCCGTCCTCGTCGATGATCAGCTTGAGCAGCACCGACGTGTCGACGTAGGTGATCACCTGGATCAGCGGCGCTGCTCGGCGACGAGCTCGCTGACGCTGCCCTTGGCCTCGATCCTCCGCTGGGAGGCATCGGCGGGGGGCACCAGGTGCGGCGGCCAGGTGGCGCGCCGCGCGCAGCTGTGGTGAAGTGACGGTGCGATTCTCTTCGTTGAATCGATTGCGGCCGCAAGCTATGGTGCCCTGCCAGTGACGTCCGTGCACGAGCGCCGACGTGCGCTCACCAAGGGTGAGCGCACCCGTGAGCGGCTGCTGCGCGCGGCAATCGATCGCTTCGGGGCCCACGGGTACCGGGCCACGTCGGTCAGCCAGCTCAGCCGCGACGCCGGCCTCACTCCGGCGGCCGCCTACGCGTACTTCGACGACAAGGAGACGTTCTGGCAGGCGGCCGTGAGGACCGATCTCGACGCGCTGCGTGCCGATGTGCTGGCGCAGGTGGCGCACAGCCAGTACCCGATCGCCGACTCGATGCGCGCCGTCGTCGCCGGGCTGCAGCAGCACGCACTCGCCCGCCGCGTGATGGTGGAGGGGTCGCCGCACGACCTGCAGCTGGTGCTCGCGCATCCCTTGTTCGCCAGCACGACGCGCCTCATCCAGAACGGGCTGGAGACTCGCCAGGAAGCGGGCATCCTGCCCCGTCATGCGTCGGCCGAGCAGCTGGCCATTGGCATGGAGACGATCATCTTCTCCCTCGTGCTCTCCATCGTGCGTGCGGGGATGGACACCGACGGGGCGCGGATCGATGCGGTCATCGCCCTGCTGCAGGCCGCCGCCGGTGGCCCGCCGACTGAGGCCGAACGCCGCCGCATCTGAGCCGGTTGCGGTCTGGTTCAAGGTTCTGCCAAGAACGCGAAGCTTCCGCAGTGACGCGCCGATGACTGCAACGTGAACAACGGCGGAAGGTTCTTCAGGCCCGCGAGTCCCGTCAGCGGGTCGTGGCCGACGGTGCTGCTCGACCTGGCGGCGATCATCGCACTGGTCAGTGTGGCGAAGGTGGTGAGCGACGGCGTCGACAGCCATGTTGCGTCGTGGGCGGTGTTCGTCGTCCTGTCGACGGTGCTCGTGTTCGCGCTGGTGGCGGTGCCCTTGCGGGCGCTGCTGCTGCGCCAGCAGCGCGGCATGCAGGCGGCGACGATGCATGCCCGCCGCCAGGCGGAAACCGATCCGCTGACGGGCCTGCTGAACCGGCGCAGCCTGGAGGGCGTGGTCGACGGTCTGCTCAGCGACCGGGTCGCGTTCTCCGTGTCGATCTGCGATCTCGACAGCTTCAAGCAGCTCAACGACAACCACGGGCACGACGTGGGCGACCGGGCGCTGCGCTTGTTCGCCAACACCCTGCGCAGCGTCGTTCGCAACGGTGACTTCGTGGCGCGAGTCGGCGGCGAGGAGTTCGTCGTGATCCTGCCGGAGTCGGCGAAGCGCAACGGGTTCGACGTGCTGGAGCGGGCCCGCCTGCGGTTGGGTGCGCAACTCCGGGCGGAGACGATGCCCGGCTTCACGTTCAGTGCCGGCGTCGCCGACACGAGTGAGGTGAAGGAGTGGAGCGAGCTGATCCGCCTCGCCGACCAGCGCCTGCTGGCCGCCAAACGGGCCGGGCGCGATCGGGTCCTGGCCTCGATGGCGTAGGCAATTCGGCATTCGCGGCCTACCCTGGAGCAGTCCCT
>CAYZFZ010000326.1:0-3911 GCA_964477795.1 uncultured Bifidobacterium sp.
GCCAGGGTGTGCGCGCCAACGCGCTGTGCCCCGGCCCGATCATGACGCCGCTGCTGGCGAAGTTCCTCAGCGACGACGCCAAGCGCAACCGCCGGCTGGTGCACATCCCGATGGGTCGCTTCGGTGAGCCGATCGAGATCGCCAACGGTGCACTGTTCCTCGCCAGCAACGAGTCCAGCTGGATGACCGGGCAGTCGCTGATCATCGACGGCGGCATCACCGCCGCCTACGTCACCCCGGAGTGATGCGCCGGCGGGTGCGTCGCCCGCTGGTGTCAGAGCCTCATGTCGCCGCGTGGCGTGCGCACCTCGGCCCACAGCCCGGGCGAGCCGTACCTCACCTCGATCGCGCGGGAGTGGCCGATCTCGCCGAGCACGGCATGCACGAGGTCGGGATGGGGGTGGGCGAGGTGCAGCGTGGTGAGATGCGCATCGTGCGGCAGCGAGTCGGTGGGATGGGGCGACTCCAGCCAGTCGATCAGGAACGGCAGGATGCCGTGGTGGGGGGCGTCGAGCAGCGGGAACGTCAGCCGCCAGTCGAGCTGCACACCGTCCGGGCGCAGGCGGGTCATCCCGGCGATCGGGCCGAGGTCGATGCCAAGCGTCAGCACGCGGCCGACGACGTCCGCCAGCGGGTGTGACGGGCGCGCGCACCAGGCGACGAGGACCGGCGCGTCCAGGTCGTCGACGCCGAACGGGCGCGGGAACGGCGGGTCGGGCTGCGTGGGGTCGGGCCCGACGATCTCCAGGTACACGCCGGCGCCCAGCCCGGTGAGCGCGTTGTGGGTACCGCGGCCGGCATGCGAGCCGCCGGCCACGACCTCCACGCCCCAGTCGCGCTGTACCTGCGCCGCCGTCGCCGCGACATCGGGCGTGGCCAGCACCAGGTGGTCGATCATCGGCACATTCTGACCGCTGGAGGTGTCCGGTGACAGGCGCGGATCGCGAGCGCGCAGATCGTTCCTTCGTGACCGGCAAGACTGGCGCCATGAGTTCCGTCGCCTTCATCGGGCTCGGCGTGATGGGCACCCCGATGGCCCGTCATCTCGCCGCTGCCGGCCACCAGGTCACCGTCTACAACCGCACCCCGGGGAAGGCGCTGGCGTGGGTGGCGCTCTACGGCAACCGGGCGGCGCCGACACCGCGTGAAGCAGCCGAGGGAGCCGAGTTCGTGTTCCTCTGCGTGGGCAACGACAACGACGTGCGCGACGTGGTGTACGGGCTCGACGGTGCGCTCGCCGGTGCCGGTGCGGGTGCCGTGCTCGTCGACCACACCACCGCGTCCGCGGAGGTCGCCAAGGAACTGGCGGAAGCGGCGGCAGAGTTCGGTGTCGGCTTCGTCGATGCGCCGGTGTCCGGCGGGCAGGCCGGTGCCGAGAACGGGCAGCTGACGATCATGTGCGGCGCCGACGACGAGGCGTTCTACGAGCTGGCCAAGCCGGTGATGAGTGCCTACGCGAAGGCGAGCGCGCTGATGGGCCCGGCCGGTGCAGGGCAGCTCACCAAGATGGTCAACCAGATCCTGATCGCCGGCATCGTGCAGGGTTTGGCCGAGGGGCTGAACTTCGCGGTGAAGGCCGGGCTCGACCCCGAGCAGGTCACCGAGGTGATCAAGTACGGCGCCGCGCAGAGCTGGCAGCTGGAGAACCGCGGCCACACGATGGTGCGCAACGAGTTCGACTTCGGCTTCGCCGTCGACTGGATGCGCAAGGATCTGGGGATCGTGCTGGACGAGGCGAACCGCAACGGGGCCCGTCTGCCGGTGACCGCGCTGATCGACCAGTTCTACCAGCAGGTCATCGCCCGCGGCGGCAAGCGCTGGGACACGAGCAGCCTCATCAACCTCCTCGCCCACGACTGATCGGGCCGCCTGCCGACGGCGCGCTGCGCCGGCTGCCTGGCAAGATGCAGCCATGACCGTGATCAAGATCAACGCCATCACCGTGCCCGAAGGCTCCGGCAGCGAGCTCGCCCGCCGGTTCGCTGCCCGGGCCGGTGCCGTCGACGGCCAGCCGGGTTTCGAGGGCTTCGAGCTGCTGGAGCCCACCGACGGCCGCAACGTGTGGCTGGTGGTCACCCGCTGGCGCGACACGGAAAGCTTCGATGCCTGGGTCGCGTCGGCGTCGTTCGCGCACGGGCATGCGGGGGCGAACGCGCCGGCCGCTCACGGCGGCCCGGTGAGCACCGGCGCCGAGCTGTGGTCGTTCCAGGTCGCGCAGCTCGCCCCGCCCGCGCACGGTTGAGGCCGCGGGTCGAGGTTCCTTCCGTGTGACCAGCGGCTCTGGGTGCCTGGCACGGATGGCGCGACGATGATCGTGGCCATCATGGCGTGATGGTCGGGGAGAAGGGAGACCCCGATGAGAGTCGTGCGTTGGTCGTTGGCGGCCACGGCGTTCGGGCTGATGCTGGTCGGCTCGGCGTCGCGTGCCAACGCCGGGATCGATGGGACGAACGGGTGCCAGGCCACCGGCACATGGCGGAACGCCGGGATCACCGTCGATGCGGCGACCGCTGACGGTGTGATCGTGATCCCGCGGTCCGACACCGTCGACTGGACCGGTTCGGTGGCTGCACCACCCGGTGCGTACCACGGGTCGGTGTGGGTGGAGCTACCGCCGCCGTTCGGAAAGGTCACCGTCGGGTCGTGGAAGGGCAACAGCCAGACCACCTCGAACAGTGGTGCGCACGAGTACGACCTGCCGTCGCTCGTCCCGGCCGGTGTCGAGTTCACCGTCGCCGGTGAGCACATCGACCAGAACGGCACGTGCACCGGATCGGTCACCGTCGAGCTGGAGGGCGGTGCCTTCGATTCGCCGCTGACCGCCGTCAGCCTGCTGGGCACGGCGGCCTCGGGTGTGGGATTGGCTGCTCTGCTGCGGCCACTGTTCAGGAGGGTCGCGTGATGAACGTCGGTCGTGTCGTCGGTGGCGCACTGCTCGGGATGCTGTTCCTGCTGTTCGTGGCGCTCGATCTCGTCCTCTTCGGCGTGCTGCCGTTGAACAGTGTGATGGTCACCGTCTTCCCCGTCGTCGGCCTGGTCGTCGGCGGCGCACTCGGTTACCTGTCCGGCACCCGCCACACCCCGACCTGACCCCGGGTCCGATGGCATTCGAGTGCCCACTCACACCCCGGGGTGCGAGTGGGCACTCGGATGACGCCTGGCACTCGGACCGGTGGCGTGGCACTCGGACCGGTGGTGTGGCACTCGGAGCGGTGAGCAGGGTGGATCAGCGGGTGGCGGCGGCGACGGCGTCGACGATGCGGTCGATCTGCTCGTCGGTGGTGACCAGGGGCGGGCAGAACAGCAGCGAGTCGGCGTTGAGTGCGCGGCAGATGACGCCGTGGTCGTACATGACGTCGCGCAGGGCCATCGCGTTCTGGTCGGGGCGCAGGCCGGCGGCCCACATGCCGCCGAGGCCGCGCACATGGTCGATGCCGCCGTCGTCGGCGAGCGCCTGCAGCCCGCCCGACAGGCGGGCGCCGAGGTGGAGCGCGCGGGCGACGAGGCCTTCGCGCTCGATGATCTCGAGGTTCTTCAGCGCCGCCGCGCAGGCGGTGGTGTGACCGGAGTAGGTGAAGCCGTGGCGGAGGAAGAAGTCGGTGCTGGCCTCGAGCGCGGCGGTGGGGCGGGGCCCGACGAAGACGCCACCGAGCGGTTGGTAGCCGGACGTGACGCCCTTCGCGAACGTGACGAAGTCGGGGGTGACGCCGTAGTGGTGGGCGGCGAACCATGTGCCCAGCCGGCCGAACCCGGTGATCACCTCGTCGAACACGAGGTACGCGCCGTGCTGGTCGCACAGCTTGCGCAGCGCGGCCAGGTAGCCATCGTCCGCCGGGTAGATGCCGCCGGCGCCCTGCACCGGCTCGGCGATCACGGCGGCGATCTCGTCGCCCTCCCGGGCGAAGAGGCTG
>CAYZFZ010000327.1:0-3904 GCA_964477795.1 uncultured Bifidobacterium sp.
TGGAGAAGATCCGCGAGCGCGTCGACGCGCTGGGCGTGGCCGAACCGGAGATCCTCCGCCAGGGCAACGCCATCGTCGTCAACCTCCCCGGCGTCAAGAACCAGAACCAGGCCATCGAGCTCGTCCAGGTCACCGGCCAGGTGTACCTGCGGCCGGTGATGAGCTCCTGCCAGACGCTCGACCTCACGCCCACGTCCACCACGGTGGCGGGGGAGAGCACCACCACGGTCGCGGGCGGCAGCACCACCACGGTCGGTGCCAGCGTCGGCTCGCCCAGCACCACCGCGGCAGGCGGGCCCAGCCGGGCCGTCAGCGGCAGCAACACCTCCACGACGGTGGCGACGTCCACGACAGAGGGCACCTCCACGACGGAGGACACCTCCACGACAGAGGGCACCTCCACCACAGTGGCCGGCGACACCTCCACCACCGTGGGCATCACACCCATCTCTGCGACGGACTCCACCACCACCTCTACGCCGGCCACCACCACCACGCTCGGCGCCGTCGACGAGAACGGCCTGCCGATCCAGGAGAGCGACCCCAACTCGCAGCAGTTCCTGCCCGTGCACAACGCGAACCCGCCGCAGTACTGCCTCGTCGGCCCGCAGCAGGGCACCGGCGAGGTCTTCCAGGACAACGCCACCGCCCGCGTGCTCGACAACGGCTGGGGCGTCACCGTCGACCTGCGCGACGGCGCCGAGGGCAACGACATCTGGAACGCACTCGCCGCCCAGTGCTTCAACCAGGAATCCACCTGCCCCACCGGTCAGCTCGCGATCGAGCTGGACGGCACCCTCCAGTCGGTGGCCAACGTGCAGACCGACAACTTCCAGGGCAGTGTCCAGATCAGCGGCTCGTTCAGCGAGAGCGAGGCGCGCAACCTGGCCCGCGTCATCAACAGCGGTTCGCTGCCGGTCGAGCTCGAGCTGCGCTCCGTGCAGAACATCTCGCCCACGCTCGGCAAGGACTCGCTGCGTGCCGCCTGGATCAGCGGCCTCGTCGGCCTGCTGCTCGTGCTGCTCTTCATGGTGTTCTACTACCGCCTGCTCGGGCTCATCGTGGCCGTCGGCCTGATGGTGTCGGGTGCGATCCTCTACAGCGTCGTGTCGCTGCTGTCCAAGACGCAGGGCCTGGCCCTGTCGCTGTCGGGCATCGCCGGCATCATCGTGTCCGTCGGCGTCACCGTCGACTCGTACGTGGTGTTCTTCGAGCGTTTGAAGGACGAGGTGCGATCCGGCAAGACGCTGCGCAACAGCGCCCAGCGCGGTTTCGCCGCTGCCTGGCGCACGATCGTCATCGCCGACCTCGTGTCGCTCATCGGCGCGTTCGTGCTGTGGTACCTCACCGTCGGCGCGGTGCGTGGCTTCGCCTTCTTCCTCGGGCTCTCCACGGCCTGCGACATGCTGGTCGCGTACTTCTTCACCCGGCCGGTGGTGCTGCTGCTGGCCCGCACGCAATGGATGGAGCGCCGCAAGGTGATGGGCATCGAAGTCACTCCCGCCGGAGCCACGGCATGACCGGCTCCGACATCGACACCCTCCTCGACGAGGCCGCGGCACCCGCCACCACCGATCGTCTCGTCGCCAACCGCCGCGGGCCCTTCGGCCGGTTGTACCACGGTGAGACGTCCATCGACTTCTACGGCCGGCGCTGGCTGGGCCTCGGCTTCTCCATCGTCCTGTTGCTCATCAGCGTCGGGTCGCTGGTCACCAGGGGCCTGAACCTCAGCCTCGACTTCAAGGGCGGCGTCGTCTGGGTGGTGCCCTCCCCGACGCTCACCGAGGACGAAGCCCGCGCCGTGCTCGACGACAACGGTCTCGAAGGCGCCAACGCGAAGGTGCAGGAGTTCGTCAACAAGGACACCGGGCTGCGCACGCTCGAGGTGCAAGTCGGCGAGCAGACCAACGAGGTGCGCGAGGCCGTGCAGCAGGCGTACGCCGACAAGGTGGGCGCCACGATCGAAGACGTCAGCACCAACGCCGTCAGCTCCACGTGGGGCAAGAGCATCACCGAGAAGGCGATGCGCGCGCTCATCATCTTCCTCGTGCTGGTCGCCGCGTTCATCGCCTGGCGGCTGGAGTGGCGAATGGCGTTGGCGGCGATCGCCGCCATGTTGCACGACGTGCTGCTCAGCGTCGGCGTGTACTCGCTGTTCGGCTTCGAGGTCACGCCCGCGACGGTGGTCGCGTTCCTCACGATCCTCGGCTTCTCGCTGTACGACACGATCGTCGTGTTCGACAAGGTGCAGGAGAACCAGAAGCGCTACGCGACCTCGCGCATGCCGTACGCCGACATCATCAACGTCTCGATGAACCAGGTGCTGATGCGCTCGCTGAACACCAGCATCGCTGCCATCCTGCCGGTGCTGTCGCTGCTGGTGCTGGGCGCCGGCATCCTCGGCGCGGTCACTCTGCGCGAGTTCGCGCTGGCCCTGCTCGTGGGCCTCATCACCGGCTCGTACTCGTCGATCTTCGTCGCCTCGCCGCTGGTCGCGATGGCCAAGGAGCGCGAGCCGCGGTACCAGGCGCTGAAGGGCACCCCCCACGCCACCGGCGCCGAGCTCGAGCGGCTGGTGCACGGCGGCAACCCGCTGGGCCGTCGCGAGCGGGGCCGCGTCGGCACCGCCGAGCTGGTCACGGCTGCCGCAGCACCGCTCACGCCCGAGGCGGCGCTCACCCATGCGCCGCGCCCGCGCAAGAAGAAGCGCCGCGTCTGAGTTCTGACGGCACGCGGTACCCTCTGCGGAATGGCGACGAACACCCACTGGATCACCCGGCTCGTGCGGGACATCCCCGATTTCCCGGATCCAGGCGTCACCTTCCGCGACATCACCCCGCTGCTGGGTGACGCAGAGGGGTTCCACCGGTCGATCACCGAGTTGGTCGGCCGCTTCGCGAACGTCCAGGTCGACCGGGTGCTGGGCATGGAGGCCCGTGGTTTCATCGTCGCTGCGCCGGTCGCCTTCTCGATGGGCGCGGGGTTCATCCCGGTGCGCAAGGCCGGCAAGCTGCCGTGGGCCGTGGTGCGCGAGGAGTACCAGCTGGAATACGGCAGCGACAAGCTCGAGATCCACCGCGACGCCATCTTCCCGGGCGAGCGCATTCTGGTGATCGACGACGTGCTCGCCACGGGTGGCACCGCGTCGGCCACATGCAGGCTGGTGGAGGCGCTCGGTGGTGTCGTCGTCGGCCTCGGGTTCCTGCTCGAGCTGGGCGAGCTCGGCGGGCGCACCCAGTTGACGGGCCGTCTGGTCGAAAGCCTGGCCACCTACTGATGGCCGCGGTCGATCGCGTTCTGCCCTGGCGCCGCCACCAGAACGCGACGGCTGAGGAGCTGACCCCACTGCTCACCGCGTACCGGCGGCGCCACCCGAAGGCGTCGGTGGCGATGATCAACAAGGCCTACGAGACGGCCAAGGAAGCGCACCGCCACCAGTTGCGCGGCAGCGGCGAGAGCTACATCAACCACCCGCTGGCCGTGGCCCGGATCGTCGCCGACCTCGGCCTCGACGAGACCTCGCTGGCCGCGGCCCTGCTGCACGATGCGGTCGAGGACACCGAGATCACCCTGGGCGACGTGGAGAAGGCGTTCGGGCAGGAGGTCGCCCAGATCGTCGACGGCGTCACCAAGCTCGAGCGGCTGCAGTTCGACTCGAAGGAGGCGCAGCAGGCCGCCACCATGCGCAAGATGCTGGTGGCGATGGCTCGCGACCTGCGCGTGCTCATCATCAAGCTGGCCGACCGGTTGCACAACATGCGCACGATCGCCGCGATGCCCAGCGAGAAGCAGCAGCGCATCGCCCACGAGACGCTGGAGATCTACGCACCCCTGGCGCACCGGCTAGGCATGCAGGAGCTGAAGCAGCAGCTGGAAGACCTTGCGTTCGCGTCGCTGTACCCCA
>CAYZFZ010000328.1:0-3880 GCA_964477795.1 uncultured Bifidobacterium sp.
GGACGTGGATCGGGCGTCGCGGCGGATCATCGACGGCGCCGGCTACGGCGAGTACTTCATCCACCGCACCGGCCACGGCATCGGCATGGAGGCGCACGAAGACCCGTACATGGTGGAGGGCAACGCGCTGCCGATCGCCCCCGGCCACGCGTTCAGCGTGGAGCCCGGCATCTATGTGGCGGGCAAGTGGGGCATGCGGCTGGAGGACATCGTGGTCGCCACGGAGCATGGGCCGCTGAGCATGAACTCGGCGGACCATGCGCTCGTCAGCGTGTGACGCGGCGCGCGAAGCTCGCGCATGCTCGATCTGAAGATCTCCGGGGGTTCTGTCGTCGACGGCACGGGCGCAGCGGCGCGCCGCGCCGACGTGGGCGTGCGCGGCGGGCGCATCGTCGCCGTCGGTGAGGTGGCCGAGGCCGCCACCCGCACCATCGACGCCACCGATCTCGTGGTGGCGCCGGGGTTCATCGACATCCACACCCACTACGACGCGCAGGCGTTCTGGGACACCACGCTCAGCCCATCGCCGCTGCACGGCGTCACCACCGTGATGGGCGGCAACTGCGGTTTCACGATCGCCCCGCTCGTCGGGCCCGAGGGCGGCGCGGTGCGGCCCGACGACGCCGACTACCTGATGCGCATGCTCGCCCGTGTGGAGGGCATGCCGCTGGAGAGCCTGCAGCAGGGCGTGCCGTGGGACTGGCGCACGAGCGCCGAGTACCTGGATCGGCTCGACGGCACGCTGATGCCCAACGCCGGCTTCCTCGTCGGCCACTCCGCGCTGCGCCGGGTGGTGATGCACGACGCGGCCAGCGAACGGCACGCGACCCCCGACGAGATCGAGCAGATGAAGGGCCTGCTGCGCGCCGGCCTCGCTGCCGGCGCGATGGGGTTCAGCAGCACCTGGTCGCCCAGCCACAACGACCACCTCGGCCGGCCGGTGCCCTCGCGTTGCTCCAGCGCGGACGAGCTGATCGCGCTGTGCGCGGTGGTGAGCGAGTTCCCCGGCACCCAGCTCGAGTTCATCCCCGCAGTCGGCGAGTTCAGCGACGACACGTTCCGCCTCATGGGCCGGATGAGCGCCGCCGCCAACCGCCCGCTCAACTGGAACCTGCTGCAGGTCTACGCCCAGAACTGGGACCTCGTGCAGCACCAGCTGGCCGGGTACGACATCGCCGCCGCCGAGGGCGGCCGGGTGCTCGCGCTCACCCTGCCCGACACGTTCCGCCTGCGGCTCAACTTCACCAGCGGGTTCATCCTCGACATCCTCCACGGCTGGGATCGGCTGATGGCGCTACCCGTGGAGGAGAAGCTGCGCCAGCTGCGCGACCCGGCCGGCCGCGCCGAGTGGAACCGGCTCGCGCAATCCACCGAGGGCGCCCAGCGCGCCATCGCCAACTGGGGCGGCTACCGCATCCTGGAGACGTTCAGCGACGAGTGGAAGCGGCACGAAGGCCGCATCATCGGCGAGGTCGCCCAGGAGCTGGGCCGCGAGCCGTGGGACGTGCTGTGCGACCTGGTGATCGCGGACGGCCTGCGCACTGTGATCGCCAATCAGGATCGCGGGCAGGACGATGCCACCTGGAGGCGGCGCGTGGAGGTGTGGCGCGACCACCGCGCGATCGTGGGTGCCAGCGACGCCGGCGCCCACCTCGACATGATCGACAGCTTCAGCTACAGCACCACCCTGCTCGCCCGCGCCGTGCGCGAGCACGAGCTGATGCCGCTGGAGGAAGCGGTGTACCACCTCACCGGTGCACCGGCGACGCTGTACGGGCTGCACGAGCGGGGCACGATCGCCGACGGCAAGTGCGCCGATCTGCAGGTGTTCGACCCGAGCACGGTGGGCCCGGGCCCGGTGGCGATGAGGTTCGACCTGCCCGGTGGTGCCGGCCGCGTCTACGGCGAGGCCGTCGGCGTGCACCATGTGATCGTGAACGGCGTGCCCTGCGTGGAGCACGGCGAGTTGCTGCCCGCCCGCCCCGGCCGCATCCTGCGCAGCGGCACCGACACCCACACCGTCACGGTCTAGCGCGTCGACCTCCATCGTTCGTTCGCTGCGCTCGCTCACTCCTGTCGGTCGAATGAACCAATAGGACGGCCTTCGGCCGGCTCGGCTGCCATGCGTCTCACGGAAACCGTGTCGACGCATGGTGGAGGGGGATCGCAGAGCGCCCCCTCCACACCACCCCCACCGACCGGCACCCTTCGTGGCCGGAGTGCAAGCCCTCAGAGCGATGGCAGCACCAGCAGGGCCGGGTCGATGGCGGTGGTGAACGAGGTGAGGTTCACGGCCACGTCGCCGTCGTCGAGGCGGGCCACCAGGCCGGTGTCGAGCGCGCAGTAGACGGCGACACCGCCCGCCAGGGGCACGTCGACGCAGGTGGCCGGCTGGTCGGCGATCGTCTCCACGTGCGCGGTGGTGGGTGCGATCAGCGCCCGGGCATCGCGGCGCAGGCGGGTGGCGGCTTCCTTCGCGTAGAAGTCGACGGTGACACCGATGTCGCTGACCCGGCTGGCATCGAGCCCGGTGATGCAGGCGATCGTGCCGTCGACGCTGCACGTCTCCTCACCGGCCGACGTCTGGACGTAGCGGACGTTGCCGATCGTGACGCTGCGGCTGCCGGCGTCGAGCACCACCGCCGCCTGGTTGGTGAAGTTGCCGAACTTCGTGAGCACGCTGTACGCGGCCGTGGCGGGCCCGGTGGTGGCCGCATCGAGCTTGGCCAGCACGGCATCGATCGCGGCGTCGCCCGTGGTGGCGCCGGCCGGGAACGGGTCGTCGTCGAAGTGGGGGCGCGGCCCGGTGAAACAGGCGCTAAGCAGCAGTGCGCCGGCGGCGAGGACGAGGGCGGGCAGGCCACGGCGAGACATCGCCGGTGAGCGTACCGGGGCACCCTCCATGCCACCCTCGCGGGGCGGAGGCCGGTGGGGCTGCGCCGCAGGAGTGGCGTCAGAGCGGGCGGCCAACGCCACTCCTGCGACAAGAGCCCGAAGCAGGACAGGACGGTGACCCGCTTCGTCGTACGACGGCCCGTAGCGGACGGGAGATGCGGCGGACCGTCATGGGCAGACACGACGGATGGCGGGGGGAGGTTTGGGCCGTTCGGAGAAACTTTCCCTAGCCTGCGGGGCGTGATTCGAGTCGACGCCGCCACGGTGCTGCTGCAGTGGGCGGCCGGCGGGTTGTTCTTCCTCTGGTTCACCACCCGCCGCCGCGAGGTGGGCATCGGCTACGGCTGGCTGCTGCGCGGCACATACCTCCTGCTCGCGGCGGGCGCCGCCTGGGCGGGTTTCGCGTTCGACACCGTGCCCGTGCGCGAGGCCTCGTCGGTCGCCGTCGTGATCGCGGCCCTGTTCGCACTCGTCGTGTCGATCGTGCGCCGCAAGGCCGGGGTGTCCGGCCAGATCGACGAGCACGATCGTCGCAGCGCCCGGGTGGCGGCGATGACCGGCATCGACCGCGGCGTCAGCGAGCGCACCACCGGCTCCGAGTTCCCGCCGGTGCTGGATCTCGTCGCGCCACTCGTCGCCGTCCCCGGCCTGATCGCGGCAGCCGTCGACGCCGGCGGCCACCTGCCCGTCTCGCTGCTGCGCACGTTCGCCGGTGCCGCCTTCCTCGGCGCCGTCACCGATGCGATGCTGCTCGGCCACTGGTACCTGGTGCAGCCCGGCCTGCCTCGCCGCCACCTCAACGATCTGGTGCGGGTGCTGGGCTACATCTGGCCCGTCGAGGTGCTGTCGCTGCTGCTACCGGTGGGCATGTTCGCGGTGTGGTCGGGCACGGTCGACGACGGCTGGGGCGGGCAGCTCGGCTGGTTCTGGGCGGCGTGCGCGCTCACCACGCTGGCGCTCGTGTTCGTCACCAAGGCGGCACTGC
>CAYZFZ010000329.1:0-3867 GCA_964477795.1 uncultured Bifidobacterium sp.
GTCGTTGCGAATCTCGTCACTCACGGGGGAAATCGTATTCGCGCTCGCTCCCTCCCGAGCCATCCGCACCCCTGGCAACGCCCCTCCCGAACGCTCGTGTCGCGGCCTGACCGCCATTTCTGGCGGTGGAGCCGCGTCACGAGGTGGAGGACCCGCCTGCCGCCCCGCCCTTCCTCACCACTCGTGTCGCGGCCTGACCGCCATTTCTGGCGGTGGATCCGCGTCACGAGGTGGAGGACCCGCCTGCCGCAGCACGGTGAACCCGTGTGACCGCGCTCGGGCGTCACGACGCGGCGACGAGGGCGATCTCCATCTTCCACTCGGGGCGGGCGAGCGCCGGCACCGTCACCAGCGTGCTCGCCACTCGGTGGCCCCCGAGGTGACGGTCGCGGGCAGCCATCACCAGGCCGAGCGAGGCGAGGTGGTCCACGACGACGTACGTGGTGACCGACACGATGTCGCGGGTGCCCATGTCCGCTTCGGCCAGCATCGCCAACAGGTTGAGCCACACCACCTCGGCCTGTTCGGCGATGGGCTCGGGCACCCGGCCGTTGGGCGCGATCGGCACCACCCCGCTCGTGTGCAGCCAGCGCGACGGGTGCTCGCTGAGCATCGCGTGTGCGTAGTTGGCAGCGGGAAGGGCGATGGTGGGCGGAGCGATCTCGCGGTTCACCCTGCGAGCATGCCACGCGTAACCTGGGCACATGTCTGTCACCGAGTCCGGCACCCGCATGATCGACGGGGTGGAACTCACCCCCAAGAACGTCCACATCGACGGCCCGCCCCGCTTCGCCAACGTGGAGGAAGAGCGCCTCCACCGCAAGCAGAAGCTGGCCGGCGCGCTGCGCATCTTCGGCCGCGTGGGCTTCGGCGAGGGTGTGGCCGGGCACATCACCGTGCGCGACCCCGAGTTCCCCGAGCTGTTCTGGGTGAACCCGTTCGCGATCAGCTTCCGCCACATCCGTGTCAGCGACCTCATCCTCGTCGACCACCAGGGCGACGTCGTCTACGGCAGCCGGCCGGTGAACCGCGCCGCGTTCGTCATCCACTCGGCGGTGCACCAGGCCCGCCCCGACGTGATCGCCGCCGCCCACAGCCACAGCGTGCACGGCAAGGCGTTCAGCTCGCTGGGCATCCCGCTCGCCCCGCTCACCCAGGACTCGTGCATCTTCTACGACGACCATGTGGTCATCACCGCCCAGCGCGGCCGCGTGCAGTTCGACATCGACGACGGCCGCGAGCTCGTCTCGCAGTTCCCCACCGGCAAGGCTGCGATCCACCAGAACCACGGCCTGTTCACCGTCGGCGGCACCGTCGACGAGGCCGCGTTCTGGTTCCTCAGCATGGATCGCACATGCCAGGCGCAGCTGCTGGCGATGGCTGCCGGCACGCCGGAGCCGATCCCCCACGACGACGCGATCTACACCCGCGAGCAGACCGCCTCGCCGATCGCCGGCTGGCTCAGCTTCCAGCCGCTGTGGCAGGAGATCTGCCGTACCGACCCCGACCTGTTCGACTGACGCCAGCGCCACCGCCGGCACGCCCACGGCCCGGGCACGCACACCCCACGCATGCGCACACCAGGAGAGTTCGCCCGCACCGCCTCCCCCGAGGCGCTGTTCGCGATCGCCGGCATCTCGCAGTACACGGGGGCGGTCGTCGCCGTCAACCTGTTCGAGGAGGTTCGACCGGCGACGGTGGCCTGGTTCCGGGTGATGTCGGCGGCGCTGCTGCTGGTGGCCGTGTCGTGGAAGCAGGTGCGCAGCGGGTGGACGCGGGCCGAACTGCTGAGCGCCGCCGTGTTCGGCATCGCCACCGCGGTGATGAACCTGTTCTTCTACCTCGCGCTCGACCGGCTGCCGCTGGGGAAGAGCGTGGTGATCGAGTTCATCGGCCCGATCGCGGTCGCAGCCGCGTTCACGCGCACGATGCGCAACTCGATCGCGCTCGTGCTGGCCGCTGCCGGCGTGGCAGTGCTCTCCGGCGTGGAGCTCGGCGGCGAGCCCTGGGGCATCTTCTTCATCTTCGCCGCCTCGGGGATGTGGGCCGTCTACATCATCCTCGGGCGGCGGGTGGCCCAGCTCGACCGCGGGCTCGCCGGGCTCGGGCTGGGGCTCGCGATCGGCTCGGTCGCGATCCTGCCGTTCGGGGTCGCCGGCAGCGCCCGGGTGTTCGGCGACGGCCGCCTGCTGCTGATGTGCGTCGCAGTCGGTGCGCTGTCGTCGGCGATCGGCTACGGCATCGACCAGGTGGTGATGCGCCGCATCCCCGTGCGCCGCTTCGCCGTCCTGCTCGCGCTACTGCCCGTGTCGGCGATGGTGCTCGGCTTCGTCGCGCTCGGCCAGCGGCCCAGCATCGCCGATCTCGTCGGCGCCGCGCTCGTCATCGCCGGAGTCGTGCTGCAAGAGCGCGACGAGCTGACCCCCGGCCTCGACGAAGTGCCCGCCTGAGCGGGGCTCGGCGGGCCGGCCGCGCAGGTCGCGCGCGCCCGGCGCGTACGAGTCGATCAGGCGACGGCCGCTGCCGGCGGGGCCGAGATGCCCAGCGAGGCGGCCACGTTCGGGCGGCGCAGCTTCCACACGAAACCGTCGTAGAGGATGTGCAGCGCACCGAAGAAGAGGATCGCGAACGCGTACAGGCGCCCGCCGAACACGCTCGCCGTGACCACCACCACACCGGCGATGAACCCGAAGTACAGCGCGTACACGGCCGCCCGCCGCCACGGTGTGCTGGTGGCGACGGCCACCGGGGCGTCGTCGCGGCGGGTGCGCAGGCTGCGGTGGACGACGGCGAAGTACTCGATCGCGTGCGCCGCCACGTAGCCGGCGACGCCGGCGATCGGGTCGACCATCACCGCGATCACGAGGCCGAGGGTGCCCAGCGCGTACAGGTGCTTGGCCGGGCTCGCCTGCGTGCCGAGCGCCCGCTCCGCCCGCCACCAACGCACCGTGAGCACGGCGCCGGCGACGGCCGCCAACCAGAACACCAGCTGTGCCGGCACGCGCAGCGGGTGCAGCAGCTTCACACCGCGGGCGTTCGTCTCGTCGAGGCCGAGCTTCAGCACCAGCTGCTCGAGGTTCACGTAGGCACCGATGAACGCGATGCCGGCGACGAGCCACAGGATCAGCATCGGCTTCTCCAGCCGGCCGTGGTCGTCGCCGGCCTTGCGGCCGTAGATGCGCAGCACGCCGTAGCGCTGCATCAGCGTGTGCTCCGCGTTCCACAGCCCGGCCATCAGCGCGACGAGCGTGAGGCTGACGGACAGCCCGAGCGCGATCAGCGCGATCGCGCACAGCGGCGCCCACGTGTACAGCCGGCGGTGCGCGGCGCGCTGCAGCGGGTCGCCGTAGACGAGCCCGAGCGTCAGCGGCTGGTGTGCGAACGAGACGAGGAAGATGACGCCCACCATCGTCTGCACCACCGTGAGGTGCGGTTCGGCGAAGTGCACGACGAGCGCCACGGGCAGGAAGCACCAGCCGAGCAGGGTGTCCTGCAGCGGCCCGTGCAACCACAGGTGACGGGTGGCGGGAGCTGGCGGGGCAACGACCTCAGGAGCGTGCACGCCGCGACAGTAGTCGCCGCCGCCGACCCCTGATCCGAGCCCGCCGGGCGGCGGACGTCAGTGGGCGAGACCGGGTGCGCAGAGGCCGTCCAGCTCCTGCACGATGATGCGATCGCGGTTCGCGTACGTCACCTGGTTGGCCGGATCCGGGCGCAGGTTGAACGTGCGGAAGCTCATGTCGGTGGTGTCGATGGACAGGATGCGGCCGACGAGCCCCTCACCGAGGCCGAGCAGCAGCTTGATCGCCTCCAGCGCCTGGATGCTGCCGACGATGCCGGGCAGCACGCCGAGCACGCCGGCCTCGG
>CAYZFZ010000330.1:0-3858 GCA_964477795.1 uncultured Bifidobacterium sp.
GCACAGCACGTAGCGGTCGCCCTGCACGAAGGGCAGCACCCAGGTGTCCACGCGGACGTTGGGCTCGATGCCGAGTGCACGCGTGACGATGTTGCGCCGCGGGTGGCTGCGAGCCTCCGCCTCGGTGATGTGCCCGGTGGAGACGAGCTCTTGCACATAGCTGTGGTCGATCGTCACCCGCCGCAGGCGGCCGGCGCGCATCACGTAGGTGCGGCTGTCGCCGACGTTGACGAGCGCGAGCCGCTGCCGGGTGTCGTCGTCGGGGGTGAGCACCACCATCGCGGTGAGCGTGGTGCCCATGCCGCGCTGGGCGGCATTGCTGTGCGCCCCCTGGAAGATGGCCGCGTTGGCCTCCACGACTGCGGCGACTGCCACGTCGACCGACTCAGCACCGGCGGCGAGCCGGTCGCGCAGGGTGCCGGCCGCGATCGCGCTGGCGACTTCGCCGGCGGCGTGGCCGCCCATGCCGTCGGCGACGCCGTAGACCATCGTCTCGGCGACGAACGCGTCCTCGTTCTCGGTGCGCACCCGGCCGGTATCGGTGGCGGCACCCCAGGCGAGCGCGGGGGTACGGGGCAGATCGGTCACTGGTGCCTCACTGCGCCTCGAAGATGGTGCTGCCGATCTGCACCCGATCGCCGACGGCGAGCTGGGTCGCCGTCGAGATGCGGCCACCGTTGACGTGGGTGCCGTTCGTGCTGCCGAGATCCTCCACCCACACCCCGCCATCGCGGTGGAACACGCGAGTGTGCAACTGCGACGCGAACGTGTCGTCGGGGAGGCCGATCGAGCAGGTGAGCGCGCGGCCGAGCGTGATCTCACCGGCGATCGGGTACGCCGCACCCTTGCGCACCTTCGGCTCGAGCACCACCAGGCGGGTGGGAGTGCCGCGCTTGGCGCGGCCCTTCGGCGCCGCGGCAGGCGGCCGATCGGTGGGTGCGGTGCCGTCGCGGGCGACGGCCTGCGCCGCTGGCTGGGGCCGCTGGATGCCCACGCGCGGGCCGCGCACCTCGCTCCACACCGCCCACAGCACGCGGGCGAAGAACAGGTAGAGCAGCGCCAGGAGCGCGTAGTTGAGGATGTTGAGCTGCGCCTCGCTCACGAGGCCTCGAAGCGCAGGTGCGTGCTGCCCACGCTGACGATGTCGCCGTCCGCCAGCAGGCGCTCGCCCTGGATGCGCGTGCCGTTCGCCTTGGTGCCGTTCGTGCTGCCGAGATCGACGAGCACATAGCCGGTGCCCACGGGGCGCACCTCGGCGTGGCGGCGGCTGACGTTGGCGTCGTTGACCGGCACCGTGCAATCCGGCAGCCGGCCGATGGTGACCACCTGCTGGCCGAGCGTGACGCGCTCGCCGCTGGGTAGCACCAGCGCGCCGGCACCCACGCCCCCGCCGGACTCCTTCATCCGGCTGGAGGTGGTGAAGCGGCCCGGCTTGAGCGCGTTGTCGACCTCCATCTCCACGACGACGGGGCCCATGAAGTGGTAGCCCTCGGCGCGGGCGTACTCGCGCGCGGTCTCGCACAACTCGGTGTTCAGTGCCTCGTCGATGTCGGCGAACGCCGCGTGGTCGCGAGCACTGAGGCGGATGGAGAACACGTTGGGCACGATGCGGCGGCCCTTGACGTCGACGCTGCGATGGTCGTCCATCTCGCGCAGCAGGCGACGGCCGAGCTCGACGGGGCGGATGCTGGATCGGGAACCGCGGGAGAACACGCCCTCGACCATACGCTCCAAACCGTGCTCGAACGACTGCAAGCCCATATCGAGGCCAGGCTAGTCGCTTCCCCCGGACGGCGTCCCTGCGCCCCCCGCCGCTCGCGCCATGCTCGACCTGGTGCCGGCGGGTGCTGAGATGGAGGTCGTGAACGGCTTTCCGACGCTCGTCCCCGTCGATCCCGGGCCGTCACGCTGGCACCTGCCGTCGCCACACGAGGCCGACGAGCACGGCTTGGTCGGGGTCGGCGCCGACCTGGAACCGGCCACGCTGCTCGACGCCTACCGCCGAGGGATGTTCCCGATGCCCTTCCGCAAGCAGCTGGTCGGGTGGTGGTCGCCGAACCCGCGCGGCATCCTGCCGCTCGACGGCATCGTCGTGTCGCGCTCCCTGCGGCAGAGCATGCGCCGCTTCGAGGTGAGCGTGGACACGGCGTTCGCCGACGTGATGCGCCGCTGCGGCGACCCGCGCCGGCCGCACGGCTGGATCAACCAGCCGTTCATCACCGCCTACACACGGCTGCACGAGATGGGTTGGGCGCACAGCGTGGAGACGTGGCAGCGCGGCGAGCTCGTCGGTGGGCTGTACGGGCTGCTGATCGGCCGCTTCTTCGCCGGCGAGTCGATGTTCCACTCTGCCACCGACGCGTCGAAGGTCGCGATGGTCGCCACCGTCGAGGCGTTGCGAGACGCGGGCGCAGAGCTGTTCGACGTGCAGTGGAGCACACCGCACCTGGCGTCGATGGGCGTGGTCGAGGTCAGCCGCGACGAGTACCTCCGCCGCCTCGCTGCCGCGATCTGACCCGACTGCGGGGCGCGTGCAACGGGTGCGCGGTGCCGGCGGCGAACCCCCGGCACCGGCTTTCCTGCCACTGGCGATCGAGTTCCCGCTTGTGGTCTCGACACCCTGTCGCCGGTCGCCCGCTGGAGCTAGCTCCCCGCACCCGTTGCGCAGGATTCATCGGCCGCAGGCCGAGACCACTTGAGCCGGCGAGCCCGTCGTACGACGTCTTCCGGAAGCTTCTCCGCACTCATACGTGCCCTGACGCGTCCGGAGACTGGCGAGCGGTCGTCGCCGCAGCCGCCCGTCATGGTTCCGGAAGCATCTCCGCACACATATGTGCCCTGACGCGTCCGGGGGCTGGCGGGCGTTGCG
Organism: uncultured Bifidobacterium sp.; assembly: GCA_964477795.1. Lineage (GTDB taxonomy): Bacteria > Actinomycetota > Acidimicrobiia > Acidimicrobiales > Ilumatobacteraceae > UBA668. Next base: position 2,870 of record CAYZFZ010000330.1, read on the forward strand.
GCCATGGGACAGCGGCGCCGATGCGCCGGGCACCGCCGGGCATCCCACGGAGGTGGCGTCGACAGGGGGTGAAGGGCAACACTGTGGTCATGAGCGAAGCCCGATCCAGCGAACCGCACCGCGATCCCACCTGGCTGATGCGCACGTACTCCGGCCACTCGTCGGCGGCGGCCTCGAACGAGCTCTACCGCACGAACCTGGCGAAGGGTCAAACCGGCCTGTCGATCGCGTTCGACCTGCCGACACAGACCGGCTACGACCCCGACCACGCGCTCGCCCGCGGTGAGGTCGGCAAGGTCGGCGTGCCGGTGGTGCACCTCGGTCACATGCGCACCCTGCTGCAGGGCATCCCGCCGGGGCAGATGAACACGTCGATGACCATCAACGCCACCGCCGCGTGGATGCTCGCGCTGTACGTTGCCAACGCCGACGAACAGGGCGTCGCTCCCGAGGCGTTGCGCGGCACCACGCAGAACGACATCGTCAAGGAGTACCTGTCGCGAGGCACCTACATCTTCCCGCCCGGGCCGTCGCGGCGGCTGATCGTCGACATGGTGGCCTGGTGCGCGCAGCACTCGCCGAAGTGGAACGCGATGAACGTGTGCAGCTACCACCTGCAGGAGGCTGGCGCCACACCGGTGCAGGAGATCGCGTTCTCGCTGGCGACCGCCATCGACGTGCTCGACGCCGTGCGCGACTCGGGCCAGGTGCAGCCCGAGCAGTTCGCCCAGGTGTTCGGCGCGATCTCGTTCTTCGTCAACGCCGGCATCCGCTTCGTGGAGGAGATCTGCAAGCTGCGCGCGTTCACCGACCTGTGGGATCGCATCGGGCTCGAGCGCTACGGGGTCACCGACGCGAAGGCGCGCCGCTTCCGCTACGGCGTGCAGGTGAACTCGCTCGGCCTCACCGAGGCGCAGCCGGAGAACAACATCCAGCGCATCGTGCTCGAGATGCTCGCCGTCACCCTGTCCAAGAAGGCACGGGCGCGC
>CAYZFZ010000331.1:0-3840 GCA_964477795.1 uncultured Bifidobacterium sp.
CGGCCGGCCTGTCGCCCGCGGTCTGCGGCCTGATGGAGGCCCACGGCACGAGCACCCGCGTGGGCGACGTGGTGGAGGTGTCCAGCCTCGGCGAGGTGTTCGCCAGCGCCGGGCTGCGGCCGGGCACGGTGGCGCTCGGGTCGGCGAAGTCGAACATCGGGCACCTCAAGGCTGCCGCCGGTGCGGCCGGCCTGCTGAAGGCGACGCTGGCGCTGCACCACAAGGTGCTGCCGCCGAGCCTCAACTTCGTGGAGCCCAACCCCAACATCGACTGGGCGGCCTCGCCGTTCCGCGTCAACACCGAGCTGCGCGAGTGGGATGCGCCGTCGTCGGGCGTGCGCACCGCGGGCGTGAGCGCGTTCGGCTTCGGCGGCACGAACTTCCACGTGGTGCTGGAGGAGCACGTGCCCGGGCGGTTGCACACGAACACACCACGCGCGTTCGCGATGGACGTCGACGTCGCGCACGTCGCGGCCCCGGTGGGCGCGCCCACCTCGGACTCGCAGGAACCGAAGGTGCCCCTGCGCGGTGCTCTCGTGCTCGGCGCCACCAGCGTGACCGGGCTCGTCGACCAGCTGCGGACCGTCCAGGCCGCGGCCGCTGCCGGCAACGCACCGGCGCCCCAGCCGCCCACGGCCGAGGCGCTGGCAGCACCCGAGCGCCTGGCCATCGACTACGGCGACGCCGCCGAGCTGGCCGACAAGGCCACCCGCGCGCTCGCCGCCTTCGAGGCGCCGGCGATGTGGGCGATGCTGCGCGGGCGTGGCGTGTTCCGCGGCAGCGGCCCGGCCGCGCCCGTCGCGTTCATGTACACCGGGCAGGGTTCGCAGTACGTGAACATGCTCGGCGAGCTGCGCCGCGTGGAACCGATCGTCGCCCGCCAGTTCGTCGAGGCCGATCGGGTGATGACACCCCTGCTGGGTAAGCCGCTCAGCGAGTTCATCTTCGTCGACGGAACCGACGCCGCGGCCGTGGAGGCGGCGGAGGAGGATCTGCGCAACACGGAGATCACGCAGCCCGCCGTGCTGGCCACCGACCTGGCCCTCACGGCACTCCTCACCGCCTACGGCATCGAGCCGGACATGGTGATCGGCCACAGCCTCGGCGAGTACGGCGCGCTCGTGTCGGCCGGAGCGCTGACGTTTCCGGCAGCGCTCGAAGCTGTCAGCGCCCGCGGCCACGAGATGGCCAGCCTCAGCGTCGAGGACAACGGGATCATGGCCGCCGTGTTCGCACCGGTGGACGAGGTGCAGCAGCTCGTCGACGGCATCGACGGCAACGTCGTGCTCGCCAACGTGAACTCGAACGCGCAGTCGGTGATCGGCGGTGCCACCGCTGCGGTCGAGGCTGCGCTGGCCGCGTGCGAGGCGCACGGCTGGCTGACGGCGCGCCTCACCGTGAGCCACGCGTTCCACACCAGCATCGTCGCCGCCGCGAGCGAGCCGCTCCGGCGCACGCTCGAGCGGCTCGACCTGCGCGCGCCGGTGCGCCCGATCGTCTCCAACGTGACCGGCGAGCTCTACCCGATGGGCGACGGCGTGGAGGAGCAGATGCTCGACCTGCTGGCGCGGCAGGTCGCCTCGCCGGTGCAGTTCGTGAAGGGGCTGCACACCCTGTACGACGCGGGTGCCCGCGTGTTCGTGGAGGTGGGGCCGAAGCGTGCGCTGCACGGGTTCGCCGCCGACGTGCTCGGCGACGGTGTCTCCGTGCTCTTCACCAACCACCCCAAGCAGACCGACGCCGTCGCCTTCAACCACGCGTTGTGCGGCCTGTACGCGGCGGGCCACGGCGCCACCCGGAGGCAGGCGAGCGCCCACACCGATCGACCGGACGCTGTGCCGTCCCCCACCCCGAAAGCGAGCAGCACCGTGCAGACCGATCTGGGAGCCCTCTTCGACGACTTCCTCGTGAAGGCGCGGTCGCTGCTCGGCGTGCCGGCCGCCGGTGGCAGCGGCGCGTCCGGTGAGCCCGTCGTCGTGACGGGCGCGGCGCTGGGCACACCCGGCACCCGCCAGGTCTTCGACGACGAGAACCTCGCCCGCGTCCTGCACGGCGAGCAGCTGATCGACGTCATCCCGGGTCGCGTGCGCAACGAGATCGTCGACAAGCACATCGTGCGCCTGACCAAGAGCGAGAGCCGCGGTGCGGGCTTCGAGGCCATCGACAGCGTCGCCGACGTGATCAAGCTGGCCGGCCGCGCCGGCTCGTTCGACCTCGCCGCCGAGTTCGGTGTGGACGCCGAGCGGCTGGCCGCGCTCGGTCGCTGCACCCAGCTGGCGATCGGCGCCGGCCTCGACGCGCTGCGCGACGCGGGCATCCCGCTCGTGCAGCGCTACAAGACCACTCACCTGGGCACCCTGCTGCCCGAGCGCTGGGGGCTTCCCGACGCCCTGCGCGACGAGACCGGTGTGATCTTCGCCAGCGCCTTCCCCGGCCTGGAGGAGATGACCGACGAGGTGCGCCGTTTCGAGCAGGATCACGCCCGCCGGCTGGAGCTGGACGAGCTGCAGGCCGTGCGCGCCCGCGTCGCCGAGGCCGACGCCGCCAGTGCCGCGCTCGTCGAGATCGATCGCCGCATCCACGACGTGCAGCGCGAGCTGGAGCTGCACCCGTACGAGTTCGACCGCCGCTTCCTGTTCCGCGTGCTGTCGATGGGGCACTCGCAGTTCGCCGAGCTGATCGGTGCCCGTGGCCCCAACACGCAGCTCAACTCCGCCTGCGCCAGCACGACGCAGGCGATCTCACTCGCCGAGGACTGGATCCGTGCCGGCCGCTGCCGGCGGGTGATCGTGATCGCCGCCGACGACGCGACGAGCGACGGGCTGCTCGGCTGGCTCGGGGCGGGCTTCCTCGCCACCGGTGCGGCCGCCACCGACGAGGACGTGACGCAAGCCGCGCTGCCCTTCGACAAGCGGCGCCACGGGATGATCCTCGGGATGGGCGCTGCCGCGCTCGTCGTGGAGGAGGCCGCTGCCGCGCGCGAGCGGGGCGTGCAGCCGATCTGCGAGGTGCTCGGTGCCGTCACGGCCAACCGCGCGGTCCACGGCACCCGCCTCGACGTGGACCACATCGGCGGGGTGATGGAGAACGTGGTGCGCCAGGCAGAGGCGCGCGGGGTGGCACGCGCGGCCATCGCCGGTGAGATGGTCTTCGTCTCGCACGAGACGTACACGCCCGCCCGCGGCGGCAGTGCCGCGGCGGAGATCCATGCCCTGCGCACCGTGTTCGGCAGTGCCGCCGACCGGATCGTGATCGCCAACACCAAGGGCATCACCGGCCACCCGATGGGCGTGGGGCTGGAGGACGTGGTGGCGGTGAAGGCGCTGGAGACGGGCATCGTCCCGCCGGTGGCGAACTTCCGTGAGGTCGACCCCGAGCTGGGGACGCTGAACCTGTCGCACGGCGGCGCGTACCCGGTGCGCTGCGCGCTGCGCCTGGCCGCCGGCTTCGGCTCGCAGATCAGCATGGTGCTGCTGCGCTGGACGCCGCTCGCCGACGGCCGCCACCGTGCGCCCGACGAGTTGGGCTACGCCTACCGCATCGTCGACCAGGCCCGCTGGAGCGGCTGGCTGCGGCGCATCTCCGGCCAGGAGGCGCCGCAGACCGAGATCGTGCAGCGCAAGCTGCGCATCGTCGACAACGGCCCGGCCGCAGTGGTGGCGCCGGTCGTCGCGCCGGTCGTTGCGCCGGCGGCGGTCGCCGAGCCTGTCATCGCGCCGGTCGCTGCACCTGTCGTCGTCGCCGAGCCGGTGGTCGTCGCGCCGGTCGCTGCGCCGGTTGCTGCAGCGGCCGACGACGTGGCCACCACGATCCTGCGGCTGGTGGCGGAGCAGACGGGTT
>CAYZFZ010000332.1:0-1420 GCA_964477795.1 uncultured Bifidobacterium sp.
GTGAGCTCCTGCGGCGGCTCGTCCGTCATCCCCTCCCACCACACGTCGCCGTCCGGCGTCAGGGCCACGTTGGTGAAGATGGTGTTGGCGCGGATGGTGGCCATGGCGTTGGGGTTCGACGCCACGGACGTGCCGGGCGCCACGCCGAAGAAGCCGGCCTCCGGGTTGATGGCGTGGAGCCGGCCGTCGGGGCCGGGACGGATCCAGGCGATGTCGTCGCCGATGGTCGTCACCTTCCAGCCGTCGCAGCCGGCCGGCGGCACCAGCATGGCCAGGTTGGTCTTGCCGCAGGCGCTCGGGAAGTCGGCCGCCACGTAGCGCTTGTCCCCCTCCGGACTCTCGAGCCCGAGGATGAGCATGTGCTCGGCCATCCAGCCCTCGTCGCGCGCCATCACGGAGGCGATGCGGAGGGCGAAGCACTTCTTGCCGAGCAGCGCGTTGCCGCCGTAGCCGGACCCGTAGGACCAGATGCTCCGCTCCTCCGGGAAGTGGACGATGTACTTCTCCTCGGAGTTGCACGGCCAGGCCACGTCCCGCTCGCCCGGGGCGAGGGGGCGGCCCACCGAGTGCACGCACGGCACGAACTCGCCCTGGCCGAGCGCCTCGAGGGCGCCCCGGCCCATGCGGGTCATGATCCGCATGTTCACCACCACGTAGGGCGAGTCGGTCAGCTCCACGCCGATGTAGGCCAGCGGCGAGCCGAGCGGGCCCATGCTGAAGGGCACCACGTACATGGTGCGGCCGCGCATGCAGCCCGTGTACAGGCGGGTCATCTCGGCGCGCATCTCGGCCGGGTCGCGCCAGTTGTTGGTGGGGCCGGCGTCTTCTTGCTGCTCGGAGCAGATGAACGTGCGGTCTTCCACGCGGGCGACGTCGGCCGGGTCGCTGTGGGCCCAGTAGCTGTTGGGGCGCTTTGCCTCGTCGAGCTTGGTGAACACACCGGCGTCGACGAGTTGCTGGCAGAGGCGGTCGTACTCCTCGGCAGACCCGTCGCACCAGTAGATGTCGTCGGGCTGGAACACGGCTGCCCAATCGGCCACCCATTGCTGCAAGCGGGCGTTGCTCGTGGTTCCGGTCATGGGAATGCTCCTTCGGGGGGATCTGCACCACGGGTGCTGTACCCATTCTGGCAAAGCAAGTGCGAAAACGAGAAAAGCCCGGCCTGCTCGGCCGGGCTTTCGTCACGTTGGGGTGCTCAGTGGTCGGGGGTCTCCATGTCGACCTCGCTGCCGAGGCGCAGGCGGGTGGCCCGGCCGGCCCCGTCGAGATCGAACACCACGCGCTGGCCCTGGCGCAGCATGCGGAAGATGGAGCCGGCGAGCGCGTCGCCGGCGAGGTCGATGTCGGTGAGATCGGTGTCGCGCACGACCACGCCGTCGCCCGACGCAGGATCGAAGCTCTTGATGACGCCCTGCACGGG
>CAYZFZ010000332.1:1430-3832 GCA_964477795.1 uncultured Bifidobacterium sp.
CTTGACGATCTTGCCGCTCTTGATGCAGCCGGTGCACACGTAGAGGCGCTTCGGCGCGCCCTTCACGAGCGCGCGGACACGCTGGATGTTCGGGTTCCAGCGGCGCTTCGTGCGCCGGTGCGAGTGCGACACGTTCATGCCCCAGCCCGGGCCCTTGCCACACACTTCACATACTGCTGCCATAACGTCACTTCTTCCAGGAGCGATCCAAACGAGCGCAGCGATGCTACCAGCGAAACCTCCTGCAACCGCCAAGTCGTCAGTAGTCTGGCCGCCGTGCCGACCCTGGAACACCTCAGCTCCGACGCACTGCGCCACACCGTCATCACCTTCCGCGATGCGATGAAGGCCCATGCGCCCGGGATCAATCGGCTCAACGTCTACCCCGTGCCCGACGGCGACACCGGCACCAACATGGCCCGCACGCTGGATGCCGTGGTGGCCGAGCTCGACGGCGCCGATCGCGAGCTGGAACCCACGTGCAACGCCATCAGCCACGGCAGCCTGATGGGTGCCCGCGCCAACCTGCAGCAGCTGGAAGGCACCGTCAACGGTCTGGCCGGCACGCTGAAGGGCGCCGGTGAGGGCACGGCGCTGAAGGTGGCCGATGCACTGAAGGCCGCGTCCGCAGCCGCCTATCAGGCCGTGCTGAAGCCGATCGAAGGCACGATCCTCACCGTCGCTCGCGAGTCCGCCGATGCGGCGCACGAGACCGCCCAGCAGGGTGGGTCGCTGGTGGAGGTACTGCGCGCCGCCCGCCTCGCCGGCAAGTCGGCGCTCGATCGCACCCCGGAGATGCTGCCCGTGCTGAAGGACGCCGGGGTGGTGGATGCCGGTGGTGCGGGCTTCCTGCTGCTGCTCGACTCGGCGCTGCACGTCGTCGACGGCGTGCCGGTGCCCGAGCCCGACGAGGGGCCCGGCCCGTCGGCCGAGCAACTCGACGCGATCGCCGTGCGCCAGCACGAGGAGGCGGTGCACGACGGCCGCGTCGACGTCAGCGAGCTGCGGTACGAGGTGATGTACTTCCTCGACCTGGACGACAGCAAGATCCAGGCGTTCAAGGAAGGCTGGGGCGAGATCGGCGACTCGATCGTCGTCGTCGGCGGCGAGGGGTTGTGGAACTGCCACGTCCACACCAACGACATCGGCGCCGCCATCGAGGTGCCCCTCGGCCTCGGCGGGCGCCCGAAGAACATCCGCGTCACCGACCTGTTCGAGGAGATGGCCGAGGAGCACGCCGTCCGTGAGGCGGCCATCGCCGCTGCCGCGCATGCACCCAAGGCCGGCGCCGGCCTGCCGCCCGTCACGTGCGCGGTGGTCGCGGTCGCCAGCGGCGACGGGCTGTCCGAGCTGTTCGGCCAGCTGGGTGTGCAGGGTGTGGTCACCGGTGGCCAGACGCTGAACCCGTCCACCGCCGAGCTGCTCGCCGCGGTGGAGGCCACCAACGCGCAGCAGGTGGTGGTGCTCCCGAACAACAAGAACATCATCCCGGTCGCGCAGCAGCTCGACGCGCTCACCGGCAAGCGCGTGTTCGTGGTGCCCACACGCTCGATGCCCGAAGCGCTCGCCGCGCTCGTGGTGTACGACCCCGAGGCCGACGCCGAGGCCAACGCGGAGGAGATGACGGAGTCCGCCCAGTCGGTGGCGACGGGCGAGATCACCCAGGCGGTGCGGGCCACCAACAGCGATGCGGGTGCCATCGGCGAGGGCGACTGGATCGGCATCGCCGGCGGGGCCACCACGCAGGCCAAGGGCATCGTGGCCATCAGCGGCACGCTCGACGGTGTGTCGGTCGCGCTGCTCGAGCAGCTGGTCACCCCCGAGCGCGAGATCGTCACGGTGGTCGAGGGCTCCGACGCGACGGCAGGGCACACCGACGTGATCCTGGCGTGGCTCGACGAGCACCGCCCGGAGGTGCAGGTGGAAGTGCACCGCGGCGGCCAGCCGCTGTACCCCTACCTCTTCGGCGTCGAGTGAGCGAGCTCACCCTTCGCGACCTCTCCGCGATCGGTGTCGACCGGTTGAAGGGGGTCGGCGACAAGAAGCTCGCGTCGCTGCACGAGGTGGGTGTCGACACGGTGCTCGACCTGCTCACCACGTACCCGCGCCGGTGGGTGGACCGCACCAACGAATGCCGCGTCAGCGACCTGCAGGCCGGGCAGGAGGCGCTCGTGCTGGTCGCGGTGCGCACCGTCACCAAGCGCGTGGGCCGCAACCGGCGCTCGATCGTGGAGGCCGTCGTCGGCGACGGCAGCGGCCGCTTCCATGTCGTGTTCTTCAACCAGCCGTGGCGCGAGCGCCAGCTGCGCGACGGCCTGCAGATCGCCCTGTTCGGCAAGCCGGAGTTGTACCGCGGCGGCCTGCAGATGACGAACCCGATCGTCGACATGATCGGCGACCGC
>CAYZFZ010000333.1:0-3829 GCA_964477795.1 uncultured Bifidobacterium sp.
GTAGAACTCGCGCCATGCCAGCTCGCTCGCGAACGCGTCGGCGCCGGGGTTTGCCGGCAGGTCCGCGAGCAGCTGGCGCGGGTGCACCAGACCCCACCGCAGTGCAGGCGACAGCCGGCTGGTGCCGTCGGCGCCGGGGAGGTCGCGGCGGGCGCGGTACTCGTCCACCTCGGGCAGGAACGCATCCCACCGATCGTGCGCCGCGGTCTCGCCCGCTGCGGGTTGGGCTCCGGCACCATCGGGTCGCGAGGGCGGGCCGTCGCACGCCACCGCCGGCGCGCCATGCCACTCCACGTCGGGCGCGCCCAACGGTGCCGGCCACCCATGCACCCGCCAGGCCCTGGAGAACGGGGTGAACACCGCGTACGGCGTGCCGTCGGCCTTGGTCACCTCCCCGGGCGCGACTGCGTACGGAGTGCCCGCCCCGACGAGGTGGCGGCCGCCGCTGCGCAACACCGTGGCGACGGCCTGGTCGCGTGCCCGGCCGTAGGGCCCGTAGTCGCGGCTGACGAAGACCGCCTCCGCCCCCACCTCGGCGGCCAGCGTGGGAACCACGTCGGCGGGTGCTCCGTGCCGGTACACCAGGGCACCGCCGATCGAGTCGTCGAGGGCCGCGAGCGCGTCCGCCATGAACGCACGCCGCGGCTCGCCGGCCGTCGCGAAGCGTGGGTCGACGACGAAGAGCGGCACCACCCGTGCGCCGTCGGCCGTGGCGGCGTGCAGCGCGGGCAGGTCGGCCAGGCGCAGGTCGCGGCGGAACCACATCACGGTCGTCCGCCGGGCATGCCCTCGGCGGGTGGTTCGCTGCACGTCAGGTTCGGTCATGGTGCCGCCAAGTGTCCCCTACCCTGTCGCATCGTGCCCCATCCAGCGCCGCTCCCCTCCCTCGTCCTGCTCGTGCGCCACGGCGCCACCGAGTGGTCGGTCAGCGGTCGCCACACCGGGCGCACCGATCTCGGGCTGACGGCCGAGGGCATCGCGCAGGCGGTCGCCGCCGGCCCACTCGTCGAGGAACTGCTGCAAGGCGCCGAGCCGCTCGTGTTCACCAGCCCACTCGCACGGGCCGCGCGCACCGCCGAGCTGGCGCTGCCGCACCGGCCGGCGACCCGGATGGCGTCGCTGATGGAGTACGACTACGGCGACTTCGAGGGGCTCACCAGCTCACAGATCCTCGCCCGCGACCCCGGGTGGGACCTGTTCGCCGGCGGCTGCCCGGGCGGCGAGACCATCGAGCAGGTGTCGGCCCGCTGCGACCGGTTCATCAGCGACATCGAGCACGTGGGCGCGGGCCGGGCGATCGTGGCGTTCACCCACGGCCATCTCAGCCGCATCCTCACCGCCCGCATGCTGCGGCTGCCCGCCTCGGCCGGCGCGTCACTCTGGAACGACACCGCCACCGTCGGCGTGATCAACGAACACCGCGGCAAGCTCGTGCTGGTGGGTTGGAACCTGCGCACGTACTGACCGCCGCAGGGCATATCCGGCGCCCACCGACACGAGCGCGATCACGCTGCCGTACGCCAGGCTCCACTCGGCGCCCACATGGTCGGCGACCCAGCCGGTGATGGGGGCGCCGATCGGTGTGGTGCCCAGGAACGCGACCGCGCCCAGCGCGAGCAGCCTGCCGCGCATGTCGGCCGGAGATTCCTGCTGGACGATCGCGTTCTGGGCGGCGATGAACGCGGCACCACCGAAGCCGACGGGAACGGCGAGCAGGATGGCGGCCAACGCGTTCGGCGCCCAGGCCAGCGCCAGGCCACTGACACCGAGCAGCACCCCGTTGCCGAAGAACCAGTTGGTGGTGACCCGCGTGCGCGCACCCGTGAACAGCGAGCCGATCATGCTGCCGACACCGGTGGCCGCGAGCAGGATGCCGAAGAGGGTGCTGCGTCCGTAGCGCACGTCGGAGATCTTCAGCAGCGAGACGCTGTAGTTGAACGCGAACGTGCCCACGATCGCGAACACGACGAACACCACCCGCAGCCGCTGGTCGTGGGCGATGAAGCGCACCGAGTCGCGCACGGGCGTGCCGCCGCGCTTGGCGGGCGGGGCCGGGCGCAGCTGGCTGCGATCGATCGCCAGCAGCGGCCACAGCAGCGCGACGAACGAGACACCGTTGATCACGAACAGCCAGCCGGCGCCGAGCGGGCCCTTCAGCGCGGCGGCGAGCGCGGGGCCGACGATGCGCGAGCCGGTCATCACAGCCGTGTTGAGCGAGATCGCATTCGTGATCTCCTCCGGCTCCACCAGCTCGAGCACGAACCCGCGCCGGGCCGGGTTGTCGAACGCACCCACCACGCCGAGCACGAGCGACAGCACGTAGACGACGGGCAGGTTGACGAGGTCGAGCAGGTAGAGCCCGCCGAGCGTGAGCGCCTGCAGGGCGAGCAGGGCCTGCGTCAGCAGGGTCATGGTCCGCTTGTCGTGACGATCGGCGACCGCTCCGGCCCACACACCCAGCAGCAGCATCGGCAGGAACTGGCAGAACAGCGTGATGCCGACATCCGCGGCCTTGCCGGTGAGCTCGTACACGAGCAGCGACATCGCCGTCATCTGCATCCAGGTGCCGATGTTGCTGACCAGTAACCCGAAGAAGAACAGCCGCGCGTTGCGATGCCGCAGCGAGCTGAACATCGGGGCGCGAGACATCGCCGTCCTTTCTACCGCCCAGCGCCACCTGCGGCGGGCCAGGATGGGGCCGTGCACCTCGCCCTCGACGACGCCCCGGCCGCTGCGGCCGCGCTCACTGCGGCCGGCGCGACCCGCGGCGCGCTCGTCGGCCTGGCCGTCGGACCGGACGGCACCGCCGGGCTGGCGCTGGGCGAGCTGCGTCTCACCCTCGCCGGCGAGCGGGCGGCGGCCTGCCTAGCCGAGCTGGACGAGGTGGTGCGCCCGCGCTGGGTGTGCTGGTCGGGCGCGACGGCCGCCGCCCTCCTGCCTAGCGGTGTGCGGCTGTCGATGTGCTGGGACGTGGCCGCTGCGCACCGGCTGCTGTACGGCGGCTGGCGCGCCGACGCCGGCCGCGTGTGGCCGATGCTGCACGGCCTCGACCATCGCGCCGCGCCGATGATGGGCCAGCTCGATCTGCTGCGCGGCGACGGCGACGACGGTGGCGACCCGCACCAGCCGGTGCGCACCGACGGCTACCTGCGCCCCGAGTGGCTCGCCGGGCGCTGGTGCGACAGCGCCGCGAACCTCACCGCGTGGGCGGCCACGGCGCTCGCGGCGGCCGAGCTGCAGCAGGAGTTGCTCGCCGGGCTGCGGGCGCGGGGTGCGGTGCAGGGCGACCCGCTCGCGACAGCCCGGTCGGAATCCGCGGCGGAGCTGCTCTGCGCGGAGCTGGCCCACGACGGTCTGCCGGTCGACGTGGCCGTCGCCGAGGCGTTGATCGGCTCGCTGGTCGGTCCACGCGCCGCCGACGACGCGCAGGCCGCAGCTGATCGGGCACACCGCGACGAGGAGGTGCTGCGTCACCTCCCGCCCGGCAGCGGCATCGACCTGCGCAACCCCGCGGACGTGAAGAGCCTGCTGCGCCGCCTGGGCATCGACGTGCCCGACACCCGTGCCTGGCGGTTGGAGCAGCTGCGCGACGTGTACCCGGTGGTGGACGCCCTGCTCGCCTGGCGGAAGGGAGAGCGGGTGGCCACCACGTTCGGCTACGTCTGGCTGGATTCGAACGTCGGCGCCGACGGCCGGCTGCGCGGCGAGTGGTCGGGCAGCGACGGGGCAGCCGGGCGGATGACCGCCGGCGCCGGGCTGCACAACCTGCCGGCCGAGCTGCGCCCGATGGTCGTGGCCGACGACGGGTACGTGTTCGTGCGCGCCGACC
>CAYZFZ010000334.1:0-3811 GCA_964477795.1 uncultured Bifidobacterium sp.
CAACTCGGCGACGATGCCGGCGCCCACGTGCCCACCGATGATCGGGAAGAACGGCGGCATGCCGACCGCTTCCAGCATCTCCGCCGGCGGCACCATGTCGCCGGTGACGAAGTGCTCGTCGCTGTGGCACATGCCCGCGACCTTCCACTGCACCAGCACCTCACCCGCCTTCAACGGGTCGATGGTGATGCGGCCGATCTGCCACTCCTCACCGATTGCGTGCAGTACCGCAGCGCGGCATTCCATGACGAACCCCCTCCGTCGGACGACGGCTGCAACTTACCCAAGCGTGTCGCGCCGGGCAGAGTCGCAGCCGCCGCCGTGACGAAGGCTCAGTGCTCGTAGACCATGACCCCGCGGATGTTCTTGCCGCTGTTCATGTCGTCGTAGCCCTGGTTGATCTGGTCGAGGGTGTAGGTGTTGGTGACCAGGCCGTCGAGATCGAGCTGCCCCTGCGAGTACAGCTCGAGCAGCTTGGGGATGTCCTTGCGCGGGTTGGCCGAACCGAACAGCGAGCCGATGAGCTGCTTCTCGAACACGGTGAGGAACACGGCCGGGATGGCGATGGTGCCCTCGCCCACGGGGTGGATGTTGGTGACGACGATCTTGCTGCGCTTGCCGCCCAGCCAGAACGCCTCGCCCAGCACGTCGCCGTTGCCGACGCCGCAGGTCATGATCACCTTGTCGAAGCCGCGGTCCCAGGTGGTCTCCGACAGCGCGCCCAGCGCGTCCTGGATGGAGGCGTGGCTGTGGGTGGCGCCGAACTCCATCGCCTTCTCACGCTTGAACTCGATCGGGTCGATGGCGGCGACGACGCGGGCACCGGCCAGCTTGGCACCCTGGATGGCATTGCTGCCGATGCCGCCGCAGCCGACGACGGCGACGGTGTCGCCCGGCTCCACCTGGGCGGCATAGACGGCCGAACCCCAACCGGTGACGACGCCGCAGCCGAGCAGGCAGGCCTTCTCCAGCGGCAGATCCTTGTCGATCTTGATGCAGCTGGCCTCGTGCACCACGGTGTGGTGGGCGAACGTACCGAGCGCGCCGATGCCGAGCGCGAGATCCTCGCCGCCGGCGCCGTGGTGGCGGGCGGTACCGTCGCTGAGCTGCATGCCCGTGGCGGTGATGGCACCGAGATCGCACAGGTTGCTGTGGCCGGAGGCGCAGCTGGGGCAGCGGCCGCAGGCGGGCACGAAGCCGAACACGACATGGTCGCCCGGGGCGACGCTGAACACGCCTGGGCCCACCTCGAGCACCACGCCGGCACCCTCGTGACCGCCGATCAGCGGCGGCTCGGGGGTGGCGCCGGCAAGGTCGCCGGTCATCAGGTGCTCGTCGCTGTGGCACATGCCGCTGGCGACGATCTTCACGAGCACTTCGCCGGCCTTGGGCGGATCGAGCTCGATCTCCTCGACGCTCCACGGCGTGTTGCGTGCCCTCAGGATTGCGGCTTTGGTCTTCACGATTTGCCCCCAGTTGGTGAGTCGACGTCTGCGCCGCACCATAACGCGCCGCGGTCGAGGCGGGCCATGCCGGACGTACCGCGGGCGAGCGCGCGAGGCGCCCGGCACGGTGGCCTACGCTTCCGCCCATGGCGAAGGGCGGGAGCTCGGGTCGGTCAGGGCAGGCCGTGGTGCGCCACGAGGCCGGCGCCGAACGACGCCGCGTTGGCGAGCAGCGCCAGCCACCCGGCCAGGGCACTGCGCTCCAGCCAGCGCCGGTAGGCGGCGGCCTCCACCACGACCACGGCCACCTCCGCAACCACGACGCCGGCGAGGCCCCAGCGATCGTGCAGCCAGGGGGCGGCGGCGAACCACAGCAGCGGGTGAGTGAGCAGGTTGGCCGCGACGGCCAACACGGCAGCCCGCCCGCCGCGCACACCGATCGCACGGGCAGCGAGCACGACGATCGGCACCTCGACGGCGAGCGTCAACCCGAGGTCGGCGAGGTACGACACGCTGCGCAGTATGGCCCGGCCGGTCTCGCGCCGGCTTCCGGGAGGGCATTCGTGCTCGCGTTCCTCGTCGCCCCCGTCGTCGCGCTCACGATCGCCGTGGTCGCCCCGGTGCCGCTGGCCGTCGGTGCGATCGCCGTCTTCGGCGTCGCCCACCTCGGCCTGGAGAGCCGCTACGTGATCGGCCGCTTCAGCACCCGGGTGCCCTGGCAAACGCTCGCATGGTTGCTCGTCCCGCTCACCGTGATCGCGGCCGTGCGCCTCGCGCAGCTGGGCCCGAAGGGCACCCGCGTCGAGGCGACGATCGCGCTGGGGCTCCTCGTCGGCGGGTGGGCGTGGGCGGCGCGCGGTCGCTGGGCCGCGGCGGCCGTCGGACTGCTGGTGGTGGGCGGGCTGGCGGTGCCGGCGCTGCGCCACCCCGAGTGGTACGCGGTCGTGGTGGCACACCTGCACAACCTCACGCCGGTGGCCTTCCTGTGGGAGTGGTCGCGCGACCGCGGCACCCGCGCCGGGCGGGCGCTGTTCCGTGCCGCGCAGCTCGGGTGGGCGGTGGTGATCCCCGCCGTGGTGCTGCTGGGCACGTTCGACCGCGACGGCTGGGGCTGGTCGGTGTGGGCCGCCGATCGATCGGCCACGAAGGTCGCCGCGGTGTACTCGCCCGCCGGCTGGGGCGGCGGCTGGCCGCTGCGCTTCCTGATCGTGTTCTGCTTCGGCCAGCTGATGCACTACGTGATCTGGTGCGGCTTCCTCCCGGCCGTCGCCCGCAGCGAGCATGCGCTGGCCACCACGGTGGGGCCGTTCGGGCGCTGGCTGCGGCCGCGCGTGTTCCTGCCCGTGGTGGGCGTCGCCGCAGTGCTGATCGGTTTGCTGCAGCTCGTGTCCGGACCGGAGGGCCGGCGCATCTACGCGTCCGTCGCGGCCTATCACGCCTACCTCGAATACCCGCTGCTCGCGCTGATGGTGGCCTCGCTGGCCGGCATCGGGCTCGCACGCACGACCCCAAGGAGCTCACCGTGAGGCACCTCGTCCCCCTCGTGCTCGCCGACGTCCCCGACGAGACCGCCGACGGCGGCAGCTCGTCGTCGAACGCCTGGCTCTACGTCGCCGTGGCGGCGGTGCTCGCGGTGGCGGCGGTGGCCGTCGTCGTGCTGCTGCGGAGGAGGCGCCGCACCCCGGAGTGATCCGCGCCGTGCGCCACCCCACGAGAAGTGACCCGCGCCGCGCGCCGCCCCTCGAGTGGCGCCTTCTGCTTCCCATGGGTGGCCGAAGGTGCCAGTTGTGGCGTGTTCTCCCGCCCATGGGTGCCAAAACCGGTCAGGCCATGGGCGGTCAGGCGATGGGCGGTCTGGCGATGGGCGGTCAGGCGATGGGCGGTCAGGCGATGGCGGCGGGGAGCGGCGCGTCGGCGACGAGGTGCAGCACCTGTACCGCTCGGGTCATCGCCACGTACAGCAGGCGGGCGCCGAGCGCGCTGCCGTCGAAGATCTGGTGCGGGTTCACCACCACCACACCGTCGAACTCCAGGCCCTTCACCGCCTCGGCGTGGAACAGCGGCACGTCGTCGTGGGCGAGGCCGTGCACGCGGTCCGTGGCGTGCAACCCGATCTCGGCGAGCGCAGCGGTGATCGGTTCGTGCAGTGCGGCCGGCGCGACGACGCCGGTGTTGTGGTGGCGATGGCGCACCAGCCTGGTCTCGTCGGCGACTGCCGCGGCCAGCCCGGCCGTATCCGCCAGGCGCAGCGACGGGGCCACCCCGTCGGCGCGCACACTGCGGCTGGCCTGGGTGGTGACGTCGGTGAACGGCAGCAGGCGGTTGGCGACGTCGAGGATCGGCCCCGGCACGCGGTAGCCGATCGT
>CAYZFZ010000335.1:0-3797 GCA_964477795.1 uncultured Bifidobacterium sp.
ATGTCCCACTTCACGTACGAGATGTCGTGGTCGCGCAGCAGCGCATCGAGCCGCGAGAAGATCAGTGCGCGCGCGTCGGGGCGGCCGAGGTCGAGCACCAGCTGGTTGCGGCCCAGCACCGGCTCGTAGCCGTCGGTCACCAGCGCCCAGTCCGGGTGCTCGCGGTACAGGTCGCTGTCCGGGTTCACCATCTCCGGCTCCACCCAGATGCCGAACTCCATCCCCAGCGCCCGCACGTGGGCGATCAGCGGCTGCAACCCGCCGGGGTACACCTCGGGCGACACCCACCAGTCGCCCAGCCCGCGCCGGTCGTCGCGCCGCGACCCGAACCAGCCGTCGTCGAGCACGAAGCGCTCGATACCCAGCGCCGCAGCGGCCGAGGCCAGCTCTTGCAGCCGTTCGGTGGAGTGGTCGAAGTACACCGCCTCCCACGTGTTCAGCAGCACCGGGCGCGGCCTCTCCGGATGGGCGGCCAGCCGGCGCAACGAGCGGTGGAACCCCCAGCACGCGGGTGTGAGGCCCGCGGTGGAGAACGTGCCGATCACGTCCGGCGACGTGTACGACTGGCCCGCCTCGAGGCACACCTCGCCCGGGTGCAGCAGCTCGCCGCCCTGCACGAGGCGGCGCCCGTCGGGCAGGCACTCGGCGAGCATCGTGTGGTTGCCGCTCCAGGCGACGTGCACGCCCCACACCTCACCACTCCACTCGCCGAAGCCGGGCACCCCGGCGAACAGCAGGGGCGAATGCTCGTGCGACGTGCGACCGGCCCGGTTCTCGGCCAACCAGCTGCCGCTCGCCCACGGGCGGCGCACCTGGTGGAACTCGCGCGTCCAGCGGCCGTCGAACGTCAGCAGCTCGGCGGCGTGCACCGGCAGCGGCAGAGTGGGGTGCAACCCGTGGAGCAGGTACCGGCCCTCGCCCTCGTTGGTGAGCGTGCAGCTGACCGTGAGCACGTCGTCGAGCACGATCCGAGTGGACAGCCGTAGCTGCGCGACCTCATCGACCGCGTCGACGACCACGCCGCCGGCGACCGCGACGACTCCCGCAGGCCGGAACCGCGGCGACCACACCGTCCCGCCGGGGCGCGACCCTGCAAGACCGGGCCGGCCCTGGAAGCCGGCGCCGTGTTCGGGCACCACGCTGACCGGCGCGATCGCATCGACCCCGCCGCCCAGCGCCTGGCCACGCGCGAGTGCGCCGACCACCGTCGCCGGGTCGATGTCGCCGAGCGGCGGCCCCCAGTACACGAGGGTCGGCGCGCCCGACGACTCGTCGATCACCACGTCGGCGGATGCACCGCGCAGATGGATCATGGAACTCCCCCTTGCTGGCCGCCGAACATCGGCCCGCTGATGCGCGGTCATCGCAACACGAGGTATACCAGCAGCACACCCGCAGCATCACGGTGCTCGCGCACCGCCACCCCTCCACGAGCGCACCCAGCACACACCGATGACCGACCACATTCCCACCGCCCCCGACCACGATCCGGACCACGACGTCCGCGTCGACCCCTCGCTGGGCACCGTCGTCCACATCGTCGGCACCCGCCAGGCGCGGCCCAACCTGCCCAGCAGCGGCTGCCCGTTCTGCCCCGGCGGCCGGGAAGCAGCCGAACCCTACGACGTGCGCTGGTTCGCGAACCGTTGGCCGGCGATGCCCGGCGACCGCTGCGAAGTCGTGCTCTACACGCCGCAGCACGACGCCACGTTCGCCTCGCTGGGGGTCGAGGGTGCCCGCAAGGTGATCGACCTGTGGGCCCAGCGCACCGCCGAGCTGGGTGCCCGCCCGGGCGTGGACTTCGTGCTCGTGTTCGAGAACCGTGGCCCCGAGGTGGGGGCGACGATCGCCCACCCGCACGGCCAGATCTACGCGTACGACCACATCCCCGAGCGGCCGGCGCGCCTGCTCGAAGCGAAGTGGAGCCCCGACCCGCATCCCGGTGAGCGGCTGATCAGCGAGCACGGCGGCTGGGTGGCGGCGGTGCCCTTCGCCAGCACCTACCCGGTGGCGGTGTCGATCGCGCCGAGGGTGCAGGTGCCCGACCTGCCCTCGCTGGACGACGCGAGGCGAGACGAGCTGGCGGCAGTGCTCACCGATGTGCTGGCCCGGCTCGACCGGCTCTACGGCCGGCCACTGCCCTACATGATGTGGCTCAACCAACGCCCCACCGACGGGAGGGCGTGGCCGCAGGCGTGGTTCAACATCGAGATCGTGTCACCGTGGCGCAGCGCCGGTGTGCCGCGGTTCATCGCCGCCGCGGAGATCGCGGGCGGCGAGTTCTTCAACCCCGTGATCCCCGAGGTGCTCGCCGAGCAGCTGCGCGCGCTCGGCTGACTCAGGCGGACGGGTCGACTGGGGCGAACGCCGGCGGCCGCTTCTGCAGGAAACTGGCCACGCCCTCCTTGAAGTCGCCGCGACGCAGCGAGGACTTCATCAGCTCGATCGCGTCGTCGGTGGCCGGGATCAGGCCGCGGTCCCAGTCGCCCCAGACCTGCCGCTTGATCACGGCCATCGAGGTGGGCGACGCGTTGGTGGCCAGCTCGGCGGCGAACTCCAGCGTGCGGTCGAGCAGGTGCTCGGGCTCGATGACCTCGTTCACCAGCCCCATCTGCGCGGCTTCCTCGGCGAGCACGACGCGGCCGGAGTACAGCAGGTCGAGCGCGCGGGCCGTGCCGACCAGGCGGGGCAGGACCCAGCTCATGCCGTACTCGGCGATCAGCCCTCGCCGCGAGAACGCGGTGGTGAACTTGGCCCCGGCGGCGGCGAAGCGGATGTCGCACATCAGCGCCTGCACCATGCCGATGCCGGCGCACGCGCCGTTGACCGCGGCGATGACGGGCTTCGGGATCAGCGTCGTGTGGTACTGCGGCCGCCCACCGGCTGCACTCTCCGCGCCTGCGCCACCGGCACTGCTGCCGATGTCCTGCAGCGCGTCCATGTCGGCACCGGCGCAGAACCCGCGCCCGGCACCGGTGACGACGATGACCTTCACTGCCGGGTCGGCGGCGGCCTCGTCGAGCAGCTGGAAGTAGCGGGTGGCGAGCGGCCCGTTCCACGCGTTGAGCCGCTCGGGCCGGTTGAGGGTGAGCAGCGCGATGCCGGGCTCGCGGCGCTCGATCAGTACGACGTCGTCACTCATCCGCCGGAACGTAGTCGCCGTCGCCGTCACCGGCCGAGTCGTCCACGTCCACGCCGAGCACGCCGTCGCCGTCACCGGCCGAGTCGTCCACGTCCTCGCCGAGCACACCGCCGTCACCGGCCGAGTCGTCCACGTGCTCGCCGAGCACACCGTCGTCGCCGGCCGAGTCGTCGCCGTCACCGGCCGAGTCGTCCACATCCTCGGCGAGCACGTCGGCGGCGAAGACGTCCGCCTCGACGCCGGCGTCCGGCGTGTCGTCGCTCGTCTCGTCCGCCACCTCGTCGCTCGTGTCGGCGAGTACCTCGCCGCGGTGGCGCTGCCAGTCGAACACGAGGTAGCCCACGGCGGCGGCCACCACCGCCAGCGCCACCCACTGGTTCAGGCGCAGCCCACCGCCGGCGTTGGCCGGGTCGATGCGCAGGCCCTCGATCCAGAAGCGCCCGCTGAAGTAGCCGGCGGCGTACACCACCAGCAGCCGGCCGGGCCGGAACGTGAACCGGCGGCCGAGCAGGATGAGCACGCCGCACAGCGCCAGGTTCCACAGCGCCTCGTACAGGAACGTCGGGTGGAACAGGGTGCCGGGGGCGTAGCCGGACGGCAGGTGGGCATCGTCGATCTCCAGCCCCCACGGCAGCGTGGTGGGGCGGCCGAACAG
>CAYZFZ010000336.1:0-3787 GCA_964477795.1 uncultured Bifidobacterium sp.
CAGATGGACCCTGGCGAAGCCGCCCAAGCCGTCGAAGTCTCCGCGTACCCCGACCGCTACCGCAACTACGCACCCGTCGCCGACGCCATCCTCACAACCCTCACCACAGGCAGCTCCAGCCCGGCATCGGCGGGTACTGGTGGTCCAGCATCGTTGTCGGCGCGGGTGGTGTTCCCACTCCCGGAGGGGACCTGGGTGGCGACCTCGCCGTTCGGGATGCGCGTGCATCCAATCACCGGCGAGTACAAGCTGCACACCGGCGCGGACTTCGCTGCGACTGACGGCACCACGATTCTCGCCGCAGCCGACGGCACCGTGACCGTCGCCGAGTTCACCAGCGGCTACGGCGGTCTCATCGTCATCGAGCACACCATCGACGGCCAGAAGATCGCCACGGCGTACGCGCACATGTGGCAGCACGGCATCCACGTCAAAGCGGGCGACCAGGTACGCGCAGGGCAGCACATCGGCGATGTCGGCTCCTCTGGCTACTCCACCGGAGCGCACCTGCACTTCGAAGTCCGTCAAGGCGGAACGAACGGCGACTTTGTCGACCCCGCAGCCTGGCTCAACCAGCACGGCGCCGCGAACCTCCCCGAAGCGACCAGCGGATCACCCGCCGCCTGTCGTGCGGCGGGGACCGCAGGGCCGCCCACCGGCCTCGATGGCGACCCTGATCGGCTCGTCGACGATCCCACCACCGGCGGGAAGATCACCGCCAGGCTGCTGCACCTCTACCAGCAGACCCTCGCAGCGTTCCCAGACACCGGCTGGGGCTGCTACTCGCCGCGCCCCGGCACCAAGTCCGAGCATCCCCTCGGGCGGGCATGCGACATCACCTTCGGGAACCGAATCGGCCAACGCCCCAACCCCGCCCAGCTCGACACCGGATGGGCCGTGACGAACTGGATGAAAGACAACGCGGGCGTCCTCGGCGTCGAATACCTCATCTGGCAGGGCCAAATCTGGTCTGTCAGCCGCGACTCCGACGGCTGGCGCCCCTACAACGGCGGCGGCATGCACGATCCGACTGACGTGACCGGAGGCCACTGGGATCACCTCCACGTCACCGTGAAAGCAGGGTGACCACGATGGGCGTCTTCCCGGACTTCGACGGTCTCGGCGGCATCGGAGACCTCCGTGCCGTCGTCGGCGCACTCCTCACGTTCGTGCTGATCGTCGCCGTGCTCATGCTGATCGTCTCAGCGATCGTGTGGGCCATCGCCTCCGCCCACGGCAACTACTCCACCGCAAGCAAAGGCCGCGTCGGCGTCCTCGTCTCGGTCGGAGCCGCCGCCCTCGCCGGAGCCGGGGCCGCCTGGATGAACTGGCTCATCAACATCGGTCAGTCGTTGTAGTCGAATCGAACGACAGATCAGAACTTGTTCAGGCGCGAGCGCGCCTCCATCAGCTTCTGGAGCACCTCGGACTTCCGTTGCCCAAGCGATGCCACCTTCTCTCTCGCCGCAGACTGACGTGCGAGCTGGTTGTTCGAGATGGCCATCCAGTTGGGGTTCCGCATCGATGGCGAACGTGCGGATAGCGCTCGTGAGTAGCTCTGCTCAGCACGGTAGATCGCGGCCTCCACGTTCCGAAGCTGTTCCTCCAGACGCCAGACCCGATCCTGAGCTCGTTGCCGAGCTTCCGCCCTCCGCTGCTCGCCGGCTCGCTTCGCGGCTTCGAAGACCCGGTCCTTTGCCGACTTGTACTGCTGCCACAGGTGATCGTTGTCAGCCTTCGCACACGGTCCCGTCGATCGCCACTGCGCATCCAGCGCTCGGGCCTGATCCTTCGCTGCACGGAAGTCGCTCGAGTTCGCCAACGACGCCATCTGGGAGACGAGTCGCTCCTTCGCGGCCTTGTTGGACGCCCACTCGCGTTGCCGCTTCTCGAACTCCTGCTTCTTCCGGTCGTTCAGACGGGTACGCGCTTGGTTGAACCGTGACCACAGCCGGTCGTTGTCGGCCTTCTCGCACGGGCCGATCCGCTTCCACTCGTCGCCCAGCTTCCGCATCTGATCCGACGCCGACCGCAGATCGGACGAGCTCGCCAACGACTCCGCCTGGGAGACGAGTCGCTCCTTCGCGGCCCGGTTCTGATCTTGTTCGGTGCTTCGCGCGGCGAAGTGACGATCCTGTGCAGCCTTGAAACGTGGCCAGAGCGCGGCCTCCGTTGAGCGGTCAGCAGACCCGGCCGACTTCCATTTCTCTCGGAGTTCTCGAAACTCTTGACTCACATCGCGCCAAGGTCGATCCGCGAGAAGTTCGGCACGCTGGGTTAGCTCCCACTTGATCTTCGCCGGGCCGCTTGGGAAGTAGCTGATCTGGTCGTCTCCAACGAACACATCGGTTCGTCCGTTCGCTTCCTTGACGATCGTTGGCCGTCCGGCATGGTCGATGTAGTGCTGGACACGCTCGGCTGCTGAGCGGCGTACACGCGCCTGGTCGAGGTGAGCTCGCTGTCCCGCGTCCCTCGCGTACTGAACGACGTTGTCTGCGTCACCGACATGGTGGCTGTGCTTCTTGTCCTCATCACGGTTGCCGACCATTGCACCTACTCCTGCACTGTCCGCCGCGCGCTTCCTCGAACACCACTTCGTGTTCGACGGCACGAGAGACCACTTCGAACCGATTCTCTCAGAAGCAGCGGCCGCCAGCGAGTTTGACCCCTGTGCTGCCAATCGGGGCGGGTCCCGTGCACCTACTGCCTAGCCCGCTGGTGCGGGGCTTACCGCTCGTCAAGGAGACCCATCGTGTTCGATCTGCTCACTACTTCCGTTCTGCCCGCCGTCGGCCTGGTGCCGATGGATATCAACATCGACCCCAACACCAACGGGCTGCCGGGGATCAATCAGCTGCGCACCATCGTCGGCGCGGTGATGACCATCGGCCTGATTCTCTCCGTCCTCGCGCTGATCGTCTCCGCGATCGTGTGGGGCTTCGGCGCGAACTCCAGCAACCCGCACCTCGCTTCGCGGGGGAAGATCGGCGTCCTCGTCTCCTGTGGCGCGGCGGTGATCTGCGGCGCGTCGGTGACGCTCATCAACTTCTTCTGGAACGTCGGCCAGCAGGTCTGACCCGCATCGTCGTCGAGAGGGTTTGGTGGTTCGTGATGAGCGTGTGCGACATCCCGGTGATCTCCTCGGTCTGCGATGTCGTCGGCGAAGGGGCCGCCACTCTGGTCGCGGCACCGTTCGACTGGCTCGCCCAGGCCATGGGGGCTGCTGCGGGCTGGTTGTTCGAGGCGGTCTGGTCGGTGTTCGACACCACCACCCTCGTCGATGTCACACGGCCCGGCTACGTCAGCGTCTACAACCTGCTGTTCGGTGTCGCGGTGTTCGTGATGCTGATCTTCTTCTGCCTCCAACTCATCACCGGCTTGATCCGCCGCGACCCCACCGCCCTCACCCGAGCTGCCCTCGGCCTCGCCAAGTCCGTGCTCGGGTCGTTCGTCGTCATCACCTTGACCGCTCTCCTCTTGGAGGTGGTGGATCAGCTGTGTATCGGCATCGTCCAAGCCGCAGGCGAGACCACCGAGTCGATGGGCGACAAGATCGCCCTCCTCGCCACGGGCCTGGTGGGGATCAACATCGCCGCCCCCGGTGTCGGGGCGATCATCACGATCTTCATGGCCGGCCTCGCGATCACTGCCGCCGCCATCGTCTGGCTCTCGCTTCTCGTGCGGAAGGCCCTGCTGCTGGTGGCGATCGTGTTCGCCCCGCTCGCGTTCTCTGGTGCGTCGTGGGACGCCTCGCGGGGGTGGATTGGGAAGTGGGCGATGTTCGTCG
>CAYZFZ010000337.1:0-3780 GCA_964477795.1 uncultured Bifidobacterium sp.
CGCGGTCGTAGAAGATCTGCTGGGTGCCGTTGCCGTGGTGGTAGTCCACGTCGAGGATCGTCACCTTCACTCCGGTGGTGCTGGCCACATGGTGGGCGGCGATCGCCGCGTTGTTGAAGAAGCAGTAGCCGCCGTACAGATCAGCGGTGGCGTGGTGGCCGGGCGGGCGGCACAGGCCGTAGGCGCTGCCCTCGCCGTCGAGCACGAGCTGAGTGGTGCTCAGCGCCGTGTCCACCGCACCGAGCGCCGCCGCGTACGTGGTCTCCGTCAGCGGCGTGGTGGTCTCGAAGCACCAGTAGCCGACCCGCCCGTTGATGGCCTGCGGCTCGCGGCCGGCGCTCATCTTGTCGCGCAGCGCGGGGCGGTAGAACACGTCGGGCACCACCTCGCGCACGCCAGGGTGCTCGGCGGCGTACAGCGACCATCCTTCGGAGAGGAAGCGCACCAGGCCGGGGTTGTGCACCGCCTCGATCGGCGCCGTGCCCCAGGCCGTGGGCGCCTGGAACTGGAAGCGGTCGTCGGCGGCGAGCGTCTCGCGGATGGCCTCGGCGCGCCCGACGTGCTCGAACGGGCTGTGCGCCACCGAGGTCTCGAACTCGACGTGGGGATCGTGCAGCAGATGCGCAGGTGTGTAGACGACCTTCATTCGCCCAGATTGGCAGAGAAATGTGTCAGTAACGCGCCCCAGCCGACTCTGTGTGGCAGTGATCACGCACTGCCCCAACCGGAGGAGCCTCACATGACACGCCGCGGCCTGCGCGCAATGGCCGGACTCGCCCTGCTCGTCGCGCTCGCCGGCGGGTGCGCCGACGACGTGGGGGTGGCGCTACCGGTGGGCACCGGCAACGTGCTCGCCGGCGACAACCAGACGACGATCCTCGATCCCACCACCACTTCCACCCTGGCGCACATCGAGCCCGACGACTCGTGCCACGTGGACATCACCGGCGACGTGCAGGCGTCGTACGACTCGCGCGGTGGCTTCTCCAACATCAGCTACGGCCCATGGGCGCCGAACTCCGGCACCGTCGTGGGCATCAGCGTCGACGACACCCTGTTCCTGCTCAACTGCAACCGCGGCGACGGAATGCTGGTCACGTTCAGCCTGACGGCCGGCCACCATCTGGCCGCGCGGCCGGCGACGTTCAGCATCCGCAAGGCGGACAACGAGATGGGTGGCTACACCGACGACCCGCCGGTGATCCAGGTGTCGCCGTTCATCGGCACCGGCGACTTCATGTACGCGGTGTCCGCCGACAGCACGTTCACCATCAGCGAGTTCGACGGCGAGCACATCGCCGGCAGCTTCCACGTCACCGTCAGCGAGGCCAAGCACGGCGTGTTCACCGACGGCCTGCCACCGAAGACCGCGGTCATCGACGGCACGTTCGACCTGAAGAACCCGAACTGACGGACGGTCAGGCCAGCTCGAGCTCTTCGCCCAGGTACAGCTCGCGGCACTTGGCCCGCTGCAGCTTGCCCGACGACGTCTTGGGCAGGGTGCCGGCCTTCACCAGCATCACGTCGCGCGGCGGCAGGCCGCACACCTCCAGCGTGCGATGGTGCACCGCGGCACGCGCTGCGTCCAGCTCGCCGTCGGTGGCCACCGCCGGGCGCACCTCGCAGACGACGACCACGCTCTCCTTGCCCTTGTAGCCCTCCACGCCGAACGCGATCACGTTGCCCGCACGGACACCCTCGATGACGGCGACCGCCCGCTCGATGTCCTCCGGGAACACGTTGCGGCCACCGACGATGATGACGTCCTTGATGCGCCCGCACAGCACCAGCTCGCCGTCCACGAGGTAGGCCAGATCGCCGGTGCACAGCCACCCGTCGCGGAACAGCGCGGCGGTGGCGTCGGGGCGCTTGTAGTAGCCGGGGGTGACGGACGTGCCGCGCAGCAGCAGCTCGCCCACGTGCCGCTCGGGCACTTCCTGGTAGGTGTCGGGGTTGACCACCATCATCTCCAGGCCGGGCACGGCCTTGCCCAGCAGCGGCAGCCGGCGGACGTCGAGCTCTTCCTGCGCGTCGGCAAGATCCAGCGGCTTGGCGACTCGCTCGCGCTCGAGGAACTCGCGGTCGACGGAGTCGGTGACCATCCCGCGGTGCCGGGGCGGGAAGGCACCGCCGATGGCGACCTCGGCCATGCCGAACGCGGGGAACACGCTGCCGGCCTTGAAGCCGAACGGCGCGGCGGCCTCCACGAACGCCTCCACCGCGGCGGGGTCGACGGGCTCGGCGCCGCTGAGCGCGAGTGTGAGCGTGGACAGGTCGAGGCCCTCCATCCGGCCCAGCGCGCGGGTGGCCAGCACCCACGCGAAGTTGGGGCCGGCCGTGGCGGTGCCGCCCCAGTCGCTGATCCACTGCAGCCAGTTGCCGGGTTTGGCGAGGAAGTCCTGCGGCGCGGCCTGCACGAGATCCACGCCCACCGTCATCGGCAGTGACAGGAACCCGACGAGACCCATGTCGTGGTAGAGCGGCAGCCAGCTCACCATCACCTCGCCGACGCCCAGCTCGGCCGCCGCGCAGGAGGCGTCGAGGTTGGCCCGCAGCACACGGTCGGGGATCATCACGCCCTTGGGCTCGCTGGTGGAGCCGCTCGTGTACTGGAGGATCACGAGCCGCTCGGGGTCGTGGTCGGGCAGCTCGAGCCGGTCGCCGGAGGGCACGCCCGCGAAGCCGGGCAGCACCGCGGCCATCGGCTCGATCGGCGGGTCGCCGGGGCCGGCCTCGTAGAACGCGGCGAGCATGTCGTCGATGAGGATCAGCTTCGCGTCGCCGTGGCGGATGCGGGCGCGGGTGCTCTCCACGAACACGTCGAGCGAGCCCATCCTCATCGGCAGCGGCAGCACCATGCTGGCGATGCCGGCCAGCCAGCAGCCCTGGATGATCGTCATCAGCGAGCGCGACGTGGGCCCGAGGATCGCGACATGGTCGCCGGGCACCAGCCCGCGCGCCTGCAGCGCGGCACCGACCACCCGCGCGTCGTCGTGGATCTGCGCCCACGGCACGAACGAGTCGCCCTCCGCCGGCATCACGCTGTGGCCGACGAACCTCACGCCGGTGGGCTGCCCGGCGGCAGCGATCAGGCGGGTGACGATCGAGTCGGTCTCGGGCGAACTTGCTGGCATGACCGTCAACGGTAGTCCGGCAAAGAACGGGCCGAGTCGATCGGCCGCTCGTAGAATCGAGCCGCTATGACTTCGACCGAACCCGCCACCACCAGCGACAGCAGCGCCGCCGACACAGCTGCCGGCGACACCCCACCGTTCCGGTACACGGGCGCGCTCGCGCAGGGCATCGAGGCCCGCTGGCACGATCGGTGGGAGCGCGAAGGCACGTTCGAGGCGCCCAACCCCGCTGGCCCGCTGGGCGATCCGGCCGCCGTCGCCGGCCGGCCGAAGCAGTTCATCCTCGACATGTTCCCGTACCCCAGCGGCACGGGCCTGCACATGGGGCACCCGCTGGGCTTCACCGCCACCGACATGTACGCCCGCTACATGCGCATGACCGGCCACAACGTGCTGTACACGATGGGGTTCGATGCGTTCGGCCTACCCGCCGAGCAGTTCGCGGTGCAGACCGGCCAGCACCCGGCGATCACCACCAACCAGAACATCGCCAACATCCGCCAGCAGCTGCGCCGGCTGGGGCTCAGCCACGACCTGCGCCGCAGCATCAGCACCACCGACCCGCAGTACTACCGCTGGACGCAGTGGATCTTCCTGCAGGTGTTCAACTCCTGGTTCGACCCCGAGCTGCACAAGGCCCGCCGCA
>CAYZFZ010000338.1:0-3770 GCA_964477795.1 uncultured Bifidobacterium sp.
GTACCCGTCGAGCGTGGGGTCATGCTGCAGGCGGCGGGTGAGCACGCCCTCGGTGACCACCTCGATGCGCGTCGTGGGGCCGATGTGGCGCTCGTCGCGCGTCTGGTAGCCGACGGTGTCGCCGACGCGCTCGCCCAGCAGCGAGGCCATCCGCTGGGCAGCGGCGCGGGTGGCGAGGCGGCGCGGTTCCAGCATCACGATGCGCTGGCCGTCCAGCCACTCGTCGCCGAGGAGGACGAGCGGGGCGAGCGTGGTCTTCCCGGCGCCGGGTGGCGCGACGAGGATCGCCGCACCGTGCTTGCGCAGCGCCGTGGCGACCGCCGGGAGCGCGTCGAGGACGGGGAGGTCGGGTGGCTCGAACGGCACCCGCGCAGGCCCGTCAGCCGGCGGCAGGTGTGCCGTGGAACGGCGACGGATCGCCGGCCACCGGGATGGTGGGGGCGATCCAGGAGGTGTTGTCGGCGATCGACTTGGCGACGGCGCGCCACTCCACCGGGTTCCAGCCCTCGGCCGCGGCCTGCACGCTGCCGTCGCCGCGCACGAACACGAACGCGGGCAGGGTGGCCACACCGAGGCCGCGCACGAACGCGCGATCCGGATCGCAGAACACGAGGAACTGGTCGGCAAGCGGGCCGAGGAACTGCTTGGCCTCGTCAGCGGGGCACGTGAGCACGAGGTTCACCCGCACGTCGGCGCCACGGAACGCCTCGAGGATGCGAGTGGCGGACTTGAGCACCCACGAGCTCTCGTTGGTGTACGGGTCGAGCACGACGCTGGCGAGGTGGAACGTGGTGACCCACTCCTCCAACGGGCGCGACTCGCCGGTGATGGTGGTGAAGGGGATGTCGAGAGCAACGGTGCTGGCCACGAGCGCCCAAGCTAGCGCAGAGGGGTGTCGCCCACCCACCCGCCGGTAGGGTCGCGCCGTGCACCCCATCGAGCGCCTGCGCTACCTCGCCCGCTCCAGCGGGGGCGACGCGCGGGTGATGGTCGGTGAGACCGCGTCAGCCCTGCGTGGGCTCGGCGTCGACCCCGCCGGCCTGGTGGTGGCCTGCCGGCGCATCGTCGAACGGCACCCGGCGTCGGGGCCGCTGTGGTGGCTGTGCGCCCACGTGCTCACCGCGGCCGACCCGTACGCGACGGCCCGCCGGCTGGCGGACGAGATCGACGCCGACCCGACGCCCGACGTGCTGATCGACACCCTGCCCGCCGACGCCACCGTGTGCGTGATCGGCTGGCCCGATCTCGCCGGCGAGGCCGTGCTGCGCCGTGGCGACCTGCGCGTGCTGGCGATCGACGCCGACGACCAGGGCTCGTCGTTCGTGCGCCGGCTGGACCGCGCCGGCGTGGAGGCGGAGGTGGTCGAGCCGAGCGGCACCGCGGCCGCCGTGCTCGCCGCCGACCTCGTGCTCGTGGAGGCCTTGGCGGCATCGCCGGCTGAGCTGCTCGTGGCCCGTGGCGGCCGCGCCGCTGCGTCGGTGGCGTACTGCAGCGAGGTGCCCGTGTGGGGTGTGGTGGGCGTCGGCAGGTGCGTGCCGGAGGCAGGTTTCCTGTCGCTCGCCGAGCGTGTCGCGGACGTGCGGGTGCCCTGGCAGGCGGAGGCCGATGTGGTGGCGCTGGGGCTGCTCTCGCACCTCGTCACGCCCGCGGGTGTGGCGCCGGCCGTGGACGCCGTGCTGCGCCCCGAGTGCCCGCTGGCCCACGAGCTGCTCGGCTCGTCGCCCGGCTGAGCGAGGCGTCAACGCTGGCCGCTGCGCGCCGGCCGGTTGCCCGCCGCGTCGGCCAGGATGTGGGCGTAGCCGTCGATGTCGCGGTCGATGAGGCCCACCGTCACGCGCAGCGACGGCCTGTCTGCGCGCACCATGAACGGCTCGCCGGGCGCGGCGCCGATCCCCTGCGCGGCGAGCGTCAGCAGCGCCGAGCGCTCGTCGGCCACCTGCATCCACAAGTTGATGCCGTCGGTCCCGGTGAACCCGACACCGGCTGCCGCGAGCACCGCCGTCACCGTCCCTCTCCGCCGCGCGTACTCGGCCCGCGCAGCCGCGACGGCTGCAACCGTCGGCGGGTGGTCGAGCATCTCCACGAGCACGGCCTGCAGGATGCGGCTGCTCCACCCCGGCCCGAGCAGCCGCCGGTTCGCGACCGCCGTGACCACGCGGCCCGCGCCGGCCACCGCGGCCAGGCGCAGATCGGGGCCGTGACTCTTCGAGTAGCTGCGGACGTGCACGGTGCGCGCCGGCAGCCAGTGCCCGATGCTGACCAGCGCGCCGCTGGCGATGTCGCCGGAGTGGTTGTCCTCCACCACGATCGCCCGGCTGCCGGCGAGGACGCCCGCGAGCTGCTCGCAGCGCGCCGCCGACATCGTGATGCCCGTGGGGTTGTGGGCTCGCGGCTGCAGGAACACGGCGGTGGCCCCCTGCGCCAGAGCGGCCTCCAGCCCGGCGGGCGACATCCCCTCCGCGTCCATGTCGACACCGATGACCTCGGCGCCCAGCAGCTCCAGCAGGTCGAGCAGGGGCGGGAACGCCGGGTGCTCCACGACGACCCGATCGCCGAGGCGCACGATCACGCTCGCCACGCGGTCGAGCGCGTCCATCGCCCCGTCGACGACGGTGAGCTCCTCGGGTTCGAAGGGCCAGTCGGCGCGCACGCGCTGGGCCAGCTCGGGCAGCACGGGGTCGTCGAGGTAGCTGCTGGTGAGCGAGTGGCGCTCGACGCGGGCGATCACCGGCCCCAGGTCGGGGAGCAGCGCAGGATCGGGGGTGCCCGTGCTGAGATCCAGCGCGAAGTGGCCCGGCCCCTCGGTGACGCGGCGGTAGCGGCGCGGCGACGAGGGCCCGGTGGGCGCGCGCACGAACGTGCCCTGCCGCCCTCGGGCGTCGATCGCGCCGACCGAGGCGAGCGACTGCCATGCCTCGCTGACGGTCGTGGGCGACACGCCCAGGTCGCGCGACAGCTCGCGTACGGTGGGCAGGCGGGTGCCCACCGGCAGCTCGCCCGACGAGATCAGCCGGCCCACCGTCGCGGCGATGCCGCGAGCGCTGCGGTCCGCGACCTCGGCCGTGACCGACGGGGCGAACGTGACCCGGAACCGTGCCTTCATTGTGCGGTAACAATACATCTATTGTGCGCTCACAGGTGTGTCATTAGAGTCGGCGCCATGTCAGACGGCACATCGAACATCGTGAGAGCGGCCCTGCTGCAGACGGATTGGCCCGGCACCAAGGCGGCCATGCTGGACAAGCACGAGCAGGCGGTGCACGACGCGAAGGCCCAGGGCGCGCAGGTGATGTGCTTTCAGGAGCTCTTCTACGGCCCCTACTTCTGCCAGGTGCAAGACACCGAGTACTACGAGTACACCGAGCAGATCCCCGACGGCCCCACCACCCAGCGCTTCCAGCGCCTGGCCAAGGAGACCGGCATGGTGCTGGTGCTGCCGATGTACGAGGTGGTGCGGCCGGGGCTGTACTACAACACGGCAGCCGTCATCGACGCCGATGGCACCTACTTGGGCAAGTACCGCAAGCAGCACATCCCACAGACCAAGGGGTTCTGGGAGAAGTTCTACTTCGCGCCCGGCGACGGTGGGTACCCCATCTTCGAGACTGCCGTCGGCAAGGTCGGCGTCTACATCTGCTACGACCGCCACTTCCCGGAAGGTTGGCGTGCGCTGGGCCTCAATGGCGCCGAGATCGTGTTCAACCCGTCGGCCACCAGTCGCGGCCTGTCGCAGTACCTGTGGAAGCTCGAGCAGCCGGCTGCGGCGGTCG
>CAYZFZ010000339.1:0-3766 GCA_964477795.1 uncultured Bifidobacterium sp.
ATGCCCGCGTTGTTGACGAGCACGTCGAAGCGGCCGAACTCCGTGTAGGCGGCCTCGGCCAGCCTATCGGCATCCGCCCAGCTGCCCGCGTGGTACGCGATCGGCAGCGCCCGCCGGCCCAGGGCGCGCACTTCCTCGGCCACCGCCTCGCAGTTCGCCAGCTTGCGGCTGGCGATCACGACGTCGGCCCCGTGCTGCGCGAACGCGAGCACCATCTCGCGCCCGAGGCCGCGCGAGCCTCCCGTCACGACTGCGATCTTCCCGGTGAGCTCCAACAGGTCCTGTGCCATGAAGCGGAACCTACAGTGACCCGATGGCCATCGACTTCACCCTGAGCCCCGAACTGGAAGAGATCCGGCTGCGCGTCCGGGCCTTCGTCAACGACGTCGTCAAGCCGGGTGAGGAGGAGCTGAACCGGCTGCGCGACGAAGATCGCGCGGACTACATCGGCAAGCTCATCGCGATGCGCAAGCAGGCGCTGGAAGCAGGCCTGTGGATGCCGCACATGCCCAAGGAGTGGGGCGGCATGGGGCTCGGCCATGTGCAGCTGGCCATGGTGCAGGCCGAGGCCGCCAAGGCGAGCATGGGCCCGTGGGTGCTGAACTGCCAGGCGCCCGACGAGGGCAACATGCACACCCTGCTGCACTGGGGCACGCCCGAGCAGAAGGACAAGTACCTCAAGCCGCTGTGCGACGGCACCGCGATGAGCTGCTTCGCGATGACCGAGCCGGAGGTCGCCGGCAGCGACCCGACGCTGATCCGCACCACTGCGGTGCAGGACGGTGACGAGTGGGTGGCCAACGGCCACAAGTGGTTCATCTCCAACGCCCGCCGCGCGAAGTTCGCGATCCTCATCTGCCGCACGGAGGACAACCCGGATCTACCGCAGGCAGCCAACACCGCGTTCCTCGTCGACCTGCCCAGCGAGGGCTGGAACCGGGTGCGCGAGGTGGAAACGATGCACGGCGGCACCGGCCACAGCGAGATCGTGATCCAGGATCTGCGCATCCCCAAGGAGAACATGCTCGGCGGCCGCGGGCAGGGCCACATGCTCGGCCAGTACCGGCTGGGTCCGGCCCGCCTGGCGCACTGCATGCGCTGGATCAGCCAGGCCGAGACGGCGCTCGACATGATGGTGGCCCGCTCGCTGGAGCGCTACTCGCACGGCAGCGTGCTGGCCGAGAAGCAGGGCATCCAGTGGATGATCGCCGACAGCTCGATGGAGGTGTACCAGGCGAAGCTGATGGTGCTGCACGCCGCCTACCTCATCGACAGCGGCGCCGACTTCAAGAGCGAGGTCTCGATGGCCAAGCACTTCGTCGCCAACATGCTCGGCCGCGTGATCGACCGCAGCATCCAGGTGCACGGCGCGCTCGGCTACAGCACCGACACGCCGCTGGCCCACATGTTCCAGCACGCCCGCTGGGCGCGCTTCGCCGACGGCCCCGACGAGATCCACCAGATGCGCATCGCCCAGCGCACCATCGGCGCCTACCGCGACCACGGCAGCACGCGCACGGCCACCGGTAACCTGCCGATCTGACCCCTGGGAGGTGTGCCGTGGCCGAGCTGCTCGTGCTGTCGCGTGACGACGTTGCCCGCTGCCTGGATCTCGCCGCGCTGCGCGAGCGACTGGCCGCGGCGTTCATCGCGTTCAGCAGCGGCAGCACCTCGGTGCCACCGCGCATGGCCGCGGCGGCGCCCGCCGGCATGCTGGCGGCGATGCCCGGGTTCGTGCCCGGCGTCGGCTTCGGGCTCAAGGCCGTCACCGTCTTCCCGGCCAACCACGGCACCGCCATCCCGTCGCACCAGGGCCTGATCGCGCTGTTCGACCCGGCGAACGGCTCGCCGGTCGCCGTGATGGATGCCTCGCTGATCACCGAGGTGCGCACCGCGCTGTCGGCGGCGATGGCCGTCGACCTGGCGGCTCGCGCCGGCGCCAGGTCGGTGGCGATCATCGGTGCCGGCGCGCTCGGCCACGAGCACCTGCGCGTACTGCAGGGCATCCGGCCGTGGAACGACATCCGCATCGCCTCGCGCAACCCCGCCAACGCAGCGGCGCTCGCCGGGCAGCAGCCGGGCGCGCGTGCCGTGGCGACGTTCGAGGAAGCGGTGCGCGGCGCCGATGTCGTGTGCCTGTGCACGGATGCGGAGGGCACGGTCATCGACCACGAGTGGCTGGCGCCGGGCGCGCACGTGTCGTCGGTGGGTCGCGGCGCGGAGATCCCCGCTGCGACGATGGCGGCGGCGATGGCCGACGGTGTGGTGATCGTCGAGTGGCGCGGCGCCGCGCTCAACCCGCCGCCCGCCGGTGCCCACGAGCTGCAAGGGCACGACTCCACCCGCATGGCCGAGATGGGCGAGGTGCTCGCCGGCTGGACGCCAGGCCGCCGCGACGACGCCTCGTTCACCGTCTACAAGTCCACCGGCCACGCGATCGAGGACATGGCCGCCGCGAGCCTGGTGCTCGACCGCGCCGCGACCCTCGGCCTGGGTACCCGCGCGCCCATCTGACCCTCGGGCCGGGTGCAGCTGCGTCAGCCGGCGAGGGGGGAGTCGAGGCGGCGGCGGACGGCGGTGCGGATCTGCTCGTCGAAGCGGTGCATGTGCCGCTCGATCAGCTCGGCCGCACGGTCGGCGTCGTTCGCCCGCAGGGCCACCAGGATCTCGCGGTGCTCGGCGATCATGCCCTGCAGGTCGGCGACGTCGCCGAGGTAGAGGTGCCACAGACGATCGCTGTGCGCGTACAGCATGTCGAGCTGGTCGGTGAGGAAGCGGTTGTCGGCGGCGGCCCATACCAGCTCGCGGCAGCGGCGGTCGATGGCCAGCAGCTCGGCGGGGGAGGAGTCGGAGTGTGCCCGCTCGAGCACCGCGGCCATGTCGTCCCACGCCTCGGCGCTGCCGCGGGCGCACGCGAGGCGCATCGCGTACGGCTCGAGGATCGCCCGCGTCTCGTAGAGCAGGGCCAGGTCGCCGACGTCGATGCTGCTCACGTACATGCCCCGCCGGGGGATCACGTTCACGAACTGGTCGCGCACCAGCCGCTGCAGCGCCTCGCGGATGGGGGTGCGGCCGAGGCCCAGCTCCGCCTGCAGCGACTCTTCGCGGATGACGGCGCCGGGCGCGAGATCGAGCCGCACGATCATGTTGCGGATCTCGACGTAGGCGCGTTCGGAGAGTGACAGCGGCGTTGTGATATGGTAAAGATATATCACCGACGTCGCGCCGACAAGGCAGAGCGTCGAGCCTGATCAACGTCACACCAGCACACGCACACCGGTACCGGGGGTATCCCATCATGAGTGAGTCCGCAGCCAACGCCTTCCCCACGACTGCGAAGGTGGTGGTCATCGGTGCCGGCATCGTCGGCAACTGCCTCGTCGGGCACCTCGCCCGCCTCGGCTGGACCGACATGGTCCTCGTCGACAAGGGCCCGCTGCCCAACCCCGGTGGCAGCACCGGCCACGCCTCGAACTTCATCTTCCCGGTCGACCACTCCAAGGAGATGGCGCACCTCACCGCGGAGAGCATGGCGCAGTACAAGGAGATGGGTGTCTTCACCGAGTGCGGCGGCATCGAGGTCGCGCGCACCCCGGAGCGCATGCAGGAGCTCACCCGCCGCATCACCTCGGCGAAGTCGTGGGGCATCGACTCGAAGCTCGTCACCCCCGAGGAGGTCAAGGAGCTCGTCCCCTACATCGACGAGTCGGTGATCGTCGGCGGCTTCTCGCAGGGGGCGTGCCTCGCGTCCGAGTTCGCCATCAGG
>CAYZFZ010000340.1:0-3753 GCA_964477795.1 uncultured Bifidobacterium sp.
ACCAGGTGGTGACCGCGCTGGGCGGCGCCGGCGAGGTGGTCGAGCGCGCCGACGAGGCCCAGCGGCAGCTACGGCGAGCTCGGCCGGCGCATGGCCCGCGACGCCGTCGTCATCTGCGACGGCGGTGACTTCGCCAGCTACGCGGGCAAGTTCGTGGAGGTGTTCGAGCCCGGCTGCTGGCTCGACACCGGCCCCTACGGCTGCCTCGGCAACGGGCCCGGCTACGCGATCGCGGCCCGCACGGTGCGGCCGAGCAGCCAGATCGTGCTGCTGCTCGGCGACGGCGCCGCCGGCTTCAGCCTGATGGACGTGGACACGATGGTGCGCCACCAGCTGCCGGTGGTGATGGTGGTCGGCAACAACGGCATGTGGGGGCTGGAGAAGCACCCGATGCAGGCCATCTACGGCTGGGACATGGCCTGCGACCTGCAGCCCGGCCTGCAGTACGACCAGGTGGTGAAGGCGCTCGGCGGTGCCGGCGAGACCGTCAGCGACCCCAGCGAGATCGGCCCGGCCCTCGACCGCGCGTTCGCCAGCGGTGTGCCCTACATGGTGAACGTGCTCACCGACCCCAGCGACGTGTACCCGCGCACCAGCAACCTCGGCTGAGAACCGGCCCCCGTGAGGCCCGGCCGCGGTCGGTAACCTCGGCCGGGTGCCGCGCTCGACCCGCATCAGCTACCACTGGGTCGTCTTCGGCGCCGCGTTCGTGGTGCTGCTCGGCGCGGCCGGCACGCGCAGCGCGCCCAGCGTGCTCATGGATCCGCTGCGCGACGAGTTCGGCTGGAGCCGCGCCACGGTCGGCTTCGCGGTCAGCATCAATGTGCTGCTCTACGGGTTCATCGGCCCCTTCGCCGCCGCCTTGCAGCAGCACTACGGGCTGCGCAAGGTCACCACCATCGCCCTGTTCGTCATCGCCACCGGGGCCGCGCTCACCACCCAGATGACCCAGACGTGGCACCTGTTCCTGCTGTGGGGGTTCGTCGTCGGCGCGGGCAGCGGCTGCATGGCCACCGTGTTCGCCAGCACCGTCGCGTCGCGCTGGTTCCTCGCCCGCCGCGGCGTCGTCACCGGCGTGCTCACCGCCGCCAGCGCGAGCGGGCAGCTCGTGTTCCTGCCGCTGCTCACCTGGATCGCCGCCCACCACGGCTGGCGCTGGGTCGGCGCGGTCGTCGCGATCGCCACCGCTTCGATGATCCCCGTCGTGTTGCTGTTCCTGCGCAACACGCCGGAGGACATCGGCCTGCGGCCCTTCGGCGCCACCGCCGACACGCCGGTCATCGTCAGCACGGGCACGCCGATCTCCAACGCGTTCGGCGCGCTCGCCTCCGCGTTCAACACGGGCACGTTCTGGCTGTTGTTCGGCAGCTTCGCGGTGTGCGGTCTCAGCACCACCGGCCTGGTGCAGACGCACTTCATCAGCGCCGCCGGCGACCACGGCATCAGCGGCCCGAGCGCCGGCACCTACCTGGCGATGGTGGGCGGGTTCGACGTCATCGGCACCATCGCCAGCGGCTGGCTCACCGACCGCGTGGATGCCCGCAAGCTGCTCATGTACTACTACCTGCTGCGCGGGCTCAGCCTGTTCGTGCTGGATCCCGCGCTCGCCCACGGCGGCGGCAGCCTGTTCGGCTTCATGATGTTCTACGGCCTCGACTGGGTGGCCACCGTGCCGCCGACGATCGCCCTGTGCATCCACCACTTCGGCCGCGACCGCGGGCCGCTTGTCTACGGCTGGGTGTTCGCCGGGCACCAGATCGGCGGGGCGGTCGCCGCCTGGGGTGCCGGCGCGCTGCACGACAGCACGGGCAGCTACAAGATCTCGTTCGTCATCGCCGGCGTGGCGTGCATCGTCGCCGCCTTCGGCGTGCTGCGCATCCGCCGCGAGCCGAGGGACGACGAGCCCACGGTCAGCCCGTTGCCGGTCGCGGTGGGCTGACTGTCAGGTGCAGCCGCTGCCGGGGGCGGCGACCACGTTGCCCGCGGCGTCGAGGTCCATGTACGGCGACTCGGCGCGCAGCCAGTCGGGCACCATCGCGGCCTCGCTCGCCGGCTTCGCGCCGTTGAGCACCTCGTAGGCATCGACCGCGGTCTGCATCATGCCGCGCTCGGCCGCGCACTGGGCCGTGGTGGCGTTGAGATCGGTCGCGCCGGGCGTGGGCGCGGCAGCGGCCTTGGCGCCGTCCTTCACGGTCTGGCTGGGGCAGCCGGACATGAGCAGGCAGGCGGTGGTGGCGAGAAGCGCTGCAACTCGCCGGGTCATTGCGTCTTGTCCATGAATCGGTCGACCTCCACCAGCACACGGGTGACCTTTCCTGCGGCCACCAACCCTCTGGTATCGGACGCCGAGACCATGAACGTGAGCCGTCGCCCCTCGACCTTTTCGAGGACGGCTTCGGCCTCCACCTGCGCGCCCACGGCCGTGGGCTGGAGATGGTCGAGCTGCACGCGCATGCCGACGGTGGTGCAGCCCGCGTCGAGCTGGCCGGCCAGCGCCGCGCAGGTGGCCTGCTCGCACAGGGCGACGACACGCGGGGTGGCCAGCACGGGCACCGAGCCCGAGCCCATCGCGACGGCCGTGTCGGCCTCGCCCACCACCATCGTCGCCACGCCGCGCAGGCCGATCGTTGCACTCATCGGCTGGCACGCTACGCCGCCCCGGCCACCGCGGCCAACCGCGGACACGTGCGCGACCACCTCGGTAGGCTGCGCGGCGTGATCGATCAGGACGTGTTGGAACGAGTACTGGCGTCGGCGGTGCGCACCGGCGCCGACTTCGCCGAGGTGTACGCGGAGGACAAGAGGTCGACGTCCGTCGGGCTCGACGACGGCCGTGTGGAGCAGGTCACCAGCGGCCGCGACCGCGGCGCCGGCATCCGCGTCGTCAAGGGCGACACCACCGGTTTCGCGCACACCGCGGATCTCAGCGAGGCCGGCCTGCGCGCCGCCGCCGAGGCCGCGGCCGCGGCGGCCAGCCAGGGCGACGGTGTCACCCGCACCATCGCCCTCACCCGTGGCCCCGAGCGCATCGTCAGCCCGGTGAGCAAGTTCCCCGACGACATCCGCAAGGCCGACAAGGTGGCGATCCTGCAGCGGATGGACGATGCCGCTCGCGCCGCCGGCTCGTCGATCGTGCAGGTCAGCGCCGGGTACGGCGACAGCCGCAAGCGCATCCTGATCGCCAACACCGACGGCGTGTTCGTCACCGACCAGCAGGTGCGCACGCTCGTGCGGGTCAGCGCGGTGGCCGACGGCGACACCGGCATGCAGACCGGCTACCAGAGCGCCGGCCACACGATCGGCTTCGAGCTCTTCGACCGCATCGACGTGGAAGATCTCGCTCGCGACGCGGCCCGCCAGGCGATCACCAAGCTCGACGCGCGGCCGGCACCCAGCGGCGCGCTGCCGGTCGTCATCAAGCAGGGCAGCGGTGGCGTGCTGTTCCACGAGGCGTGCGGCCACGGCCTGGAGGCCGACCTCGTCGCCAAGGGCGGCAGCGTCTACCGCGGCAAGAAGGGCGAGCTGGTCGCCTCAGCGCTGGTCACGCTCGTCGACGACGGCACGATGACCGGCGAGTGGGGCGCCATCGCCTACGACGACGAGGGCCACGCCGGCCAGTACAACGTGCTGATCGAGAACGGGGTGCTCACCGACTACATGTGGGACTACCTGCGGGCCCGCAACGAGGGCCGCCCGCAGAGCGGCAACGGCCGGCGGCAGAGCTACCAGCACCTGCCGATGGTGCGGATGACC
>CAYZFZ010000341.1:0-3747 GCA_964477795.1 uncultured Bifidobacterium sp.
GCGAGTCTTGCAGTGACCCGTGCCCGCTACTACCCCTACGGGCAAGTCCGTGGAATCGCGAACGCCATGCCCACCGACCACGGCTTCGTCGGCCAGATCGAAGACGACAACACCGGCCTCAACTACCTCAACAACCGCTACCACGACCCCACACTCGGGGTGTTCATCTCCGTTGACCCACTCGTGACGAAGACCGGCACCCCCTACCTCTACGCCGGCGGCAACCCAACCACCCTCAGCGACCCATCAGGGCTTGACCCCGACACAGACGCGCGTGTCCGAGCGAAAGCGTACCTGGAGGGCAACTGTACTGAGTCTGCAAAGGTTGGAGGGCGTACCGAGTGCGCTGTGGAGGGAAAGGGATGGCGCACCAACGTGAAGGTCTTTGAGCCTGGATATTGCGCTCAGGGCTGCTACCAGCAGGGCTATGCCCAAGTCACTCACGGCGACGCGCTAGCCGCAAGCAAAATGACCCCGCCATCACCACCAACTCAGCCGGTTGGCACACCCACCCCAGATGAAGGTGGAACCCTGTTCACAGATTTTCTCGACCAATTGGCCGATGGCATATCGTGGGCCTTCGATCATCGCGACAAGGTGATTACCGGCGGAGCAATAGCTTTTTGTTTCATTCCAGCGGTTGGCACAATCGGGTGTGGGGTCGCTACCGGCGCGGCGTACCTCGTCCGAAGTCAGCAGATGCTTGATGAAAGTGGCTACACGGACATTCATGCGCTGACGTTCGTGGCGGCGGATGGTGTACTGACCGCGGCAACGTTCGGCTTGGTGACTTACCCGGCCAATGTAGCTGAGGACATCGCACTGGAAGGAGTCGTGAAGACCTTTGCTAACACAGTCGGCTATCGAGTGGTCGGTGCGCAGGTCGACGTTCCGGGGTTTGTCGCTTTCGCAGTGCAGCCATCGTCACCGTGATCCTTCGATTTCGATTCGCATCGGAGGCCCGACTCAACATTGGCTTTGCCGTCTTCTTGATGGCCGTTATGGCACCGGGGCTGTTGAAGAGCGGACCGACCTTCTGGTTGGGCCTCGCCATACAGTGTTTCGGCCTGTTCTGGATCTGGAGGAACTGGAGATATGGTACGGCAGAGTTGAGCGCGGATGGGTTATTGGTTCAGGGCTACGGACGGCCACGCCATCTCCGTTTGGAGGAGTTGGTCAGCTTTGATATCGTGAGGTCCCGCCGGGGTATCGGTCATTCACGTGATGTGCTCTCAGTACGTCGAAGTCATGGTGATGCCGTCAAGTTCGATTGCATCAATGATCGGCCCGGGTCGCTTCGCCTCCAGGCGGTGGCGGTAGAACTGAACTCGTTCCTGGATCGTCTTCAACTGGACGCAACGCGCGAGATCGAAAGCTGAATGTGACGTACTTGGTTACCATCTGGTGGTCGGCTGATTTGGCGACTATTGTCAGGTGACGGGGGTGGTATTCAGCGGCATCGAAGGTGCCGATGTAGGTGGCCACCTTGATGGAAACTGGGGTGATAAGTGGCGCTCGCGACCCACACTTCCGACGCATGCGTTGCATGACAATGCACGACCCTGTATGGTCATGCGCCATGCAACAGGTCGGCATCATCGGTGCATCGGGGTACACGGGGGCGGAACTGCTGCGCCTGTGCGCCCAGCACCCCGAGTTAGAGGTCGTGTACGCCACCGGCGACACGCAGGCGGGCACCCGTGCGGCAGCGCTCTACCCCAGCCTCGCGGCCCGCTACCCGGAGCTCGTGTTCGAGGAGTTCCACGCCGAGCGCACGGCCGGGCTCGATCTGGTGTTCCTCGGGCTGCCGCACGAGGCGAGCATGGCGCTCGCGCCACAGCTCGTCGGTTCGGTCGGCTGCGTCGTCGACCTCTCGGCCGCGTACCGGCTGAAGGATGCCTCGCTGTACCCGCGGTGGTACGGCTTCACCCACGACCAGCCGGCTCTGCTGGCGCAGGCGGTTTTCGGGCTGCCCGAGCTCCACCGGGCCGAGCTTGCCGGGGCCGCGCTGGTGGCCACACCCGGCTGCCACGTCACTGCGGCCACGCTCGCGCTCGCACCGCTCGTGCGCGCCGGGCTGATCGAGACCACCGGCGTGGTGGTGGACAGCATCACCGGCGTCAGCGGCGCCGGCCGGGCGCTGAAGCACACCTCCCTGTTCTGCACCGCCGACGAGGACGTCACCGCCTACGGGTTGCTCGACCACCGCCACACGCCGGAGATCGAGCAGGAGGTCGGCGCCCAGATCCTGTTCACCCCCCACCTCGCGCCGCTCAGCCGTGGGCTGCTGGCCACCTGCTACGCCCGGCCGGCAGCCGCAGTCACGACCGCCTCGCTGCTGCAAGCACTGCGCGACGCCTACGCCGGCGAGCCGTTCATCGTCGTCGACGAGGCATCGCCGTCCACGAAGGCGACGCTGGGCAGCAATACCGCCCACCTCACCGCCCGCTACGACGAGCGCACGGGCACCGTGATGGCGCTGTGCGCGATCGACAACATCGCCAAGGGCGCCTCCGGCGGGGCGGTGCAGGCGGCGAACGTCGCGCTCGGGCTGCCGGAGACCTCCGGCCTGTCGCTCGTGGGGGTGTACCCGTGACCATCACCTCCGCCGCCGACAAGGCGGCCATGCTCGTGGAGGCCCTGCCCTACATCCGCCGCTTCGCCGGCCAGGTGGTGGTGGTCAAGTACGGCGGCAACGCGCTCGCCGGGGCCAGCGAGGGCGACGCGCTCGCCCTGTTCGCGCAGGACATCGTGCTCATGCACCAGGTGGGCATGCGCCCCGTGGTGGTGCACGGCGGTGGCCCGCAGATCAACGACCTGATGAGCCGCCTCGGCAAGCAGGCCGAGTTCCGCGACGGGCTGCGCGTCACCGACGCCGAGACGGTGGACATCGTGCGCATGGTGCTCATCGGGCAGGTCAACCCCCAGCTCGTCGCCTCCATCAACGTGCACGGCCCGCTCGCGGTGGGAGTGAGCGGCGAGGACGCCGGGCTGATCCGGGCCGTCGCCCGCGACCCCCAGCTCGGCTTCGTCGGCGACGTCGAGTCGATCAACCCCACCATCTTGCGTGGCCTGCTCGACGAGGAGTTCATCCCCGTCGTCGCCACGATCGGCACCGACGCCGGCGGCCAGGCGTACAACATCAACGCCGACACGGTCGCCGGCGCCATCGCCGAGGCACTGGGCGCAGAGAAGCTGGTCTACCTCACCGACATCGAGGGCCTGCGGCGCGTGGTGGACGACCCGGCCAGCCTGATCCGCCAGACGACGCCCGACGAGCTCGACGCGCTGATGGCCGACGGCACGATCGCCGGCGGCATGATCCCGAAGGTGGAGAGCTGCGTGCACGCGGTGCGCAACGGTGTGCGCCGCTCGCACATCCTCGACGGCCGGATCCCGCACGTGCTGCTGCTGGAAGTGTTCACCGACGAGGGGATCGGAACGATGGTCAGATGAGTGCGCACGCGTTCGCCACCGACGGTGAGGACGGCTGCCCGTTCATCCCCGTCTTCGGTGCGCCGCAGGTGATGTTCGAGCGCGGACGGGGAACCGAGCTGTGGGACGTGGAGGGCCGCCGCTACCTCGACTTCCTCGGCGGGCTCGCTGTCGTGGCACTGGGGCACTCGCACCCCGCTGTCACCGAGGCGATGTGCCGCCAGGCCGGAACCCTGCTGCACGTCAGCAACCTGTTCGCCAACCCCGTTGCCGCGCGTGCCGCCCGCCAGGTGAACGCGCTCCTGCACGAAG
>CAYZFZ010000342.1:0-3723 GCA_964477795.1 uncultured Bifidobacterium sp.
GGGGCGTGCACACTGGGGGTGTGGAGCCTGGCATCTGGGGGATCGTGGCCGTCCTAGTCATCGGGACGGCGGTGGTCGCCTACGGCTGGTACACCGACCGAGCGGCGGACCGGCGGCGAGCCGAGGCGATGCAGGCACCTCCGGAGCGGGAGATCCCGCGGTTCAAGGCGGACGAGATCCGTCCGCAGTACCTGAGCGAGCTTGAGGCGGCCACGCGGCCGGACCATCTGGCGGCCACGGATCTGGGCGAGGAGGCGCGGGCTCGGCTGAAGGGGCTGCTGCCGGGGAGTCCGCAGTTCCCGGCCGGGTGGCCGACCAAGGAGTTCGTCACGGATGCGACCACGAACTGGTGTGTGGTCGAGGATCCGGTGATCGTGATCTGCACGGACGAGGTCGCGGCCATGCGCGAGCTGCTGCCGGCGGTGAAGCGGGCCCGGGAGGCGGGGCGTCCGCTGGTGGTGGTCGCGCCGGGGTTCGCGGTCGAGGTGCTGGCCACGCTGCGGGCCAACTGGGTGCAGGGGGTCTTCAGCTGCCTGCCCGTCGCGCTGCCGGGCGGGGATCGGCGGTCGCTCGGGTCGATCATCGGGGCCATTCCGGTCGATCGCACCGATCTGCAGGCGGGGTATCTGCCGTCCGGGCATCTCGGGAGGTGCGAGGCGTGGGTGAGCGATCAGCGGGCCAGCTGGGTGGTGCTGGAGGGCAGATAGGGACGGCCCGGGTCCAACGACCCTTCGACAAGCTCAGGGATCGTTCGACAGGCTCAGGGATCGTACGGTCTCAAGTAGTGCTTCAGGATTGGACGGTCAGGTCTCAACCAAGGCTCAAGGTGAGTTCAGGGTTGCGTTTCGGCCCTCCGAGCATGGTTCAGGCGTAGCCGAGATCGTCGAGTTCGTGGTCGTCGATGCCGAAGAAGTGGGCGACCTCGTGCCAGACGGTGATGCGCACCTCGTCCACCACTTCGGGTTCGTCGAGGCAGTAGCGCAGCAGCGGTCCGCGGAAGATCACGATCCGGTCGGGCAGCACGCCGCCGTACAGTGAATCCCGCTCCGACAAGGGGATTCCGTCGTAGTAGCCGAACAGGTCGGGGTCGTCGGGCTCGGGTTCGTCCTCGATGATGACGATGCAGTTCTCGAGCAGGTCGAGGAAGCGCGCGGGGATCTGCTCGAGTGCCTGGTGCACCAGTTCCTCGAACTTCTCCGGTTCCATCTCGACTGCCACGGCCCCCACGATAGCGCCCTGACTAGGGCGGGAATCACATCGATGTAGTTCACGGGCCCCGCTCAGCAACCTGCCCGTTCGCGATGACGCGGAGGCTCGCGGCTCCCTACAGTCCTGATCGCTGAGGCATCAGGGACAGGTGTGACACATGAGTCGCATGAGAC
Source organism: uncultured Bifidobacterium sp. (assembly GCA_964477795.1). Taxonomy (GTDB): domain Bacteria; phylum Actinomycetota; class Acidimicrobiia; order Acidimicrobiales; family Ilumatobacteraceae; genus UBA668. The sequence continues at coordinate 1,383 of CAYZFZ010000342.1, forward strand.
TCGTGGCGTCACGGGGAAGACTTGTCCCTGAGCCTCATCACCCGAACCGGAACTTCCCCCAAGGAGAGGGCAACGATGAGCAAGGCACGGATCGCGATCGCCTGGTTGGTGACCACGACGCTGCTGATCGGCGTCGGCATCACCACCGCGGTGATGGCCAGTGCCGCCGTCACCCTCTACACCGCCAGCGCCGAGGTGCGCGTCCGCACCGGTCCGAGCACGTCGAAGCCGATCCTGCATCTGCTCAGGAAGGGCGACGTCGTCGAGGCGAAGGGCAAGGCCAAGGACGGCTGGCAGCCGATCAGCTTCAGCGGCACCACCGGCTACGTGTACGCCCAGTACGTGAAGGTCACCAAGTCGACCACGACACCGATCACCGCCACCGTGCCCAGCACCCGCAAGACCTCCGCCAACGTCAACCTGCGCGAGGCCGCGAACCTGAACTCCACGATCGTCCGCGTGGTCAAGAAGGGCACCGCCGTCGCCGCCACCGGACGCAGATCGGGCGACTTCACCGAGGTGAAGGTGGACGGCAAGCTCCGCTGGCTCTTCACCGCCTACGTGGGGGCCGCCACGGCCGATAAGCCGGCCGAGCCGGAACCGTCCCCCTCTCCCACGCCGACGCCCTCGCAGAAACCGTCGGAGAGCGCCAAGCCCTCCGAACCGGCCAAGCCGAGCGAGTCGCCCAAACCGAGCGAGTCGCCCAAACCGACCGAAACCGCGAAGCCGACCGAGACCGCGAAGCCGGACGAGCCGAGCGATCCCGGCTTGCCGGACACCATCGCCTCAGTGGTGACCAGTGGGGCCGTCACCCTGCGGGAGAACGCCAGCAACGCGGCGAACTCGTTGGGTGCCGTGGCGGCCAGCAAGGTGGTCGGGCTCACCGGCAAGCACAGCGGCAGCTACTCCCAGATCGTCACCGGCAGCAAGCTCGGCTGGGTGCTCACCGGGTACCTGCGTCCGTCGAGCAAGGCCCCGACGGCGACCTTGCCGGTCTCGAAGGCGCTGCGGTACGTCAATGCCTTGGACGTCAACGTCCGCAAGGCCGCCGACGCCGAATCCACGAAGCTGGCCATGCTGGGCCGTGGCGCCGTCCTGCAGATCACCGGGCCGACGAAGAACGGCTACTCCGAGGTCATCTTCTCCGGTGAACTGGCCTGGATCGCCTCGCAGTACCTGAGCGCCACCAAGCCCGGCGCCACCCTGGGGACGACCAGCCTCGACAAGCTGCAGGCCAACGGCAAGGCGGCCGTCCTGGTCATCCGCGACAAGTTCCCCGAGATCAAGACGATCCACGGCTGGCGGGCGTCGAGCGCCTACTCCTCCGACCACCCGAACGGCCGGGCGATCGACATCATGATCCCCTCCTACAAGAAGAACAAGGCCCTCGGCGACCGGATCGCGAAGTACTTCATCGACAACGCGAAGGCGTCCAAGGTGAAGTATGTGATCTGGCGGCAGCGCAACTACACGATCTCCCGCGGCAAGTGGGTCCACATGTCCGACCGCGGCGGCGACACCGCCAACCACTACGACCACGTGCACGTGTCGTTTGTGAGTTAGCGTTCAGATCTGCGTCGGCGCCTCTGCCAGTGACAGGCTGTTTCCATCCGGGTCGATGATCGTGACGTGTCGCACGCCATTGCCGTAGGTCTCGACGGGCTCATGCTCAAGTCCCGCCGCACGCCACCGCGACAGGTACGGCTCGATGCTGTCCACACCCAGGGTCATCAGGCCGCCGCCGGCCCGCTCCGTGTCGGGCGCAACGAAGACCCACGTGCTCCCGCTGACCTGCCACATCGCCTCGTCCCCGACGATCTCATCGGCCGGACGTCCGAAGAACGCCGCGTACCAGTCGAGCGCCACCGCAAGGTCACGGACGGGAACCCCCGCAAAGACCTGCGCATCGATGGACATGCCCCAGAGTCTATCGGCGTCCTCGGACCGCCTCCCGGTAAGCGCCGGCCTCCCCCGGTCACGATGACTCCCCCTCAAGGTGTGGCAGATTCCCCGACATCGCCGATTCGGCCACACCTTGCGGCGGCGACCGACCTCCGACGAACGAGATCCCCGCCTTCGCGGGGATGACAAACAGGGGACGCACCAGACGCAACCACCGCGGGGTCAAGGTGTGGCGGATTCCCCGACATCGCCGATTCAGCCACACCTTGCGGCGGCGGACGACCTCCGCCGAACGTGATCCGCCCCTCGCGGAGATGACGGATAGGAGACGCACCAGACGCAACCACCGCGGGGGTCCGGGGGCGAAGCCCTCCGGCTGGGGGTGTGGGGGTTTGACCCCCACAAGAAACGAAACGAGGAGCGGTTCGTCATTGACGAA
>CAYZFZ010000343.1:0-3687 GCA_964477795.1 uncultured Bifidobacterium sp.
GCCGAGCCTGGCGTTGGCCACCATGTGGCGGTACTCGCCGTGGATCGGGACGAAGTACTCCGGGCGGGTGAGCGACAGGTAGGTCTTCAGCTCGTCGGCCTGGGCGTGGCCGGGGGCGTGCACGTCGGCGACACCGCTGTGCACCACCTCCACGCCGGCGCGCAGCAGGTCGTCGATGACGCGGTTGACGTTGCCCTCGTTGCCCGGGATGGCATGGCTGGACAGGATCACGGTGTCGTGGTCGCCGATCTTCACCCACTTGCTCTCGCCGCGGGCCAGCAGCGCCAGCGCCGACATCGGCTCGCCCTGCGACCCGGTGGAGATGACGCAGATCTCGCCGGGCTGGTAGCGGTCGATCTCCTCGATGTCGATCAGCGACGCATCGGGGATGGAGAGCACGCCGAGGTCGCGACCCATGCGCACGTTCTTCTTGATCGACAGGCCGAGCGTGGCGATCTTGCGACCACTGGCCACCGCCGCGTCGGCGATCTGCTGGATGCGGTGCAGGTGGCTGGCGAAGCTGGCCGTGATGATGCGGCGCCCCTTCTGCTCGGCGACCCCGGCGCGGAGCACGGCGCCGACGCTGGTCTCGCTGGGCGCGTGGCCGTGCTCCTCGGCGTTGGTGCTGTCGGCCAGCAGCAGCCGGATGCCCTCGGTGGCCGCGATCTGGCCGAGCCGCGACAGGTCGGTGCGCCGGCCGTCCACCGGGGTGAGGTCGAGCTTGAAGTCGCCCGAGTGCAGCACCACGCCCTGCGGCGTGTGCACCGCGATCGCGTGCGCATGCGGCACCGAGTGGGTGACCGGGATGAACTCGACGTCGAACGGGCCGATCATCCGCCGCTCGCCGTCCTTGACGGTGACGAGCTCCGTGCGGCCCATGAGGCCGGCTTCCTCGATGCGGTTGCGGGCCAGGCCGAGGGTGACGGCCGAGCCGAAGATCGGGAAGCTCAGCTCACGCAGCAGGTACTGCAGTGCACCGACATGGTCTTCGTGCCCGTGGGTGGCCACCACGCCGACGATGCGGTCGGCGTGCTCGCGCAGGTAGGTGAAGTCGGGCAGCACGAGGTCGATGCCGTGCATGTCGGCATCGGGGAACATGAGCCCGCAGTCGATGAGCAGCAGCCGGCGGTCGTCGCCCGCGCCCTGTTCGATGACCATGCAGTTGCGGCCGATCTCGCCGAGACCGCCCAGGAAGGTGATACGTACAGGCTCAGCCATCAGGCGCTCGACGGATCAGTTGGCAGGACGTTGGGGGAACGCATCACGCCACCTTTGCAGGTTCGCCCACACCTCGGGGGCTGCGTCTCCACGAACTCCGGTGCCGGGCCCATCGGCAGGCGGGCCTGGCCGACCTTGAAGCCGAGATGGCGCATCATCGCCTTGGTCGGCAGCGGGTTCGGGGCGTCGTCGCCGGTCTCGAACGCGAAGCTCTCCAGCATGCGGGCGTTCACCAGCCGGGCACCGGCGATGTCGCCCTTCTCCCACAGCGAGAACATCTCCTGGTGGTCGGGGCCGGTCCAGTGGGTGGCAACACCCACCGTGCCCACGATGCCGGCGGCCATCAGCGGCAGGGTCATCGCGTCGTCGCCGCTGTAGACCTCGGCACCATCGGGCAGCGAGCTGATCAGCGCGGTGGTCTCCCCCGGGTTGCCGGCGGCGTCCTTCAGCGCGAGCACGTTGGGCACCTCGCGGAACAGCCGCAGCAGCGTCGCGGTGGCGATCTTGCGCCCCGTGCGCACCGGGATGTCGTAGATCATCTGCGGCAGCGGTGTGCATGCGGCCATCGCCCGCAGGTGGGCCTCGATGCCCGCCTGCGACGGCCGGTTGTAGTACGGGCACAGGGCGAGGATGCCGGCCGCGCCCAAGGCGGTGGCCTCCTTCGTGAGGTGCACGGAGTGCGCAGTGTCGTTGGTGCCCGAGCCCGCGATCACCGGGATCGTGACCGCCTCGATCACGGCGGCGAACAGGCCGAGCCGCTCGTCGTCGGTGAGCACGGGCGCCTCGCCGGTGGTGCCGGCGATCACGAGGCCGTCGTGGCCCTCGTCCTGCAGGTGGCGCGCGAGGCGGCGGGCCTCGTCGAGGTCGAGGGCACCCTCGTCGTCGAACGGGGTGATCATCGCCGACAGCACACGGCCGAAGCGGGCCATCAGATGCTCCCCTCGACGGCGCGGTCGATGCCCTGGGTGAGGATGAGGTCTTCGTGCAGCTCCATCCACACATCGTGGTAGCTGCCGCACATCACTCCTGTGAACATATTTCTTTCACCTTCCACCACTCGTTGGCACGTCCGTGCCAGGCGCGGCCCGTACGGAGCCAGCCGGGCGAGCACGTCGCCCATCGCGGTCACCACCGGTGCCGCGGCTTCGTCGAGCTGCACCAATCGTTGCACCACGGCAGCGTCGTAGGCACCATCGGTGTGGTCGTTCGCCACCCCGTCGCGCAGTTGCCACTCCGCACACAGCGACCGCAGGCTCTCGTTGATCGCGAGGAACTGCCGGTAGCGGTCGGCGAGCTCGCTGCGCAGCGCCGCGCCGCCCACGTCCTGACCCAGCGAGACGAGGTGCTCGTCGCACCCCGACGCCGTCAGCTGCCACAACTGACGTGCCTCGCGGAACACGGCCCACCCGCGACGCTCGAGCTCGGTCAGGTGGTCATCGACCAGCGGTTGGGGCAGATCGGCGACCTCGGCGATGGTGTCCGCCTTGGCGAAGCCCTTGATGCGCAGCGCGTGGAACGTGCGGAAGAAGGGATCGGACGACCTCGACATACCGCACGCAGCGTACTGGACCACTGACCGAGCGCGAGGCCCGCGTCCCTCGCCGACTGGCCGTTCAGCCGATCCGGGAGCACGGTGACACGCGGCCCAGCGACAGGACCCGCTGGGCGGAGACCATCCGCCTCACCTCACCGCCATCGGCGTGCTGCCGGCCGTGCGCCCCCAGAACAGGATGCGCCGGAACGGGAAGAAGCAGGGCGAGCGCTCACCGATGCGCGCCAACAGCTCGGCCTCGTAGTCGGCGACGAAGCGCTCGAACACGTCGGCCGGCAGCCGCTTCTGGAAGCGGGTGAGCGTGGTGCCGCGCACCCACTGCACGATGTCGCGGGTGTTCGCCAGCACGTGGGGGTACACCTGCAGCCGCACGTGCTGTCGCTCGCAGCCGAGGTCGAACAGGATCTGGGCGTACTGCTCGGGCTGCAGCACGTGCTCGGCCACGGGGTCGGGAGGCGGCGCACCCTCGAACGCCGACAGGTAGGGCTCGGTGTGGGCCAGCTCGTCGGCCACGAGGTGCGACGGCATGTAGGCGTTGGCCGGCACCTGCACCGCCAGCTGGCCGCCGGGGGCGAGCGACGCCACCCAGCGCTGCAGTACGGCCGCGTGGTCGGGCACCCACTGCAGGCTCGCCCCTGCGATCACCAGGTCGATCGCGCCCGGCTCGCACCAGCCGCCGATGTCGCCTGCCTCGAAGCGCACCGCGCCGGTCGCGTGCTGGGCCGCGGCCGCCAGCATCGCCGGCGAGTTGTCGATGCCCACCATGCCGGCCACGTGCAGCGTCCGTGCGGCCAGCGCGGTGAGCTCGCCGGGCCCGCAGCCGAGGTCGACCGCACGAGCGAACGGCGCGGGCTCGACGAGGCCGAGCATGTCGTGGAACGGCTGGGCCCGCTCGTCGGCGAACTTGCGGTACTGCG
>CAYZFZ010000344.1:0-3675 GCA_964477795.1 uncultured Bifidobacterium sp.
GGCGAGCGCGACGCGCTGGCGCTGGCCGCCGCTGAGCTGGCCGGGCTTGCGTTTCATGTAGTCGCGCAGGCCCAGCACGTCGGCGGCCTTCAGCGCCTCGGCGGCACGCTCGGCCTTGGCGACACCGCGCACCTTCAGCGGGAACTCGATGTTCGCGGCGACGGACTTGTGCGGGTACAGCGCGTAGCTCTGGAACACCATCGCGATGTCGCGCAGCTTGGGCTCCACGTCGTTGACCACGCGGTCGCCGATCGCGACGGTGCCTGCCGTGGGGTCCTCCAGGCCGGCGATCATGCGCAGCAGGGTGCTCTTCCCGCAGCCCGACGGACCGAGGAGGATCATGAACTCGTGATCCTCGATCGCGAGCGTGACGTCGTCGACCGCGGTGACCACGTCGTCGCCCTCACCGAACGTCTTGGTGACGTGTTCCAGCCGTACCTGTGCCACGGTCGGCACCATACGCCATGTCTGCGCGAGCGGCGCACCCCGCCAGGATCGTCACCTGCTGCCCACGACCAAGTGCTTGACGACTTTCGCCCTGAGGTCCGAAGCGCCGGAGCGGTTCACGTGAACCGCCCGGGACGATGGTGGGGTGCACGAGGATCGTGTTCTCCGACTCCTGCACCGGCACCACGACGGCGAGACCAGCAGCTCCCTGGCGGACGACCGAGCAGAGCTGCCACCACCGCCACCGGGGATCTCGACGCGCAGCCACAGAGGAGGCGCCGCCCCTGCGCTGGATAGTGTGGCCGCCATGGAGACCGAGCCCGCCACCAAAGTTGGCACGGACGCACCCGCTGCGCCGCTCGACCTCGACGGCATCGAGCGCGACCTGGCCGACGTGGAGGTGGCACTCGCCAGGCTCGACGCGGGCACCTACTGGACGGACGAGGTCACCGGCGAGGCGCTCACTTCCGAATTGCTGGCTGCGCACCCCACCGCCCGACGCGCCGCGGCCGACGCCCCGGCAGCAACCCCCGCAGCCACCCCAACAGCATCGACAGTGTGAGCCGGCGTTCGCTGCGGGCGCGGCGCACCCTGCGGGTGTGGCGGCTCACCGCACGGAACGCGCTCCGCTTCGCGACCCACCGCATCCGCCGCCTGTTCGTCCACCACTCGCGCCACGAGGAGATGGACACTCGCTTCGCGATCCGCACATCGGAGGACGTCGCCCGCGAGCTGGGCAACATGAAGGGCGCGCTGATGAAGTTCGGGCAGCTGCTCAGCTTCATCATGGAGGCGCTGCCGCCCGAGGCGCAGGCCGCGCTGGCCGTGCTGCAGGCCGACGCGCCGCCGATGTCGCCCGAGGCCGCCGAGGGGGTGGTGCGCGCCGAACTCGGTGCGCCACCGCAGAAGGTGTTCCTCGACTGGCAGGAGACGCCGATCGCGGCTGCCTCCGTCGGCCAGGTGCACCGCGCAGTCACCCGCGACGGCCGCGACGTGGCGGTGAAGGTGCAGTATCCCGGGGTGGGCGACGCGATCGAGACCGACCTCGCCAACACCGAGGGTCTGTACCGACTGGTCGGCGCGTTCGCACTGAAGGGACTCGACACGAAGGGTCTCGTCGACGAGCTGCGCGACCGGATGCGCGACGAGCTCGACTACCGGCTGGAGGCCGGCAACCAGCGTGAATTCGCGGCCGCGTTCGAGGGTCACCCGTTCGTGCGCATCCCGGCCGTCGACCCGGCCACCAGCACCACCCGCGTGCTCACCACCGAGTGGGTGGAGGGCATCGGCTTCACCGAGTTCCTCGACACCGCGAGCCCGGCGGCGAAGGCGCGCGCCGGCGAGGGAATCTGGCGCTTCGCGCAGCACGCGGTGCACCACCTCGGCGCGTTCAACGGCGACCCGCACCCGGGCAACTACCGCTTCACGACCCACGGCGACGTCACCTTCCTCGACTTCGGGTTGGTCAAGCGGTGGACCGCCGGCGAGTGGCAGCAGCTGCAGCCCACGCTGGAGGCGGTGGTGGTGCACCGCGACCCCGAGCGGCTGCTGGCCGCGATGGAGCAGGTGGGCTTCCTGCGGCCGGGCCACGGGCTCGCCGCCGAGACCGTGTTCGAGTACGTCAGCACGCCGTACACGCCGTACCTCACCGATCGCTTCGCGTTCACCCGTGGGTTCGTGAAGGACGCGATGGCCACGATCATCGACGTGAAGGGTCCGCACGCGCCGGTGATCGAGCGGCTCAACATGCCGCCCAGCTTCGTCATCCTCGATCGCGTCGTGTGGGGCGTGAGCGCGATCCTCGGCAAGCTGGAAGTGGAAGCGCCATGGCGGGCGATGCTGCTCGAGTACCTCCTCGACGCGCCGCCGGCCACCCCGATGGGCGCCGCCGAGCAGGCCTGGCGCACCGAGCGCCGGTAGCCCGCGCTCCACGTCCGAGCCGGGCCGCACGCCCCAGTAGTCTGCGCCAACGCCTGCACCACCCGATGGTGCACACCGGAGGGGGAATTCCGTGGCAGATCCGTACAAGCCGAGAGCACCGTTCGCGCCGTGGGACCGGCGCCAGCTGCCCGGGCTGTTCGACGTGGAGGAAACAGCACGCCGGGTGGGCAACTACAAGTGGGCGGAGATGAAGCTGTTCGAGGCGCTCGGCGGCTGGGTGGCCACCGTGCCCGAGCTGGACGTGAAGATGCGCCTGGGCACCCACTGCTACCACCACGCCTGGCACGCCGAGCTGTGGCACAAGCGCCTGCCCGAGCTGCGCGAGATGAACCCCGACCGCCTCACCGTGCCGGCGAACGACGCGATGGTGCGCTTCGTGGAGGCGCTCACCGCACCGGAGGCCGCCGACCAGACGATCGAGAAGCTGGTCGGCGTCTACCGGGTGTTCATCCCCCACTTCATCGCCGCGTACACCTACCACCGCAACAACACGAGCGAGATCACCGACGCGCCTACCATCCGCTCGCTCGATCTCGCCCTGCGCGACGAGTTCGAGGACTGGCGCGACGGCGAGATGATGATCCAGTCGCTGCTGGAGACGCCCGCCGAGGTGGACCGGGCGACGACGCACCAGGCGGCGCTGGAGAAGCTGATGCTGGAAGCCGGCGGCATCGCCGGCCCGGGCTCCATCGGAGGTGCGTGATGCGCAAGCTCTTCCCCGTGGAGGAGCTGGCCCGCGACGAGCGGTTCAGCCAGATCACCATGCGCCAGAGCCAGGCCGACCCGCGCAGCTCGCTGGTGGGCGAGGCCGCGGGCAAGCGGCCGAAGACGAACCGGCTCACGCCCGACCGCGCGGATGCGAGCGACGCGGCCCGCAGCCTGATGCACGGCATCTTCGTCGGCGAGATCCAGGCGCTGGAGGGCGCCGGCCGCACCTGCTGGGATTTCGAGACGGGCAGCGGGTCGTCCACCGAGACGGTGCCGTTCGCGCTGAAGCTGGACATGGCCCGCCAGGCGTGGGACGAAGCCCGCCACGTGGAGATCAGCGTCAAGCTCAGCGACTGGATGGGCAGCGAGATCGGCCAGTACGCGGAGAACACGGTGCTGTTCGAGGTGGCCTGCAGCAACGACCCGGTGCTGCGCCTCGCCGGCGTGAACCGCGCGCGGGAAGGCCTGGCGATCGACGTGTTCACCACGATGAAGGAGTTCGGCGACCTCGCCGGCGACCCGTACCTCGAGTTCTGCGAGGACTGGATGCTGGCCGACGAGGTCACCCACGTGAAGATG
>CAYZFZ010000345.1:0-3673 GCA_964477795.1 uncultured Bifidobacterium sp.
ATCGTCAACAGCGACACGGCCACCGTGGCGGCACGTGTCCCCAGCCCCGACCGCCTGGTGCAGGCCTACAACCAGTCGGCCGCCACGCTCAACCTGGTGCGTGCGTTCACCCGTGGCGGCTTCGCCGACCTCGGACGGGTGCACGCCTGGACGCAGGAGTTCGTAGCCAGCAGCCCCGAGGGCCAGCGCTACGAGCAGTTGGCGGCCGAGATCGACCGGGCGCTGCGCTTCATGCGCGCCTGCGGCGTGGACACCGAGGCCAACCACCAGCTGCACGAGACCAACGTGTACACCAGCCATGAGGCTCTGCTGCTGGGCTACGAGGAAGCGCTCACCCGGGAGGACTCGCTCACCGGCGCCTGGTACGACTGCTCGGCGCACATGCTCTGGATCGGCGAGCGCACCCGCCAGCTGGATTCGGCGCACGTCGAGTTCTTGCGCGGGGTGGGCAACCCGATCGGCTGCAAGGTGGGCCCGTCCACCGACGCGTCGTTCGTGCTCGAGCTGTGCGAGAAGCTGAACCCGGCACGCATCCCCGGCCGCCTCACGCTGATCAGCCGCATGGGCGCCGACAAGGTGGAGGATTCGCTGCGGCCCCTGCTGCGTGCCGTGCGCGAGTCGGGCCATCCGGTGGTGTGGGCGTGCGACCCCATGCACGGCAACACCATCACCAGCGTCAGCGGCCGCAAGACCCGTGAGTTCACCGCCATCTGCGCCGAGATCGACGGCTTCGTGCGGGCCCACACGGCCGAGTCCACGTGGCCGGGCGGCATCCATGTCGAGCTCACCGGCGACAACGTCACCGAGTGCATCGGCGGCGCCGACAAGATCCTCGACAGCCAGCTCGACGACCGCTACCAGACCGTGTGCGACCCGCGGCTCAACGGCCGCCAGAGCCTCGACCTCGCGTTCCACGTCGCCGAGGGCCTGCGCAGCACCGGCCTCGCCTGAGCGTCACAGCCCACGACATGCAGGCACTGCAACTGGTGGAGCAGTGGCCGGTCACCACAGTGGCCGCGGCGGCCGTGCTGCCCGACGGCTCGGTGGCCACTCACGGCCCCACCGACCATGTCTTCCGGCTCGCCTCCATCTCCAAGATGCTGGTCGGCTGGACCATCCAGGTCGCCTGCGAGGAAGGCACCGTGCACCTCGACCAGCCGGTCGGGCAGCCGGGCTGCACCCTGCGCCACCTGCTCGCCCACGCCGGCGGCTACGCATTCGACGGTCCCGACCCCATCTCGCGGCCCGGCGCCCGGCGCATCTACAGCAACACCGGCATCGAGCTGGCGGCTGCCGCGCTCGCCGAGCAGGCCGGCATGCCCTACGCCGACTACCAGCGCGAGGCGCTGCTGCAGCCGCTGGGCATGACCGCCACCCAGCTGCGCGGGTCGCCGGCCCATGGTGTGCGCAGCACGATTGCCGACCTGCTGCGCTTCGTGCGCGAGCTCACCAACCCGCGGCTGATCAGTGGACAGTCCGCCGCCGCGTTCCAGTCGGTGCAGTTCCCCGGGCTGCCCGGGCTGGTGCCCGGTGTCGGCCGGTACGACGACTGCCCGTGGGGCCTGGGCGCGGAGATCCGCGGCGGCAAGCAGCCGCACTGGACCGGGCAGCGCAATTCCGCGGCCACGTTCGGACACTTTGGCGGAGCCGGTACCCTCCTGTGGGTGGATCCGGGGGCTCACGTCGCGTGTCTCGCGCTCACCGATCGGCCGTTCGACGAGTGGTCGCAGCAGGCGCTGGTGCTGTGGCCCGCGCTGGCCGATGCCGTGCTCGCCGAGCTGGCTGGTGCCGGAGGCGACCGGTGAACTTCTCCCCCGGCGACCGCATCCGCTACGAGTGCGTCGGCGACGACGGCCTGCCGCTCGTGCGCTACGGCTTCATCGGCGGGGTGTCCGGCACGGGCGGCCCGGTGGTGGTGATGCTCGACGGTGAGCTGGGCGGCGACGTCGTCAACGCCACACAGGTGCAGCACGTGACGGTGACGACGGTGGAGCTGCTGCTGCACGGCACGGATCTCGTCGACGAGCCGGAACTGCGCCGGGGGCTGGTGTCGCTGTGGCACGCCGAGGCGGATTCCGCCGGCCTGGACGTGGACTCGCTGCACTCCATCGGCGACGGCGAGTGCGACGAACCGGGGTGCTGGTGCCTCGCCGAGCTGGTGGCCGGCGGCGACCGCTACGTGCTGCGGGCGGTGCAGCTGCCCCACGAACCGGAGATGGTCCGCGTGCGCGCCGAGGCCCACCGCCAGGGCCGAGCGTGACCGGCCGGCAGGTTGCCGGCTGGTATCCCCTGCTGCTGGCCACAGCCAGCATCGGCGTTGCCAACAGTGTCGTCTTCTCCCTGCTCAGCGACCTGCAGGACACCTACCACTTCCCGAACTACGGCCTCGGGCTGGTGGCCGGCACCGGCTTCCTGGTCGGCTTCGTCGGGCAGATCCTGCTGGCGCCGCTCGCCGACCGCGGCCATTCGAAGGCGCTGCTGCTGGCCGGCCTGGCGATGGCCGTGGTGGGCAGTGTGCTCTTCGCTGCCTCGTCGTCGCTGCTCGCCTTCGTCTGCTCGCGGGCCGTCGTCGGCCTGTCGAACAGCCTGTTCCTGCCGGCGTCGCGGGCGATCGCGGTCACCATCGAGCCGTCGCGGGTCGCCCACCGGCTCAGCGTGCTCGGCGGCGTCGAGCTGGCCGGCTTCGTCACCGGGCCCGTGCTCGGCGGCTGGCTCGTCGGCCCGTTCGGTGTGCGCGTGCCGTTCCTGGCCGCAGGGGCGTTCGCACTCGCCGGTGGCCTGCTGCTCGCGCCCAGGGCGCTGCCGCAACCGCCGATCGGGCCACCGCGCCGGCTCGCGTTCGACCTGTTGCGCATCCCGCGCATCCGCGCCGGCGTCGCGCTCAGCGTCGCCCTGTTCGTTCCGGTCGGGTTCTACGACGCGGTGCTCGACCGGTACATGACCGATCGCGGCGCGTCGAACACGATGATCGGCTTCGCGTTCCTCGCGTTCGGCATCCCGTTCGCGATCGTCGCCTCCTTCGGTGGCCGCCTCGCGGATCGGCGCGGCGCGCTGCGCGTCGGGCTGATCACATGCCTGCTCGTGGTGCCGATCACGGTGGGCTACGGGTTCGTCACCGTGCCGCTCGTGATCGTGGTGATGAGCGCGGTGGAAGGTGTCATCCAGGCGATCGGCTCACCGGCCAGCCAGGCCGTCGTCGCCGACGGCGCGCCCGTTGGGCGCGCCGCGGCCGCGCAGGGCCTGGCCGGCTCGATGAACCTGCTGGTGGGCGCGTTCACCGGCTATGCCGCGGGCACGATCTACGACCACTTCGGGTCGGAGGTCATGTTCGGCATCGCCGGCGCCGGCGTGCTGCTGTTCGGCCTGCTGGCCGCCCTCTACGGCCGACGCCAAACCCCGGCCCGCGAGCTGCAATTCAGCTGAGGCGCTCGACGATCATGGCCATGCCCTGGCCACCACCGACGCACATGCTCTCCAGGCCGTAGGTCTTGTCCTCCCACTGCAGGCCGTTGAGCAGCGTCGTCATGATGCGGGCGCCGGTCATGCCGAAGGGGTGGCCCAGCGCGATGGCACCACCGTGCACGTTCATCTGCTTGTCGAGGTCGATGCCGAGGTGGCGGGCAGAGCCGATGACCTGGCAGGCGAAGGCCTCGTTGATCTCGACGAGGTCGAT
>CAYZFZ010000346.1:0-3671 GCA_964477795.1 uncultured Bifidobacterium sp.
CATCGCCGCCCGCGACATCGAGCCGATCGGGCTGGGCAAGGTGAACGGCCGCTACTTCTGCTTCCACACCGGCGTCGGCTACGACGCGGCCGTGGTGAAAGAGGTGGAGCGGCGGGCCTCGATGAAGCGCTGGCTCGGCCACCCGCTGTTCATCTATGCCGCGCTGCGCACGTGGGCGGTGAACTACGACCGCCGCGCCCCCCACTTCAGCGTCGCCTGCGGGGCTGCCGCACCGGTGGCCGACGGCTACTTCACGATCGTGCTCAACACCAACCCATACACCTATCTCGGCAACCGCCCGCTCGACCTCAGCCCGGCGGCCACGCTCGACCGCGGCCTGGTGGCGATCACGTTCCGCACGATGAAGGTGGGCGCGATCCTCGGCGGGCTCGGCGGGGCACTTCGCGGTGGTGGGGTGAAGGCGAGCAAGACGCTCGACCTGCAGACCGACCTGCGCGAGCTCACCATCAGCCACGACACCCCCTTCCCCTACCAGGTCGACGGCGACTACCTGGGTGAGACCAAACAGCTCGAGTTCCGCCATGTGCCGGATGCGGTGCGCCTGGTGCGGCCGCAGCTCAAGCCCTGAGCGCTCCCAAGGCGTCGAGGGCGCCGAGGTAGAAGGTGGGGTAGGCGTAGATCATCGAGCGCAGCTCGGCGATCGGCACTCTGGCGTGCACGGCGAGGTTGAACATCGACAGCACCTCACCGCCGCGCGGACCGACGGAGGTGGCGCCGACGAGCACGCCGCGGTCGGCATCCGCGACGAGCTTCATCAGGCCGTCGTTGCCGGCGCCGTGCAGCCAGCCCCTGCTGGAGGTGGAGCTGTCGGCGAGGCCCACCTGCACGCGAAGCCCGGCCTGCCGGGCCTGCGCCTCGGTCATCCCCACCGAGCCGACCTCCGGGTCGGTGAACGTGACGCGCGAGACCGCATGGTCCTGCGCGACCCGTGGCTCGGCAACCCCCATGATGTCGTCGGCAGCGACGCCTGCCTGGTACACCGCCATGTGGGTGAACGCGCCCTTGCCGGCCACGTCGCCGATCGCCCACAGTCCCTCGTGGCCCACCACCCGCATGTGCTCGTCGACGGTGAACGACGGGCGGGCGGTCTCGTCGAGGCCCACGCTGCCGAGGCCGATGCCGCGCAGGTTGGGTGTGCGCCCGGCGGCGACGAGGACTTCGTCGGCGCGGATCTCGCTGCCGCCGGCCAGCGTCATCACGACCTGTCCGTCGCGCCGGACGGCGGTGGCCGCCTGCCCCGTGCGGATGTCGATGCCCTCGCCGCGCAGCACGCGGGCGAGCAGCTCGCTCGTCTCCGGCTCCTCCGGGGCGAGGATGCGGTCGAGCGCCTCCACCACGGTGACCGTGCAGCCGAAGCGGCCGAACGCCTGCGCCAGCTCGAGCCCGATCGCGCCGCCACCCATCACGATCATCGACGACGGCACGGCGCGCACCTTCACGATGTCGCGGTTCGTCCACGGATGCGCCTCGGCCAGGCCGGGCACCGGCGGGATCGCCGGCGACGTGCCGGTGGCGATCACCACACCCCGGCGGGCGGTGTACTCGTCGCCGCCCACCACGACGCGGCGCGGACCGGCAAGGCGACCGGCGCCGCGCGCGAGGGTGCCGCCCTTGCCCACGAAGCGGTCGACGGCGACGGCGTCGTTCCAGTCGTCGGTGGCCTCGTCGCGGATGCGGTCGGCCACGACGGTGAAGTCGGGCCGGACGGTCGCGCTGCCGGCCAGCGTGTCCACCCGGCGGGCCTCGGCGAGCAGATCGGCGGCGCGCACGATCATCTTCGACGGGATGCACCCGTAGTACGGGCACTCGCCGCCGACGAGGTGGCGTTCCACCCCCAGCACGGCCAGGCCGGCGCTCGCCAGCGAACCGGCGAGGTCTTCCCCGCCGGGGCCCATGCCGAGCACGATGACGTCGAACTGCTGTGTGGTCATGCACACCACTCCCCTCGGTGCGCGATCTTCCTACATTCGGCGACGCCCCAGCACCGAGAGGGCCACGTCGGGCACGTTCGTGCAGATGCCGTCGATGCCCCAGTCCACCAGCTCGGCCATGCGCGCCGGATCGTCACACGTCCAGGTGTTCACCTCGACGCCCGCCGCATGGCAGCCGTCGAGCAGTTCGGCCGTCACCAGCCCCACCCACGGGTGCAGCGCGGCATGGCCCTTGGCGGCGAGCATGGCGGCGGCGCCGTCGGGCGGCCCACCGCACAGCCACGCCGTGCGGATCTGCGGCGCCAGCTCGCGGCAGCGGTCGACGGTCTCGATCCGGAAGCACGAGATCAGCCAGCGATCGTCCTCGTCGCGGGCCAGCAGGTGGGCGATCGTCTCGTCCGCGATCGAGTCGGTGGGGTCGAAGTCCGCTTCGTCCGGGTCGTTCTTGATCTCGACGTTCACCCACATCCCGGCACAGGCGTCCAGCGCGGCCCCCAGCGTGGGCACGGCCGCCGGCAGCTCACCGTGCGCGGTCGCGGCGATGACGCGCCCGTCGGGTAGGTCGGGGTTGTGGTGGACGACGAGCACACCGTCGAGGGTGCGGCGCACGTCGAGCTCCACCGCATCGGCCCCCATCTCACCCGCTCGGCGGAAGGCGGCGACGGTGTTCTCCGGCTCGGCCTTGCTGGCACCGCGGTGGGCGAGCACCTGTACCCCCCGACCCATCACCTGTCTCATAGATACCCCCCATCGCGATCAAGTATGGGCAGGGACCAAAGACCCCTTGCCGTGCACGAGATTGTTACCTACCGTTTGCCCGAACGTGAAAACGCTCACGAGCCTGCATCGATCGCACCGGGCAACCGACGATTCCATGGGAGTGAACAAGTGACCATTCCGGCCTCGAGTCTCGCACTGGCGAATGCTGACTACACGTGGCGTCGCAACGCCATCTGTCGCGACACCGACCCCGACCTGTTCTTCCCGGTGGGCACCACCGGCTACGCGCTGGTGCAGATCGACCGCGCCAAGCAGGTGTGTGGCGAGTGTCCGGTGAAGGTCGACTGCCTCGACTACGCCCTCGAGACCAACCAGGACTCGGGCATCTGGGGCGGCACCTCGGAGGAGGAGCGTCGCAACCTGCGCCGCCGCCTCGCCGGCCGCGAGCGCGTCCTCGTCTGATCGCGTCGCCGGTGCCCGGGCTCAGACCGGGACGGTGAGATCGACGACGGTGCCCGTGCCCCGCGGGTGCTCGCCGAGGCCGGCCTCGACGAAGTCGTCGGGCTGACCGCCGCGCATCACGATCGTGCCGTCGAGCTCGGTGGTGACGAGCGTGCGCACGATCGACAGGCCCAAGCCGGTGGCCTTGTTCAGCTCGAAGCCGGGCTCCAGGCTGCGACCGTCGTTGATCACGCGGATCTTCAGCTCACCGTCCGCGTTGTCGAGCACCACCACCACGTCGCCCCCGGCGCTGCCCTCGGGGAAGCCGTGATCCACCGCGTTCTGCAGCAGTTCGGTGAGCACCACCGACAGCGGGGTGGCGATGGTGCTGGGCAGCCGGCCGCCCTCGCCCTGCACCGTGAAGCGCACGGGGCGGTCGGGTGACTGCAGGCCTTCCTCGGCCAGGCGCAGCAAGGGCCGCACGATCTCCAAGAACGCGACGTCGTCGCCTGGCTCTCGCGACAGCGTCTCGTGCACGAGCGCGATGGTGCGGATGCG
>CAYZFZ010000347.1:0-3638 GCA_964477795.1 uncultured Bifidobacterium sp.
TCCTACGAGGACGAGGGCGTCGGCATGCTGCAGGACGCGATCTGGGCCGACGGTGCACGCCTCGGTGACGACGCCTACAAGACCACCGCGATCAACTTCGTGGCGGCCTCGCTGCAGGGTTGGGCGTACTGCCGCGACAACGTCGAGGCCTGCGCCACGCTGGTCACCGACCAGGGCTCGGCCCTCGGCCTCACCCACCAGACCTGGCAGATGAACGAGATCAACAAGCTCATCTGGCCGGCCGAGGGCGGCGTCGGCTACATCGACTCCGCGGCGTGGGATCGCACCGCGACGCTGTCGCAGGAGACCAAGAACCTGGAAGGCAGCACGGTGCTGACCAAGGCTCCCGACGCGGACGCGTACACCAACGACATCGTCACTGCAGCGCACGCGTTGCTGGAAGACATGGGCGTCGACATCAACGGCGCCGACTACGAGCCGATCGACGTCACCCTCACCGTGGGCGGCGCCTGACCTAGTCCGGCCATACTAACGAGCATGGGCGGTTCGCTCCGGCGGCCCGCCCTTCTCGCGTCTCGCCGCTGTCGCCATCGGCGGCGCGAGCTGCCGCTGCCGCCCCGTGGCTGTTCGTGGTGCTGTGGAGCACCGGCTTCGTCGTTGCCCATTACGGCACGCAGGACGCAGGCCCGCTGACGTTCCTCGCCATCCGGCTGACGATCGCGGCGCTGGTGCTCGGTGGCATCGCCGCGGCCACCGGGATGGAGCGGCCGACTCGGAGCCAGGCGGTGGCCTCCGCGATCGCGGGCCTCGGGATGCACGCGATCTACCTCGGCGGCGTGTTCCTCGCGATCAGCTGGGGCATGCCCTCCGGCATCGGCGCCCTCATCGCCGGCCTGCATCCGGTGCTCACCGCCCTCGCCGGGCGCACCCTGCTGGGCGAGCGGTTGCGGGCGCTGCAGTGGTTGGGCGTCGGGCTCGGCTTCGCCGGCGTCATCGTGGTGGTCGTCGACCGGCTGCTGGCCAAGTCGGCCGGGCTCAGCGCCGGCGCGTTGCTGGCGGCCGGGTTGAGCGTCGCCGGCATGAGCGCGGGCACGCTGGTGCAGCGGCGCCACGGCCATTCGACACCACTGATGTGGGGTACCGCCACGCAGTACCTCGTGTCCGCAGCGGCGCTCGCCCTCGCCGCGGCAGTGCACGCCGACGAGGGTTTCACCGCGACCACCCGGTCGCTGTTCGCACTCGCGTGGTCGGTGATCGTGCTGTCGATCGCCGCCGTGCTGATCATGCTGTGGCTGCTGCAGCGGGAGGCAGCGGCCAAGGTGAGCAGCCTGTTCTTCCTGACACCGGCGCTCAGCGCGATCGAAGGGGCCATCCTGTTCGGCGAGCGGCTGGGCCTGCTGGCGGTGCTGGGCCTGGTGATCGCGCTCGCTGGAGTAGCGCTGACACTGAGGCCCGCGCGGTAGCGTGAAAACCGTGGACGGGCAATGGGGCCGGTCTCGAACCAGGAGGTGGCCCATGACGGACACCGTGAACAAGGGCACCGAACGACAGGTGGAGCAGATCTCCCACGTCGTGGTGCGATTCGCGGGCGACTCGGGCGATGGAATGCAGCTGACGGGTGATCGCTTCACGTCGGTCAGCGCACTGTTCGGCAACGACCTGTCGACGTTCCCGGACTATCCGGCAGAGATCCGTGCACCAGCGGGCACCGTCAACGGTGTGTCCAGCTTCCAGGTGCACATCTCCGATCATGTGATCACCACCCCCGGCGATGCACCCAACGTGCTCGTCGTGATGAACCCCGCCGCCCTGAAGGCGGATCTGCACCGGCTGGAGCAGAACGGTCTGCTGATCGTCAACAGCGACGCCTTCGAACCCCGCGACCTGGAGAAGGCCGGCTACGACCACAACCCGCTGCTCGACGACTTCCTCTCCAACTACCGCGTGGTGGAGATCCCGATGACGTCGCTCACCCAGAAGGCCACCGAGCCGCTGGGTGTGAAGCCGCGCGATGCGGAGCGTTCGAAGAACCTGTTCGCCCTCGGCGTCGTCTCGTGGCTGTACTCGCGACCCACCGAGCCCACGATCAAGTGGATCGAGGAGAAGTTCAAGGACCTCGTCAAGGAGAGCAACATCGCCGCCTTCAAGGCGGGCTACAACTACGGCGAGACCAGCGAGCTGTTCGACCACCCCTACGAGGTGCAGCCTGCGCAGTTGCCGCCCGGCGAGTACACCAACATCACCGGCAACGTCGCGCTCGCCTGGGGCCTCGTCGCCGCCGGCCAGCAGGCCAAGCTGCCCGTCTTCCTCGGCAGCTACCCGATCACGCCCGCCAGCGACATCCTCCACGAACTGTCGAAGCACAAGCACTTCGGCGTGCGCACCGTGCAGGCCGAGGACGAGATTGCCGCTGCCGGCATGGCGCTGGGCTCAGCGTTCGCCGGCCACCTCGGCGTCACCACCACCAGCGGCCCGGGTGTGGCGCTGAAGAGCGAGACGCTCAGCCTGGCGGTGTCGCTGGAACTGCCGTTCCTGCTCGTCGACATCCAGCGTGGCGGCCCGTCCACCGGCCTGCCCACCAAGACCGAGGCCGCCGACCTCAACATCGCGATGTACGGCCGCCATGGCGAGGCGCCGCTCCCGATCGTCGCGAGCTACAGCCCGGCGCACTGCTTCGAGGCGGCCATCGAGGCCGCCCGCATCGCGCTGAAGTACCGCACGCCGGTCATCCTGCTCAGCGACGGGTACCTGGCCAACGGCAGCGAGCCCTGGCTGCTTCCGGACCCGGCGTCGCTGCCCGACATCTCGGTGTCGTTCCAGACGGAGACGAACCATGTCGCCGACGACGGCACGGCCGAGTACTGGCCCTACCTGCGCGACGCGGCGACGCTGGCACGCCCGTGGGCGATCCCGGGGACGCCCGGCCTGATGCACCGTGTCGGTGGCATCGAGAAGCAGGACGGCACCGGCAACATCGACTACTCACCGGCGAACCACGCCAAGATGGTGGCGTTGCGTGCCGCCAAGGTGGCGGGCATCGCTGCCGACATCCCACCGGCCACGGTCATCGGCGATGCGGACGCGGATGTCGTGCTGCTCGGTTGGGGCTCCACGTGGGCCGCGATCGACGCCGCCGTGCAGCGCACGCGACGGGCGGGCACGAAGGTGGGCTGGATCCACCTCACCCATCTCAACCCGTTGCCACCCAACCTGGGCGAGCTGCTCCGCTCGTTCAAGACCGTGCTCGTCCCCGAGCTCAACCAGGGCCAGCTGTGCCGCATGGTCCGCGCCGAGTACCTGGTGGACGCGAAGGCCGTCACCAAGATGCAAGGCCTGCCCTTCACGTCCGCCGAGCTCGAAGCAGCCATCCAGGAGGCACTGTCATGACCGACACGATCATCCCGCTGACCACGAAGAAGGACTGGGTCAGCGACCAGGAGGTGCGCTGGTGCCCCGGTTGCGGCGACTACGGCATCATGCACGCGGTGCAGGCGCTCATGCCCGACTTGGGCATCGCGCCCGAGAACACCGTGTTCATCAGCGGCATCGGCTGCAGCAGCCGCTTCCCGTACTACATGAACACGTACGGCATGCACAGCATCCACGGCCGCGCCCCCGCTGTGGCCACCGGGGTCGCGCTGGCCCGGCCGGACCTCGACACGTGGGTCATCACCGGC
>CAYZFZ010000348.1:0-3597 GCA_964477795.1 uncultured Bifidobacterium sp.
ACCGTCGCGCGGCCGTAGGCGAACACCAGCTGGGCGCCGTGGCGGATCATGCCGCGCCACTCGAGATCCTTGCCGGGGTAGAAACCGGGCGTGTCGACGAGGGTGATGATGGGCAGGTTGAACGCGTCGCAGGTGGCGACGAAGCGGGCGGCCTTCTGGGAGGCCGGGATGTCGAGCGTGCCGGCCAGCGCCAGTGGCTGATTGGCGACGACGCCCACCGGCATGCCGCCGATGGTGGTGAGCGCGGTGACGACGTTGGCCGCCCAGCGGGGTCGCAGCTCCAGCAGGTCGCCGTCGTCGGCGAGCGAGCGGATCACCGCGCGCACGTCGTAGCTGCCCGTGGACGACGCAGGGATGAGCGCGCCGGCTTCCGGCGTCTGGCGGGCGATCTCGTCGTCGGTGGGCCAGCGCGGCGCTTCCTCGTCGTTGTGCTGGGGGAAGTACGCGAGCAGTTGGCCGGCCGCCTCGATCGCCTGCTCCAGATCGGCGGCCACCAGCGTGGCCGCGCCGCTGTAGCGGCTGTGGCTGGCGGCGCCACCGAGCTCGTCGTTGTCGATCACGACACCGGTGAAGTCGGCCACCATCGTGGGCCCGCTGACGAAGGCATACGCCGCCTCCGTCATCACGACATGGTCGGCGATGCCCAGCAGCAGTGCCGGGCCGGAGACCGCCGGGCCGTCGACGATGAGGATGGTGGGCACCACGCCGGAGCAGTCGGTGAGCGCCTTCGCGGCCCTACCCCAGCCGTGCAGCGCGCTGAACCCCTCGACGATGTCCGCGCCGCTGGAGCGCAGCACGCCGATCAGTGGCAGCTTCTTGGTGGCGGCGACGTACGCCGCGTGCTCCAGCATGGACGACGCGTCGCTGCTCAGCGCCCCCTTGCGATCGGTGGCGTCGACCTCCGCCCACACGACCTCGCGACCGTCGAAGTCGCGCACGTCCGCGCGGACGGACCCTGGAACCTTGTTGCGCAGCGCAACGGGAGACATTGGCGAGAGGCTAGTGCGCTGGCTGCGAGGATTCGCTCGCCGTTGGGGGTGGTGTGGAGGGGAGTTCGGGGCTGACCCTGTGGTGCGGTGCCGGCCTTCCGGAACTCAGGGTGTCGCGATTCGTGGTGTGACAGGTTTCCCTGCGCGCCCCGCAGGGAAATCTGTCGCCCGGGTCGACTCACCCCAGCCTCGCGTGGCTCGCTCGTCACGTCTGCACACGGTTCACGTGAACCGTCCATTTCGGCAGTCTGTGCGGCTCGACCGTCCTACTCGTCCGCGACGAACTAGACCGGGCGCCCGAGCGGGAAGGCTTCGGTGCCCACGTACACCCCGGGCTGCTTGGCGCCTTGGTTGGCGATCACCTCGCGCAGGACGGTCTGCAGCGCCCGCGTGGGTGGGCCGGGGCTGGGCCTGCGGCGCTGCACCCAGCCGACCACGCGGCGGGGCAGCTCGGGTACTGCGATGCGGCGGAAGTCGCCCTTCAGCCAGCGGGGCACGGCCGTGGCCGGCACGATGGCCGCGCCGAAGCCCTCGAAGGCCAGCGAGGTGAGCAGGCGGACGCCGTCGATCTCGACCTGCGCCTCCAGCTCGACACCGACGTTGGCCGCGGCGCGGTCGATGGCCCGGCGCAGGGCTGTACCCAGCGGCGGCAGCATCAGCGGTTCGCCGGCGAGATCGGCAAGCGCGATGGCGTCGTGGCCGGCGAGGTGGTGGCGGCTGTGCACGAGCAGGACGAGGTCTTCCGCGAACAGCGGTTCGACGCTGACCTCCGGGTCGTCGACGGGCAGGTGCAGGATGATCGCGTCGAGCTGCTGGCTGATCAGGCGAGGGAGCAGGTTGGTGGTGTTCCCCTCGTGGACGGTGACGTGCACGCCGGGGTGTTGTCTGCTGAGCCCGGTGAGCAGCTGGGGGAGCAGCCAGCGGGCGGTGGTGCCGAGGACCCCGAGGCGGGTGTCGCCGCGCACCTCGTCGCCCCTGCTGGCCATCTCGGCCGCGATGTCGTCCAGCTCGTGCAGCACGCGGCGGGCCTTTTCCACCACCACCTGCCCCTCGTCGGTGAGGCCGCCGCGCTGGCGATCGACGAGCGTGACGCCCAGCTCCCGTTCGAGCCGGGCGATGTGGCCGCTGACGTTGGACTGCACCGTGTACAGGGATCTGGCGGCCGCGGAGAAGCTGCCGTGGTCGGCGATGGCAACCAGGGTGTTGAGCTGGCGCAGGTCCATCACGAAAAACGATACCGAGTATCTTCGGAATGCGCTTGAAAGATCACTCGTTCACGTGCATACTTTCACATGTTGCTCGCAGCGAGTTGTCCCCCAACGGCTCGCTCGACAAGAACCCACCAGTGTGGTTCCCCCAATCACACGGGTTCAAGGTTGAGAGGCCCCGCTTCCCCCAAGCGGGGCCTTTCCCGTTTTCGTGAGCCGGCGGGCGGCACCCACCTCCTGCCACCCGTGTCCCGCACGTGTCCTACAGTGGCCGCATGACAACGGGCAAGGGCGCTGCGTTCTTCGATCTCGACCGCACACTGCTCGCCGGCGCGTCCGGCGAGGTGTTCTCGCGGGCGATGCGCGAGGCGGGCCTGGTCAGCCGCTCCATCCCCGGTGAGAACCTGCTCTACAAGCTGTTCAACTCGGTGGGCGAGACGCTGCCCTCGATGGCGCTGGCGCGCCAGGCCGTCACGCTGGCAAAGGGGCGGCAGCGGTCGGTGGTGCAGAAGGCGGCGGAGGGTGCCGCCGAGGCGCTGGCCGCCATGGTGCAGCCACTGGCGGCGCCCCTGTTCGAGGAGCACCGCATTGCCGGGCGGCCGGTCGTGATGGCCACCACCACCCCCTTCGATCTCGTCAAACCACTCGCAGATCTGCTCGGCCTCGACGACGTGGTGGCCACCCGCTACGGCCTCAACGCCGACGACACCTACGACGGCACGCTCGTCGGCCCCTTCGTGTGGAGCGCGGGCAAGCTTGCCGCCGTGCGCGACTGGGCCGCCGCCAACGGCATCGACCTGGCGGCCAGCTACGCGTACAGCGACAGCGTGTACGACACCCCGTTGCTCGCCGCCGTCGGCCACCCCTACGTGGTGAACCCCGACCCACGGATGAAGTTGATGGCGGCAGCACGCCGCTGGCCCACGCTCGATCTGTCGGCAGCGGCAGGAATGGTGAAGGACGTGACGTCGATGGCAAAGATCCCGGTCGTCAACATGGAGATCCAGCGGCTGGCGCTGAGCCTCACCCACCCCCTGTTCTTCCCGTACGCGAAGTTCCGCATCTCGGGCACCGAGCACATCCCCGCGTCCGGCCCGGCCATCATCGTCGGCAACCACCGCAGCTACTTCGACGCCGCTGCGATGGCCGTCACCATCGCCCACACCGATCGGACGGTGCGCTTCCTGGGCAAGAAGGAGGTCTTCGACGCGCCCGTCGTCGGCCAGATCGCCACGGCGATGGGCGGCATCCGCGTGGATCGCGGCACCGGCAGCGACGAACCGCTGCAGGCTGCCGCCGAGGCACTCGCCAACGGCGACCTGGTGGCGATCATGCCGCAGGGCACCATCCCGCGCGGCGCCGCGTTCTACGACCCCGTGCTGAAGGGCCGCTGGGGTGCG
>CAYZFZ010000349.1:0-3585 GCA_964477795.1 uncultured Bifidobacterium sp.
GGCGAGGAGATCGTGCGCGCCTCGGTGGAGGCCGGGGGAGTGCTCAGCGGTGAGCACGGCATCGGGCAGGAGAAGCGCGACTTCATGCCGCTGATGTTCGGCCCCGCCGACCTGGCCGCCCAGGCCGCGATGCGCGTGTCGTTCGACCCGTCCGGCCTGGCCAACCCGTTCAAGGTGCTGCCGTCGCCGGCGGCGTGCGGCGACGTGCAGCACGTGCCCCACGGGGCCTGGATCTGATGGACCTCGACGCCTTCGCCGCGCAGGTTGGCACCGACGGACCGGTGACGATCACCGGCCTGGGTACCCGTGGCGGGCCGGTCAGCGGCGTGCGCTGCGTGCACGCCCCAGCCGGCGTCGAGTGGGTGCAGCCCGACGAGATGATCGTCAGCTGCGGCGCGGGCACCCCCGTCGACGAGTTGGTGGCCACGCTCGCGCAGCACGGCCAGACCGTCGCCCTCCCCGCCGGTGGCACGGTGGGCGGCGCGCTCGCCTGCGGCCGCAGCGACATCCGCCGCCTCGGGTACGGCCCGGTGCGCGACGTGCTGCTGCAGGCCCGTTACGTCTCCGCCGCCGGCGAGGTGGTGAAGGCCGGCGGGCCCACCGTGAAGAACGTCAGCGGCTTCGACCTGCCCCGCCTGCTGGTGGGCGCGCGCGGCACGCTCGGCTTCCTCGGCGACGTGATCCTGCGCACCCGGCCGCTGCCGGCCGCATCGCAGTGGTGCGTCGCCGACGCTCGCGATCCGCTTCCCGTGTTCGCCGCGCTGTACCGGCCCACCAGCGTGCTGTGGGACGGCTCACGGGTGTGGGCGCTGCTGGAGGGCCACCCGGCCGACCTTGCCGAGCAGCGCGCGGCCGCGGGCCTGTACATCGCCGATGGTCCTCCGCCGCTACCGGTGGGTAGCCGGCGCAGCGTGCGCCCGCCCGAGGTGGTCGCCCAGCGCGGCACGTTCGTGGCCGAGGTCGGTGTCGGCATCGTCCACCACGCCGAGCCCTGGTCGCCCCCGCCGCGCAGCGAGCGAGCCACCCAACTCGCCGTGGCATTGCGGCAGGCGCTCGACCCTGCCGGCCGGCTGAATCCCGGTGTCGATGTCTGACGACCTGCCCTTCGTCATCCAGCCACCCCACGACGCGGCCGCGGCGGCCCGTGCCGCCGCGACGGCTGCCATCCGGTGGGGGTTGCCCGACCCCCAGCACCTGCGCACCGGTATGAACGCCCTGTTCGCGGCCGGCGAGGAGGTGGTGCTGCGCGTGTGTCGCCCCACTGCACCGGCGAGCCAGGCGCTGTGGCTGGCAGCCCAGCTCTCGGCGCGGGGCGTGCGCGTGCCCCGGCTCGTGCGCACGGACGCCGTCGAGGTGGAGGGCTTCGCCGTGTTCGCGCTCGAGCGCCTGCACCCCAGCGGCGAGATCGACTGGGCCGACGTGGGCGCGATGATCCGCCGGGTGCACGACTGGCCGGTCACCGACGTGCGCGGCCACTACCCGTTGCCGCGCTGCGACGACTTCCCGTGGTGGAACGTCGCGCCCGCGCTGGCCGACGTCGACGACCTGCTCGACCCCGCTGCCCGTGCCGGGCTGGAGCGTGCGATCGCCGCCCACGGCGACTGGCGCTCGCGGGTGCGTGCCCGCGTGGTGTGCCATGGC
This sequence comes from uncultured Bifidobacterium sp., assembly GCA_964477795.1. GTDB lineage: Bacteria > Actinomycetota > Acidimicrobiia > Acidimicrobiales > Ilumatobacteraceae > UBA668. The sequence goes on from CAYZFZ010000349.1 coordinate 1,642, forward strand.
GACGTCCACCCGGCCAACGTCGTGCAGACCGCGGGCGGCCCCGTGCTGCTCGACTGGGACCTTTCATGTCATGGCCCGGCAGCGTGGGACCACGGCCCGGTGATGACATGGCCGCGCCGGTGGGGCGCCGAGCCGACGATGTACGCGCGTTTCGCGGAGGGCTACGGCGCCTCGCTGGAGGGCGACCCGCTGACGGAATCGCTGGCGACGATGCGCAACGTGGTCGCGACGCTGATGCGGCTGCGCGCGGGTCGTACCGACGCGGCCGCGGCAGCGGAGGCGCAGCGGCGGCTGCGCTACTGGCGCAGCGACCCCGACGCGCCGATGTGGCAGGCGCAGTAGGTTCGGGCGGATGACGTCGCGGCCGGCAGTGGAGATCGCCCCGGGCGTCGTCGTGATGACCAGCTCGAAGTACGCCACCACCACGACGATCGTGCGCCGCGATCGCAGCGTGCTGCTCGTCGACCCGGCCTGGACGACCAGCGAGCTGGACGGCATCGTCGACTGGCTGGCGGCCCACGAATGCACGGTGACGGCCGGTTTCGCCACCCACGCCCACCACGACCACATGCTGTGGCACCCGGCGTTCGGCGACGCGCCGCGCTGGGCGTCGGCGACCTCCGCGCAGAAGGCCGTCGAGTGGCACGACGAGCTGACTGCGATGCTCGACGACTACCCGCCGGACTGGCCGAACCCGCTCGACGGGATCCGGGCGCTGGCCGGCGACAGGATCCCCGCGCCGTTCGGCGACGGCCCGTCAGCGGACGAGCCGATCGAGCTCGTCGTGCACGACGGCCACGCGCCCGGCCACACCGCCCTGCTGCTGCCCGAGCGCGGCGTGCTGCTCGCCGGCGACATGCTCAGCGACATCGAGCTGCCGCTGCCGTTCAACCCCGACGACCTGCCCGCCTACCTCGACGCGCTCGACCGCCTCGCACCGGTGGTGCGCCGCTCACGTGTGCTCGTCCCCGGCCATGGGCACCCGACGGAGAACCCGCTCGCCCGGCTCGACGCCGATCGCCACTACCTCGCGGCCGTGATCGCCGGGCGCGACCCCGACGATGCGCGCCGCGGCCTCAGCGGAATGGCCGACGCGCACGCCAAGGTGGTGGCGCTGGCCGCCGCGCTGCGCGACTGAGAGCCCTCAGCGCGGCTGGCAGGTGGGGCAGTAGTAGCAGGCCCGGCCGGCGAGTTCGATCGTCTGCACCGGTGTGCCGCAGCGCAGGCACAGGTCGCGGTGGTACACGTACGTGTTGTCGCCGCGGCGCACCTTGCCGCGATTGACGGCGAACTCCTTGCGGTCGATGGTGATGATGCGGTTGTCCTTCACGCCCTGCTTCAGCATCGCCGCGATGGTGGCCCACAGCGCCTCCAGCTCCGCCGGTGAGCAGTCGCGCCCCGGCCGCGCCGGATGAATGCCGTTGACGAACAGCGCCTCCGCACGGAACACGTTGCCCACGCCCGCCAGCACCTTCTGGTTCAGCAGCAACGCACCGATCGGCTGCGCCGACTTCGCGATGCGGGCGATCGCCGGCGCGGCGTTCGCCCCACGGCGCAGTGGGTCGGGCCCCAACCGGGCGACGATCGCGTCGCGGTCCTCGGCGCTGCCGATGCTGCAGTCGGTGGGCCCGGCCAGATCGATGGTGCCCGCGTCGGTGGACATCCGCATGCGCACGAGCCCCTGCACGGGTGGCACGTCGGGCCCGGCGGCGACGCGGAACTTGCCGAACAGGCCGAGGTGCACATGGCCGACGAGCCCGTTCGACCACCAGTAGAACAGGTGCTTGCCGTACGGCTCGATGCGGTCGAGCACGGCGTTGTCCACCAGCTCGGCGTCGGCGGCGAAGCGCCCCTGCGGCGACGACACGGCAACCGGGCGGCCGGCGAGGATGGGCGTGTGGTCCCTGGCGATGCGGTGGATGGTGTGGCCTTCGGGCATGCCCC
>CAYZFZ010000350.1:0-3579 GCA_964477795.1 uncultured Bifidobacterium sp.
CGGTTCGCCATGCATTCGTAACATTGGTAGCCTGTCGCCCGTCATGAGGTGTCGCCCAACGTTCCGTTCGCTCCTGGGCGCCTGCGCGGTGGCAGCCGGCCTGCTGGCCGGGCCGGTGCTCACCCATCCCGGTGTCCACGCCGACGGCGTCGACGACGCCCAGCAGAAGGTCGACGACATCCTCGACGACCTCGACACCCTGCGCGACCAGATGGGTCAGATCGACGAGGACTACGGCGCCGCGCTGGATCGCCAGGCGGCGCTCGCCGTCGAGATCGCCGACTCGCAGGCCCGCATCGCCGACCTGAACGCCCAACTCGGCGACGTGCAGTCCGTCCTGCAGCAGATCGCCGTCTCCCGCTTCACCGGCGGCGACTCGCTCAGCCTCAGCCCCATCTTCTCCGACGCCGCCACCTACAGCGCCGCCGAGCAGCGTGCCGCGCTCGGCCTGGTCGCCATCGACACCGGCGAGGGCGACATCGACGGCCTGCAGTCGCTGGTCGACGACCTGGCCAAGGAGCAGGCCGCGCTCGACCGCAAGCAGCAGGAGGCCGCCCAGCTGATCGCGACGCTCGAGCAGAAGCAGAAGGACTACGACCAGCTCGAGCAGGCGTACCTGGCCAAGGAAGCACAGGCCAAGAAGGATCTGGGCGAGGCGAAGCTGGCCGCGGCCGAGGAGGCCCGTGCCGCCGCGGCCGCGCAGCAGGCGGCGTCCGCCGCCCAGAAGGCTGCCGCGAAGGCCGCCAGCGGCAACAACAGCGGTGGCACCACCGCCGCGCCGCGCGGTGGCGGTGGCGACACCAGCGGCAGCACCGGTGGCGGCAACAGCAGCAACGACACGCCGGCAGCCAGCGAACCCGACACCAGCAGCTACGTCCCCGTCTCGGGCACCGCGGGCATCGCGGTGTCGGCGGCGATGAGCCAGCTGGGCGTGCCGTATCGCTTCGCCGCCGAGGAACCGGGCGTCGCGTTCGACTGCTCCGGCCTCACCAAGTGGGCGTGGGGTCGCGCCGGGGTGGGCATGCCGCACCAGAGCGGCGCCCAGTACGGCAGCTTCCCCCACGTCTCGCAGAGCGAGGTGCAGCCCGGCGACCTGGTCTTCTACTACTCGCCGATCGGCCACGTGGGCATCTACATCGGCAACGGCCAGATGATCCACGCCCCCCACACCGGCGACGTGGTGAAGATCGCCACCGTGCACTGGAACAAGGTCGTCGGCATCGCCCGCCCGGGCTGAGCCGCACCGCGCGCTGGTCAGCAGCCGGGCCCGGCTGACGGCCGCCGTGCTCCCCGCACTACGGTTGCCGCTCGTGCAGGGCATCGACATCGAACCGGTCAGCAAGTGGCTGGAAGGCAACATCCCGGGTGCGCTGGCGCCGTTCACGTTCGAGCTGATCGCCGGCGGGCGCTCGAACCTCACGTTCAAGGTCACCGGCGCCGGCGGCACGCGCTTCGTGCTGCGCCGCCCGCCGCTGGGCCATGTGCTCGCCACCGCCCACGACATGGCCCGCGAGCACCGCATCATCGCCGCCGTCTCGCGCACGTCCGTGCCCGTGCCACCGGCGCTGGGCGTGTGCACCGACGAGGCCGTCAACGGCGCCCCGTTCTACGTGATGGGCTACGTCGACGGTGTCGTGCTCGACAGCCCCGAGCGCGCCGAGCTGCTGCCACCGGCGCTGCGTGTGCAGGCGAGTGAGCACCTCATCGACGTGCTCGCCGACCTGCACGCGGTGGACGTCGACGAGGTGGGCCTCGGCGACCTGGCCAAGCGCGAGGGCTATGTGGCCCGCCAGGTGAAGCGCTGGAGCACCCAGTGGGAGCAGTCGAAGACCCGCGAGCTGCCCGCCATCGACGAGGTCGCCCGCCTGCTGGCCGACCGCCTGCCCGAGCAGCGCGGCGTGTCCATCGCCCACGGCGACTACCGCTTCGGCAACTGCCTCACCGACGTCGATGCCGGCCGCATCGCCGCCGTGCTCGACTGGGAGCTGTGCACGCTCGGCGACCCGCTCGCCGATGTCGGCTACCTGGGCGTGTACTGGTTCGATGGCGCCGCCGGCACCGCCCGCACGAACGACCCCACCCCGGCCGGCGGCTTCCCCGCCTACAGCGACCTGCTGCAGCGCTACGCACTGCGCACGGGGCGCGACCTCAGCGGCATCGGCTACTACGTGGCCTTCAGCTGCTGGCGCCTGGCCGTCATCAGCGAGGGCGTGTACGCCCGCTACCTGCACGGGGCGATGGGCTCGCAGGAGGGCGTCGACCTCACCGGCTTCAAGGTGGGCACCGAGGCCCTCGCCGAGCGGGCGCTCGATGCGATGAGGAGGCTGCCATGAGCGCCGACGCCGCGCCGGGCGAGGTGCTCGCCGGGTGGGAGCGCTCGTCGTTCACCGCCGCCGGCTTCACCCGCGACGTGTTCCGCCGCGGCACCGGGCCGGGGGTGATCATCGTCCACGAGATCCCCGGCATCACGCCCAAGGTCACCGCCTTCGCGAACGAGGTCGTCGACGCCGGCTTCACCGTCGTGATGCCCTCGCTGGTCGGCACGCCGGGCAAGGAGATGTCGAACGCCTACGCGCTGGCCTCGATGGCCAAGGTGTGCGTCGCCCGCGAGTTCAGCAACATGGCACTGCAGCAGACGTCGCCGATCATCGCCTTTCTGCGGGCGCTGGCCCGCAACCTGCACAACGAGCTCGGCGGCCCGGGTGTCGGTGCGCTGGGCATGTGCTTCAGCGGCGGCTTCGCGCTGGGCATGATGCTCGACGACTTCCTCATCGCACCGGTGCTCAGCCAGCCGTCGATGCCGTTCGTGCTGGGGGTGGGGAAGAAGAAGGCGGCCCGCGCCGCCGATCTCAACCTGTCGCCCGACGACGCGCTCGCCGTCGCCCGCCGCGCCGCCGAGGGTTGCCAGGTGCTGGGCCTGCGCTTCACCGGCGACCCGCTGGTTGGCACCCGCTTCGACACCCTGCGCGAGCTGCTCGGCGACGCGTTCCTGGCTGTCGAGCTGCCCAGCTCCTCCAAGCGCGACCACTCCGTGCTCACCGAGCAGCGCGACGAGCCCAGCGTCCAGCGCGTCCTCCAGTTCTTCCGCGACAAGCTCCTCCCCACCGACTGACGCCCGCGCCACCACCCGGCTTTACGTAGAGGCTGTCGGGCGCTGGCCTGGGGCTGTGAGCCCGGGTTCTTGACACAAACCCGTGACGCGGCAGCGAGCGAGGCGTCAGCTGCCGAGGCCGAGGGCGTCGTTGGCCAGCTGCTTGGTGGTCTTGTAGTCGGCCTTGCCGTTGGGGGCGCGCGGCACGCTGGCCACGAACACCACCTTCCGCGGCGCCTTGAAGTGGGCGAGGTCGTGCTTCACGCCGGCGATGATCTCCGCCTCGGTGACGGTGGCGCCCTCGGCAAGTGAGGCGACGGCGGTGACGGACTGGCCGAACTTCTCGTCGTCGATGCCGACGACCAGGCAGTCGACGACGCCGTCGACACGCTTGACGGCCTCCTCCACCTCCTCGGGGAAGATCTTCTCGCCACCGGAGTTGATGACCTGGCTGCCGCGGCCGAGCAGGATCAGCGAACCGTCGGCGG
>CAYZFZ010000351.1:0-3575 GCA_964477795.1 uncultured Bifidobacterium sp.
CGAGGTGCCGGCGAACGTAGCGTGGCGGAGCGCGTCGCTGTCGCGGTCGAGGCCCGTCGCCTTGCCGTACCAGACGCCCACGATGCCGTCGTAGCGGCAGGTGGGCAGCGTGACGGCGAGCTGCGAGCCCATCACCGCGGTGGCGGCGAGCTCCTCGTTCATGCCCGGCTGCGCCACCATGTCCAGCCCGTCGGCGGCTGCCAGCTGCGCGGCCGCGCTCACGTCGCGGTCGTAGCCCGCGAGCGGGCTGCCCGGGTAGCCGGTGATGTACGCGGCCGTGTGCAGGCCGGCGCGGCGATCCGCGCGCAGCTGCTCGTACGGCAGCCTGGCGAGCGCCTGCGACCCGCTGAGGAAGACGCGCCCCTCGTCGAGGCGGTAGCGATCGGACAGCTGGTACGTGTCGGTCACGGCCACCGGCACATGTTGCCACGCCGCGCGATGCCCGTTGACCGTGCCGCGGCCGAGGGGCCGGCCGAGGGCCGGCCGGGGCGAGGAGGTGTGGGGCTACTTGCCCTGCAGCTTCAGCCACTTCTCGCGGGCCTCGCGGTGGCCCTTCGAGCCGGAGCCGACGAGACCGCCGGTGCGCACCTTGCTGACGGTGTCCTCCAGCTCCTTCAGCAGGCCGGTGATGTCGTCGGTGGGGCCGGCCTGGCTGACGCGCTCGAGCTTCTCGTAGATCTTGCCGAGGTTGTCGCGGAACTGGGCGAACTCCTGGTCGAGTTCCTTGCGTGCGTCGTCGAGGTCGTTTGCCATGGCGTGCACCGTAGTCCACGCCTCTCGCACGCCAGACTGTGGCGATGGCGAAGGGTGGCACTCCCGCGATCGTGATGCTGGAAGCGGCCGGGGTGGCGTTCACGGTCAACGAGTTCCACCACGAGCCGGGGGAGCGCAACTACGGGCTGGTGGCCGCGGAGGCGCTCGGCGTGCAGCCCGAGCGCGTGTTCAAGACGCTGGTCGCCAACCTCACCGTCGAGCGCGCCGGCGCCAGCCGCGGCGTCGAGCAGGTGGTGGGCATCGTGCCGGTGAGCGGGCAGCTGTCGCTGCGCGAGCTGGCCGTCGCGCTGGGCGGCAAGCGCGCCGAGATGTGCCCGGTGGATCTGGCGCAGCGGCTCACCGGTTACGTCGTCGGCGGTATCAGCCCGTTCGGGCAGAAGAAGCAGTTGCGCACGGCGATCGACGAGACGTGCATCCTGTTCGACACCATCTTCGTCAGCGGCGGCAAGCGCGGTCTCGACATCGAGATCGCCCCCGACGCGCTCGTCGCCGTCCTCCAGGCCACCGTCGCCCCCATCGCCACCGACCGCTGACCCACCCCCACCCCCACCCCGTCCAGCGTTTGTTCGCTGGCGCCCGGCATGCGGGCGCCAACGACCAAACGCAATCACCCGGACCTAGCGTTTGTTCGCTGTGAACGCGCAGAGCGGTGGCGAGCGAACAAACGCTGAGGGCTACTTGCGCAGGAGGGCGTCGATGCGGCGGGAGGCGATCACGAGTGCGATCACGGACAGGGCGAGCAGCACCGCGATGTGGCCCAGCAGCGAGGTGGTCCACACGCCGGCGTTGGCGGCGCGCACCAGCGCCACGCCGTGGTACAGGGGCGACACCTGCACCAACCACGCCCACGAGCCGTAACTGGAGATGGGGAAGAACGTGGCGGAGAACAGGAACAGCGGCATCGTCGCGGTGGTGACGATCTCCAGGTCGGCCCAGCCGCGCATGTACGTCGTGCACACGAAGCCGATGCTGGCGAACGTCAGTCCGATCAGCGCGCACGCCGACAGCGCGAGCAGGCTCCACCAGCTGTCCACCAGCCCGAGCGCGGCCATCACCCCGAGGAAGCTGCACGCGTAGAGCTGGCCGCGGATCAGTGCCCAGCTGATCTCGCCGACGGCGACGTCGCCCGGCCCCATCGGGGTGGCGAGCGCGGCGTCGTAGATGCGCGCGTATTTGAGGCGGTGCATCACGTTGCCGGTGGAGTCGAAGATCGCGCCGTTCATCGCCGACGACGCCATCAGCGCCGGTGCGACGAACGCGTCGTACGGCACCTCCTTGCCGCCGACCGACACCGTGCCGACCAGGCTGCCGAGCCCGGCGCGCATGGAGAGCAGGTACAGCAGCGGCTCGAAGAAGCCGCTGACGATGATGAGCCACTGCCGACGGTAGGCGACGACGTGCCGCTCGATCATGCGGTGCGGCCGGCGCACCACCATCGACGGCGGCACGATGCGCAGGAAGATCGTGCTCATGGGTACAGCTTCCTGCGCAGCCGGCGTGTGGTGACCAGCACGCCGACGAGCGCCCACAGCACTGCGTAGCCGAGGTGGCCGCCGACGCCGCGCCAGTCGACGTTGCCGGTGGTGAACCCGCGGGCGACCACCACGCCGTGCCACAGGGGGAAGACCTTGGCGATCCACTGCACGATCGTGGGCAGCTGGGAGAGCGGGTAGAAGGCACCGCCGAACAGGAACAGCGGGATGATCACGAAGCGCTGGATGGCGGGGAACATGCCGTCCATCTCGGCGCCGACGGAGAGCGCCATGATCGGCATCGCGAACGCGACGCCGATCAGCATCGCCACCGGCACGGCGGGGATCAAGCCCCACGAGCGCGTGTCGGGGAAGAGCGCCAGCACGAGCGCGACGGAGCCGGCGGCGATGCCGCAGCGGATCGCGATCCAGGTGCCGTGGCCGAGCACGATGTCGCGCGCGTCCAGCGGGGTGGCCGCGATGCCGTGGTAGCCGCGCTGCCACTTCAGGCCGGCCATCACCGGCCACATGCTCTCGCCCGCGGCCAGCGCCATCGCCGTCGTCACCAGCAACCCGGGGACGACGAACGCGACGTACGAGGAGGTGCCCAGCACCTCGCTGGAGCCGGTGTTGCGATCGACGAGCGACCCGACACCCACGCCCAGGCCGAGCAGGTACAGCATCGGCTGCACCAGTGACGACAGCACGTTCACCTTCCACAGCCGGCGGTAGCTGGCGAGGTGCCAGCTCGTCACGCGCAGTGCGCCAGGGGTCGCGCGGCTCACGTCAGTCCACCAGGCTGCGGCCGGTGAGCAGCAGGAACACGTCTTCCAGGCTGGCCCGGCGCACGAGCGCGCTCTCCGGCTGCAGCCCGCGGGTGTGGGCCTCGACGAGCGCGCCCTCGCCGTCGTCGGCATAGACGAGCACCCGGTCGGGCAGCAGCTCCTGGCGGCTGCCGATGCCGGCCAGCTGGGGCGCGGCGGCCTCGTTGCTGCCGGCGGGGAAGCGCAGCTCGAGCACCTCGCGCGTGGAGTACTGCTCGATCAGCGAGCGCGGCGAACCCTCGGCGACGATGCGGCCCTGGTCCATCACCACCAGCCGATCGCAGAGCTGCTCGGCCTCGTCCATGTAGTGGGTGGTGAGCACCTGGGTGACACCCTCCTGCTTCAGCCGGTACAGGCGGTCCCACAGCACATGGCGAGCCTGCGGATCCAGGCCGGTGGTGGGCTCGTCGAGCAGCAGCAGCTCGGGGTTGTTGATCAGCGAGCGGGCGATGGAGAGCCGGCGCTTCATGCCGCCGCTGAGGTTGTCGACCACGCTGTCGGCACG
>CAYZFZ010000352.1:0-3575 GCA_964477795.1 uncultured Bifidobacterium sp.
TCTCCCCCGCCGACATCCGCCAGATCAACGCGCACGGCACGTCCACGCCGCTCAACGATGCCGCCGAGGCGGCGGCGGTCACCGAGGTGTTCGGTGCCGGCGGTGTGCCGGTCACGTCCACCAAGGGTGTCACCGGCCACGCGCTCGGCGCGGCGGGCGCGCTGGAGGCAGCGGCCGTGCTGCTTTCGTTCGAGCACTCGCTGATCCCCCCGACGGCGGGCACGACGGTGCTCGACGAGGGGTTCGAGATCGATCTCGTGATGGGCGCGGCCCGCCCGTGGACGCCGGGCCCGACGATGTCGAACAGCCTCGGCTTCGGCGGCCACAACGGCACCATCATCCTCGCCCCCGCCTGAGGCGGCCGCGCCGGTGCGGGGCCGGCGCCGTGCGGTTGCGGTTCAGGCGTCGACGAGCACGAACATCAGCTCGCACTCACAGGCGGCCTTGCCGTCGAGCAGGGCGCGGCCCGTGCCCTTCCCGGCGCGGGCCGACATGCGGCCCAGCTCCACCTGCAGCTCGAGCGTGTCGCCGGGGCCCACCTGGCGGCGGAAGCGGGCCGTGTCGAGCCCACCGAACAGGGGCAGCTTGCCGGCGAAGCGTTCGTCGGCGAGGACGGCGATCGCACCCACCTGGGCGATCGCTTCGCACATCAGCACACCGGGCAGCGTGGGCCGGCCCGGGAAGTGGCCACTGAAGAACCACTCATCGCCGGTGAGGCGCCACAGCCCCGACGCGCTCTGCCCCGGATCGAGCGCCGTCACCTCGTCGACGAACAGGAACGGCGGGCGGTGCGGCAGCACGTCCTGCGGCAGCGGGAACTGGCTCACTTCGCCACCGCCGCCAGCAGCCGCTTGGGCGTGTCGGCCGGGCTGATCTTGTACCACGCGTGCTCGATGATGCCATCGGCGCCGACGAGGAAGGCCGAGCGCACGATGCCCATGTAGCGCTTGCCGTAGTTGACCTTCTCCTGCCACACGCCGAAGGCCTCGGCGACGGTGTGCTCGGTGTCGGCCAGCAGATCGAAGCCGAGCGTGTACTTGTCGTCGAACTTCTTCTGTGCCGCCGGCTTGTCGGGGCTGATGCCGATGATGACGGTGTCGCCGACCTCGCCGGCGACATCGCGCAGGCCGCACGCCTGCTGTGTGCAGCCGGGCGTGTTGGCCCGCGGGTAGAAGAAGATCAGCACCCGCCTACCGCGCAGCGACGATAGATCGACCGTGTCGCCGCGCTGGTTCGTCAAGACGACTTCTGGAACTTGTGAACCTGGAGCGAGCATGCAGCGCATCCTACCGAGGCCGCAGCGCCAAGAAATCCCGAGAAGTGCCCGTGACCAGGCAGAGTGCATCGTCAAGACCCTTGCAAGGACCCCTACTTGTCGTGGTAGTGTGACGGTGAGTGAGGAACCTTGAACGAACGCTTCGGCTCCGTTCATGATTCATTCACGATCCAGGCATCACATCTCACGAGAAAGGGCGGGCTTCGACATGTGGAAGGTCATCGGCGGCGTCAGGTGACGTCAACCACGGCGTAGGCCGTGGCCATAGAAACCACCACGGGGCCGAGCGTGGGCGTGGAAGTGCGTCGGGATCGATCGCATGTTCTCGTCCACCCAGAACTCGAACCCGTAGTGCGCAACGACTACTTCGCTCAAACGAGCCAACAAAACGACCCGAGTCTCCTCCGGGGGACTTGGGTCGTGTCGTTTCCAGACCACCATCGGCACGTAGCACTGCTCGCACTCGGCCACCCAGCAGTCGTCGTCCTCGTAGAACCACTCGGTGATGCGCTCGGCCGCGCACAGCTCGCACTCGCTCGTCGTCATACCGCCAGTCTCACGCGTTCGACGGGCCCGCAGTGCCGGCGCGGCCGCCGGATGCGAGGTCAGCGCTCGATGGTGCGGCGCACGTCGCCGACGAACTCACCCACCGCGTCGGCACCACCCTCGAGCAGCCTGCGCACCACCGAGGCGCCCATCACCACCCCGTCGGCAACCTGGCACGCCTCACGCGCCTGCTCGGCGTTGGACACGCCCACGCCGATGAGCACCGGGACATCCGTCACCGCCTTCAGCCGGCGGGCCAGTGCGGAGGCGGTCTGGGCCAGCGAGTCGCGCTCCCCCGTCACGCCCAGCAGGCCCACCGAGTAGACGAACCCGCGGGCGCGGGCGGCGATGCGCGGCAGCCGCTCGTCGGGTGCCGTCGGCGCGGCGAGCATCACCGTCTCGATACCGGCCGCATCCGCAGCCTCGCACCAGGGCCCCGACTCCTCCAGCGGCAGGTCGGGCACGATCGCGGCGACGATGCCGGCCTCGGCCAGCTGGGCGGCGAAGCGCTCGTGCCCGGCGTGGTGGACGGTGTTGTAGTACAGCATCACGGCCAGCGGGATGGACACGTCGAGCGACCGCACCGAGTGCAGGATCGAAACCGGGGTGGCACCCTCGTCGAGCGCCGCCTGCGACGCCTGCTGGATGATCGGCCCGTCCATCACCGGATCGCTGAAGGGGATGCCGATCTCGATCGCGTCGGCGCCAGCGGCGGCCGCGGCGCGCACCGCGTCCTCCCAGCCGGTGAGCCCGCCGGTGATGTATGGCACCAGCAGCTTGCGCCCGGCCGCCCGCTTCTCGCGGAACTCGCGCTCCATCACGCCGTAGGTCTGCGCGGCGCCGGTCATCCCGTCACGTCCTTCCCGAGCACATCCATCATCTGGTCGACGTCCTTGTCGCCACGCCCCGACAGGTTCATCATCACGGTCTGCCCCTGCAGCTCGGGGGCGGCGCGCACGATCCATGCGAGCGCGTGCGCGGATTCGAGCGCCGGGATGATCCCTTCGTTGCGGGCCATCAGCTGGAATGCCTCCACGACCTCGGCGTCGGTGACGTTCGGGTACTCGGCGCGGCCGATCGAGGACAGGTAGGAATGCTCCGGGCCGACACCCGGGTAGTCGAGGCCGGCGGAGATGCTCTGCGCCTCCAGCACCTGCCCGTACTCGTCCTGCATCAGGTAGCTGCGCATGCCGTGCACGACACCGGGCTGCGCCCGGCTGACCGCCGCACCGCCCGCGGGCTCCACGCCCACCAGCCGCGTGCGGTCGTCGACGAAACCGCTGAACAGCCCGATCGCGTTGCTGCCACCACCCACGCAGGCGACGGCGACATCCGGCACGTCGCCCCACAGCTCGATGCTCTGCGCCCGCGCCTCCTCGCCGAGCACGCGGTGGAACTCGCGCACCATCCACGGGTACGGATGCGGGCCCATCACGGAGCCGAGGCAGTAGTGGCTGGTCTCCACCGTCGCCACCCAGTCGCGCATCGCCTCGTTGACCGCGTCCTTCAACGTGCGGCTGCCGCTGTACACCGCCTCCACCTCGCTGCCGAGCAGCTTCATGCGGAACACGTTGAGCGCCTGGCGTTCCACGTCGACGGCGCCCATGTACACCTTGCACTCCATGCCGAGCAGTGCGGCCGCGGTGGCGCTGGCGACGCCGTGCTGGCCGGCGCCCGTCTCGGCGACGAGCCGCTTCTTGCCCATCCGCTTGGCGAGCAGGGCCTGGCCGAGCACGTTGTTGATCTTGTGCGA
>CAYZFZ010000353.1:0-3569 GCA_964477795.1 uncultured Bifidobacterium sp.
CGCCAGCTCGACCCGTTCGCCCGTGAGGTCATCCTCATGGCACACGAGCTGCGCTGACGCCTCGCAGCCGCCGGCTCGTCGCGCGCCTACGATGACGCGATGAGCACCACACCGGCGAACTGGTACCCCGACCCGATGGGTCGCCACCACATGCGGTACTGGGACGGTAACGCCTGGACCGAGCACGTCACCACGAACGGCGTGCAGGGCATCGACCCGCTGCAGCCGAAGGGCTTCGACCGCGTGGATGCCGCGCTCACCATCGGCAACGAGGGCGACCCGGAGAAGATCCAGCGCCAGCTGCACAGCCAGGAGAAGTACCGCGGCGCGCAGGTGGGCCAGGTCGCGTTCCAGGGCACCGGCACCATCTTCACCGAACCGATCCTGGTGGTGAACCAGAAGGCGAAGCTGATCGAGCTGAACAACCAGTACGGCGTGTTCAACAAGGACGGCCAGCAGCTCGCCGCCGTCAACCAGGTGGGCCAGAGCGCGGCGAAGAAGGCGATGCGCATGCTCACCAGCCTCGACCAGTTCATGACGCACAAGCTGGAGATCACCAACGCGCAGGGGCAGGTGCTGCTGCGGCTCACGCGCCCGGCGAAGGTGATGAAGAGCACGGTGATCGTCAGCGACGGTGCGGATCAGGAGATCGGCCGCATCGTGCAGGACAACGTGTTCGGCAAGATCCACTTCACCCTGCAGGCCGGCGGCCACACCTACGGCGCGATCAAGGCCGAGAACTGGCGGGCGTGGAACTTCCGCATCGAGGACCACACCGGCCAGGAGGTCGCCCGCATCACCAAGACGTTCGAGGGCATCGCCAAGACGCTGTTCACCACGGCCGACAACTATGTGGTGCAGATCCACGGCCAGCTCGCCCAGCCGCTCAACGCACTCGTCGTCGCCGCCGCGCTCTCGGTGGACACCGCCCTCAAGCAGGACTCGCGCGGCTTCGGCTGAGGCCGGGGCCGCCGCGCGGCGCGCGACAATGCCGGCATGTCCACCGTCACCGTCCGCGGCAACGCACTCGCCGCCGTCACGCCCGATCGCGCCGAGCTGAGCCTGGCGCTCTCCCACCTCGCCGCCGACGCGGCCGCCGCGCTGGACGCGATCGCCGAACGCTCGCAACGGCTGGAGCAGATCCTCAGCGATCACGGTTTCGCCCGCACCGAGTGGGCCACCGACGGGGTGACCGTCGCGGAGGAGTACCAGTGGAAGAAGGACACGAACGTGCTCGTGGGCCATCGCGCGTCGACCGCACTCACCGTCACCGTGCGCTCGGCGGAGCTGGTCGGGCCGATCATCCGTGAGGCCGTCACCACCACCGGGGCCAGCGTGCGCAACCTGGCGTGGCGGGTGGATGCGGACAACCCCGCACGGCGCGAGCTGCTCGCCGCCGCAGCCCGCGACGCGAAGGTGCGCGCCACCGCGTACGTGGAGGCGCTCGGGCTGCGCCTCGGCGAGGTGGAGGCGATCAGCGAGGCGCCGCTCGCCGCGGAGACCGGCCCGCAGCCGCAACCGATGCTGCGGATGGCCGCGGCGAAGGCCGATGGGCCCGACGTCAGCGTCAGCGGCGGCCTCGTCGAGCTGTACGCGGATGTGACGGTTCGCTTCGCCATGCTCCCCTGACACCTACTCCGCGGTAACATGGCCTCGTGCCTGGTCAGCGTGTTCTGGTCAGCGGCATGGGCGGAGAACTCGGTTCGCTCGTCGCCGCCAAGCTCGAAGCGGAGCCGTGGGTCGGCGCCCTCGTCGGCATCGACGTCGATCCGCCACGGCGCCGCCTGCGCAAGGCGGAGTTCCACCTGCTCCTGCCGTCACAGCGCGAGCGCATCGTCGAGGTGGTCACGAAGTTCAACCCCCACGTGGTCATCAACCTCAGCGTGTGGGAGCCCGACGCCCGCACCGGCCTCGCGCACGCCCGCCAGTTCACCGCCGATGCCACCACCGCCGTCATCGGTGCCGCCGCCGAATGCCCGGCGCTGGAGGGCATGGTGGTGCGCAGCGGCATCGAGATCTACGGGCGCGAGCTCGACGCGCCCACCCGCCCCGACGAGGCCGCACCGCTGCACCCCACCAGCGACTACGGGCACATGCTGGCCAACATCGAGCGCCAGGCCCGCGACGTCGGCCGGCGCGTGGGCATCTCGGTGGGCAAGCTGCGCCTGGCCCCCGTCCTCGGCAAGCACGTGCCCAGCCCGCTCGGCCGCCTGCTGCGCCAGCCGGCGGTGCCGTTCAGCGTGCTGGCCGACTCGCCGTTCGCGGTGATCGAGGACGGCGACGCGGCGCGGGCGTTCGTCGCCGCTGCCGCGTGCCGGCTGGACGAACCGGTCAACGTCGTCGCCCCCGGCGCGATCACCACGCTGCAGGCGATCATGCGCGGCAAGCGCATCCCGATCCCGATGATCGGGCCCGAGTGGCGGGTGGCCGCCCGGCTCAGCCATGTGCTCGGCGCACCGATCCCCGACCATGTCGTCGAGCTGATGCACCGCGGCCGGCTGGCGGACGGCGCGAAGGCCGCGGAGGTGCTCGGTTTCACGCCTGCGCTCACCACGCCCGAGGTCGTCGACCACCTCTACGCATGGGAGAGCGTGGTGCGCATCGGCAGCATCAAGGAGGCGGTGGCCTGATGGCACAGCTCATCCACTTCCCCGTGCAGGCCGCCAGCCGCGCGGGCAACGCGCTGGTCGAGCCGCTGCGCGCGGCGTGGCCCATCCACTCCGTCGACGACTTCGGCCGCGACCCCCACCTCATCGCCGCGCTGACACCCTTCGCCAAGCTGCGCTGGGACGTCGCGGTGGGCGGCACCGAGCACCTGCCCGTGCGCACCGGCGCGCTGCTGGTGTGCAACACCCGCCGCTTCTCGCTGAGCACCATCTACACGGCGCTGGCACTCGGCGAAGCGATCGACCGCCCGGTGCGATTCGTCGGCCGCCCCGACGTCGCGCCGGTGGGGTCGTTCATGCGCCGCATCGGCGGCCTGCTGGCCAAGCCCACCGACGTGCAGGGCGCGCTGCGGCACCACGAGCTGGTGCTCATCGCCGCCGAGCACACCAGCCACCCGCGTGCCGCCGGCAAGGTGCCCCACGAGCTCGTCGGCCCCGCCGTCGTCGTCGGGGTGCCGGTGTTCCCGGTGGCGACGATGAGCAGCGCGATCGGGCGCGCCGCGCGCGTCGAGGTGGGCGCGCAGGTGCGGCCCCGGCGAAAGCGGCGCGGGCCGCTGGCCGAGGTGGAGCTGGCCGAGCAGGTGCAGCACCACCTGCAGCGGTTGCTCGACGGTTTCGGGGGCATGCAGACCGGCGTCGCCCCCATCGACTGGCTCGCGGAGGGCTGACACGTGGCATACGCACGCGCATCCGACGGCATTCGCCTGCACTACGAGGTGCTCGGCCGCTCCAGCGCCACACCGGTGCTGATGATCCAGGGCCTGGGCGCCGACAAGCACGGCTGGGACATGCAGCGCATGGCGCTGGCCCTGCGCTACCGCGTGATCGCGCTCGACAACCGGGGTGCCGGCCGCAGCGACAAGCCGTTCGGCACCTACTCGCTGGAGCAGATGGCGGACGACG
>CAYZFZ010000354.1:0-3532 GCA_964477795.1 uncultured Bifidobacterium sp.
CCGGCGTCGCAGTGCCCGTCGATCGCGTCCGAGTGGGAGGATCCCGCCGGTGTGCCGATCTCGGCGATCCTGTTCGGCGGCCGCCGCCGCACCACGGTGCCCCTGGTCACCCAGGCCACCGACTGGGAGCACGGCGTGTTCCTCGGCTCGATCATGGCGAGCGAGACCACCGCTGCCCAGCAGGGCGCGGTCGGCAACCTGCGCTTCGACCCGATGGCGATGCTGCCGTTCTGCGGCTACAACATGGCCGACTACTTCGGCCACTGGCTCGACGTCGGCGCCAAGGCCGATGCGGACAAGCTGCCGCAGATCTTCTTCGTCAACTGGTTCCGCCGCGACGAGGACGGCCGCTTCCTGTGGCCGGGGTACGGCGAGAACAGCCGCGTGCTGAAGTGGGTGTTCGAGCGCCTCGACGGCACCGCCGGCGCGGTGGACACGGCGATCGGCTACCTGCCTGCGCCGGGCGCGATCGACACCTCCGGCCTCGACGTCAGCGACGACGACATGGCCACGTTGCTGTCGGTCGATGTCGACGGCTGGAAGTCCGCGCTGCCCCAGTTCGAGACCCACTTCGCCCAGTTCGGCGACAAGCTGCCCGACGAGCTCACCGCTCAGCTCAAGCAGCTCGCCACCGCCCTCTGACGGCTCGCGCCACCGCTTGGGGTCAGGTGCAGCGCGGGACACGGGTGACGGAGTAGTCGCGGCGGGCGTCGTCGACCCGGTGGAGCAGCACTCCCCCGGCGTCGGCCGACACCCAGGCCCACGAGCCCTCCACCCGGCACGTGCCGCCGACATCGACGACGGCGGTGTCGCCATCGGTGAGCCGGGCGACGATCACCACGTCGCCACCGTCGGCGAGGCCGCTGTCGGCGGGGCGGCCGTCCCACCCGTCGGGCTGGCGCACGCGCAGCACCCGCTCGTTGATCGTGACGGTCCAGGTGCCGTCGTGGCGGTCGGCGAGCACGGGCTGCGCCGGGAACGGCACCGTGCACCAGTAGCAGTCGCCGCCCAGCAGCACCCCGTCGGCGAGGTCGTACTGGGTCGAGTCGATCACCAGCACGGGCGGGGTACCGAGCTCGTACACGCGGTGGTCGTCGAGCACCGACACCTCGTCCACGGGCACCTCCCCCTCGAGGCCGTCCAGCCCGTATGTGCCGAGCACCCACTGCCCGCCGGTGTGGTGGAGCACCTTGGTGCCCGTGGTGGACACCCATGCATCGGTTGGCTCGTCGAAGGTCACGGCTGCGACCGGCTCGCCCTCCAGCGTGCGCAGCGCTGCCGGCGACGGCGAGCGGAGAGAGGCCCAGGCAACCACGGCGGAGCCCACGACGGCGACGGCGAGCGTCGCCCAGGCGACGGCCCGGCGGGGGTTCACGTGCCGGTGGCGATGAGCATCGCGCGGATGCCGAGACCCATCACGAACAGGCTGCCGCAGCCGTAGAGCAGGTACAGGCGGTGCTTCATCTGGAAGCGGTAGCTGTAGATGATCGCGATCGCGATGATGGCGACGAAGCCGTAGAACGCGTGGAACTGGGGCAGCGGCACCTTGTACTTGCCCACGAGGACGGCACCGAGCACCACTTGCACGAACACCGTGAGCTCGGCGGCACCGATGAACCACCACAGCGCGCGGGTGCGCAGCACGGGCAGCCAGTTGGCGGCGAGTGCCCACAGCCCGGCCAGCCCGTTGCCGATGATGACCACCCACGCCCAGCCGTGATGGATGTCCCTGACGGTCAGGAGGCCGTTGGCAAGCATTCGGAGGAATCTACTCGCCGCACCCGAAACCACCCACGAACGACATGATCGTGTCCGTGTCGGCGGTGCCGGTGAGGAACCCGTACAGGCCGTCTTGGATCTGGAAGCCGGGGCCGTTGAACCCGTCCTCCGGGAACACGTTGGCGGTGGGGTAGGCGGCGCGCAGCTGAGCCACGGTGGAGCCGACACCGACACCGGCGTCGGTGGCCAAGCCGTAGGGCGCGATGGTGGCGGCGAACGCCGGGCCGTACGTGTACGACGCGAAGTGGCGCACGCTCGTGCCGTCGTCGGTGAAGAACAGCGACAGATCCTTCCAGTCGACGAAGCGGATCTCCGTGCCCGGGCAGGCAGCACCGGTGGTGGTGGGGTCGATCCACCCGGAGTCGGTGGTGGGGATGCCGAGGATGGAGCTGACGTAGTCGACCACGCCGTCGGCGTCGGCGTCGAAGAGGGCATCGCCCAACCCGGCAGCGGACAGGGGCAGGCCGCGCACGGGAGCGATCGTGGATGTGGTGGTGGCCGCCACCGTGGTGCTGGTGGACGTGCTCGTGGTGCTGGACGTGGTGGTGGGTGCCGCCGTCGTGGTGGTGGCCGCCAGCGTGGTGGCGGTAGTGGTGGCTGTGGTGGCCGCGACGGTCGTGGTGGTGCCGCTGCTGCTGGTCTCGTCGCTGCACCCGGCGGCGAACACGGCGGCCGCGCACAGCATGGAGACGAGGATTCGACGAGGCGTCATGGGCGGCAGTCTGCCAGCGGAAATGGCGTTCAGCGGATCAAGGTGTCGGCTTCGTGGCCACCTTCAACCAACTGGAACATTCCGCCCACCACGTCGACGACGGTGACGGAGCAGTTGTCGAGGCTGCGGATGACCAGCCGATCGTCGCCGCAGGCGACCCCGATGACGGCGTTGATCGCGATGAAGTGACTGGCCACCACCGTCTCCGCGGGCAGCGCCCGGAGCGCGTCGGCGACGCCGTCGCGGAACGAGGTGTAACGCGGGCCGAGCGCGGCCCACGTGCCGGCCATCGCCAGCCGCAGCCACTCGACCCGATCGGCCATCGAGATGCCCTCCGGTGAGGGGATCTCGGCGACCCCCGGCTCGATGCGGGCGGTGGTGCCCCAGGCGCGGGCCAGGCCGGCCGCGGTCTCCTGGCAGCGCAGCAGCGGGCTGGAGACCAGATCCATCGGGCCCAGTGGCGCCAGCCTGGCCGTCAGGGCGGCCGCCTGCGCGCGGCCCACGGCGTCGAGGCCAGGGTCGACCGCCGTGTTCCAGCCGGCGGCGGCTCGGCCGTGGCGCACCAGGTACAGGCGCGTCACTCGAACAGCCAGCCCTCGCGCAACGGATGGGTGGCGCCCTTCTTGATGTACCACTCGGTGCCGAACGCCATTGCGAACGGCTCGTCGGGCATGGTGCTGAAGAAGCCGGCGTCGGTGATCTGGCTCTTGTGGCAGCGGATGGACGCCCGCTTCACCTCGACGAACGCACCGACATCGACCATGTGGGTGAGCTCGCTCTCCGGCGTACCGAACGGGTTGCCGTCGTCGGCTGGGGAGTCGGGGTCCCAGTCCTCCCCCTCGGGGCCGCTGGCTTCACCGTTCTCGCGGGCCATGTCGAAGAAGCGCTTCATCGCGTCGCGGTTCATCGTCGACTCGAACACCGCCGGCGTGCCGGCCAACTCCGCCGCACGATGGCCCACCGTGTGCACCTTGATGTGGTCGGGGTGGCCGTAGTTGCCGTGCCAGTCGTACACGGTGAGCACATCGGCGGCTTCCTCGC
>CAYZFZ010000355.1:0-3523 GCA_964477795.1 uncultured Bifidobacterium sp.
CTGTCCATCGACTCCTCCATCGTCGAGGCGCTGGAAGCCGGCCTCGCCGTCTACCAGGGCAAGCCGCTGGTCAACTCGGTCACCGGCGAGGACGAGCAGATGGAGCGGGTGCTGCCGCTCGTCGCCAAGTACGGCGCCGCCGTCGTCGCCATCAGCAACGACGAGACCGGCATCAGCGTCGACCCCGACGTGCGCTTCGAGGTGGCCCGCAAGATCGTCAACCGAGCCGCCGACTACGGCATCCCGGCCAGCGACATCGTGGTCGACCCGCTCGTGATGCCGATCGGCGCGATGGGCACGGCGGGCCGCCAGGTGTTCGCGCTCATGCGCCGCCTGGTCTCCGAGCTGAAGGTGAACACCACCTGCGGTGCCAGCAACATCAGCTTCGGGCTGCCGGCGCGCAACAGCATCACCGGCACCTTCCTGGCAATGGCGATCAGCAACGGCATGACCTCGGCGATCATGAACCCGCTGCACCCCGAGGTGAAGAACATGGTGATGGCCGCCGACGTGCTGGCCGGCAACGACCAGGACTGCATGGCCTGGATCCGCGCCAACCGCGACCCCGACGCCGCCGGTGGCGCCCGCGAGGGCCGCGCCGGTGGCCGCCGCGCCCGGCGCGCCGAGTAAGGAACCCGTGCCCCACGTCGTCTTCACCCCTTCCGGCCTCGGTGGCGAGGTCGCAGCCGGCACCACGGTGCTGCAAGCGGCGCGCGACTTCGGCGTCGACCTCGACTCGGTGTGCGGTGGCCGCGGCATCTGCGGCCGCTGCCAGATCGCGTTCGAGCCCGGCCAGTACCCGAAGTGGAAGATCGACGCCGGCGCCGATGCGCTGAGCCCGTGGGGCGACACCGAGGACGCCTACGAGGGCCGCCGCGGGATGAAGCCCGACCGCCGCCTCGGCTGCTGCGCGCTGGTGCGCGACGACGTGGTGCTCGACGTGCCGCCGGAGAGCCAGGTGCACCGCCCGGTGGTGCGCAAGAGCCTCGACCTCAGCGACATCGTCCTCGACCCGGCCATCTCGCTGAGCTACATCGAGCTGCCGCCCAGCGTGCTGGGCGACGCCGAGTCGATGTCGGATCTGGTGATCGACGAGCTGTTCGCCGAGTTCGGCCGCACCGTCACCGGCCTCTCGCTGCAGGCGCTGCAGGAGGTGCACCGGGCGTTCGCCGGGCAGGATCGCGCTGCCACCGTCGCCACTCGCGGCACCACCGTCGTCGCCGCGTGGCCCGGTTACGTCGACCGCGTGTACGGCGTCGCCGTCGACATCGGCAGCACCACCATCGCCGGCCACCTGTGCGACCTGCTCACCGGCGAGATCCTCTCCTCGGCGGGGCGGATGAACCCGCAGATCCGCTTCGGTGAAGACCTGATGAGCCGGGTCTCGTACGTGATGATGAACCCCGGCGGCGACCGCACTCTCACCGTCGCCGTGCGCGAGGCGCTCGGCGAGCTGATCGCCGAGCTGTGCCGCGACGCCGCCACCGACACGCCCGTCACCGTCGACGACGTGCTCGAGGTCGTCCTGGTCGGCAACCCGATCATGCACCACATCGTCGCCGGCATCGACCCCACACCGCTGGGCCAGGCGCCGTTCACGCTCGCCACCGCGGAGGCGATGTCGGTGCCCGCCGCCCAGTTCGAACTGCCCGGCCGCCACGCGCTCGTGTACCTGGCGCCATGTATCGCCGGCCATGTCGGCGCCGACACCGCGGCCGTCATCCTCTCCGAGGGGCCGCACCGCTCCCCCACGATGCAGCTGCTCGTCGACGTGGGCACGAACGCGGAGATCGTCGTCGGCAACGCCGAGCGCCAGTTCGCCGCGTCCAGCCCTACCGGCCCCGCGTTCGAGGGTGCCCAGCTCAGCTGCGGCCAGCGGGCCACCGCCGGCGCCGTCGAGCGTGTGCGCATCGACCCGATCACACTCGAGGCCCGCTTCAAGATCATCGGCAGCGACCTGTGGAGCGACGACCCGGGCTTCCCGCAGGCCGCCCAGGAGCTGGGCACGGCGGGCATCTGCGGCTCGGGCATCATCGAGGTGATCGGTGAGATGTGCCTCGCCGGCCTCATCGACGCCGCCGGCGTGGTGCAGGGGCACCTCGCCGAGCGCTCGCCGCGCATCGTCGCCGACGGCCGCACGTTCAGCTACGTCGTGTACGAGGCACCGGGTGTGCGCCTGAGCATCACCCAGAACGACGTGCGTGCCATCCAGCTCGCCAAGGCCGCGCTGCGAGCGGGCATCGACCTGCTGTTCCAGCACGCTGGCGTGGACGAGGCGCACCCCGTCCACGACATCCGCCTGGCGGGTGCGTTCGGCAGCCACATCGACCCCGTCTACGCGCTCGTGCTCGGCCTCGTGCCCGACTGCCCGGTGCAGTACGTGCGCTCGGTGGGCAACGCCGCTGGCGCGGGCGCGGTGCGCGCCCTGCTGTCCCTCGCCGCGCGGCGCGAGATGGAGGCCGCGGTGCGCAACGTGGTGAAGGTGGAGACCGCCACCGAGCCCGACTTCCAGGCCATGTTCGTCTCGGCGATGGCCTTCCCCCACGCCACGGCACCGGCGACGCACCTCTCCGCCGTCGTCACCCTGCCGGCGCCATCCACCGCCCCCGGCACCGACCGCGGCGGCCGCCGCCGCCGGCGCGACCAGGCGGCCACCACCTCGGAGGACTCATGAGTAGCGACACGACCAACCTCGAACCAGCGGGTGCCGCGCCCACGCCCAGCGAGGGCGCCTCCACCGGCCGCCGCTCCGGCGGCCGCGCCGGGCGCGCGGCGCTGCGCGCGTCGCACGTGATCGACCGCGTCCCGTATCTCACGCGCACGATGCGCCCCTTCGAGATCGCGAGCGAGGAGACGCTCACGCTCATCGAGCACACCGCCGACACGGTGCTGGAGGAGGTCGGCATCGAGATCCGCGACTACCCCGAGGCGCTGCCCATCTTCAAAGCCGGCGGCGCCGAGGTGGACGGCACGCGGGTGCGCTTCCCCCGCGGCCTGTGCCGCGAGATCGTCTCACGCACCGCGCCCGCCAGCTACACCCAGCACGCCCGCAACCCGGCCAACAACGTGGTGATCGGCGGCAACAACACGGTGTTCGCACCGAACTACGGCAGCCCGTTCGTGCACGACCTCGACAGCGGCCGCCGCTACGCGACGCTGGCGGACTTCGAGAACTTCGTCAAGCTCGCGTACATGTCGCCCTGGCTGCACCACAGCGGCGGCACCGTGTGCGAACCGGTCGACGTGCCGGTGAACAAGCGCCACCTCGACATGGTGTACTCGCACCTGAAGTACAGCGACAAGCCGTTCATGGGCTCGGTGACGGCCGGGTCGCGCGCGGCCGACAGCGTCGAGCTCGCCCGCATCGGTTTCGGCGGCGACCTGCAGGATCGCACGGTGATGACGAGCCTGATCAACGCCAGCAGCCCGCTGGTGTGGGACGGCACGATGCTCGCCGCGGCCCACTGCTACGCCGAGAACAACCAGGCCTGCATCATCACGCCGTTCATCCTCGCCGGTGCGA
>CAYZFZ010000356.1:0-3511 GCA_964477795.1 uncultured Bifidobacterium sp.
CGGTCGCCGGACTGCAGGCCCAGGCCCTTGAGCACGTTGGCGAACGTGGCCACCTCGGTCAGGAGGTCGGCGTAGGTGATGGTGCGGGTGTCGCCGGGCTCGCCCTCCCAGTGGAACGCGACCTTGTCGCCGCGACCGGCGAGCACATGCCGGTCGAGGCAGTTGTGGCTGACGTTGAGCCGGCCGCCGACGAACCACTTCGAGTACGGCAGCTCCCACTCGCAGATCGTGTGCCAGTCCTGCTGCCAGTCGAGCAGCTCGGCAGACTGGCGCGCCCAGAAGCCCTGATAGTCGGTGTTCGCCTCGTCGTACAGCGAGGTGTCGGCGACGAGCGCGTCGCGCTTGAACTCCGCCGCCGGCGGGAACGTGCGCTGCTCGTCGAGCAGGGCGTCGATCGTGTCGGGCGCGCTGTCGTCGTGGATGCGGTCGTGTGCGGTGTCGTCGCTGGCCATGGTGGTTACCCCCGGCCGCGGAGGTTAGCGCAGCACCGCTCTGAATGGTCAGGGCTGGCCGCCGCGTCGCTTCGGCTGCTCCCTCCTCCGGGGCGGTTCGGTCGGCCTGAGCCGTCACCACTCCAGTGCGAGGAAGCCGCCGACGCCGTCTGCATCGAGCAGGCTCTCCGCCTCGCGGATCCTGCTGCGCATGCGCAGCGCCGCCACGTTCGGCGCACCGGCGGCTGCCGCCCACGCCACGCGCCCCTCCTCGACCAACTCGTCGATGCCCCAGCGTTGCAGGAACTGGCGCTGCGTGCGCACGGCCGAGGGCTCGGGCAGCTGGTCGAGGCAGACCTGGGTGGTGATGTCCTGCAGCCCGATGTCGCGCAGGTAGTGGCTGCCACGCTCGTGACCGCGGTAGGTGCGCAGCCAGGCCCGCCAGGGCAGCAGGGCCACCTCGGCGGTGCGCGGCGTGCAGTAGTCGAAGGCGAGCACGGTGCCGTCGAGCAGCAGCGCGCGTGCCGCGCGCACCCACGCGGCCGCAGCTTCCTGCACCGGCACGCGCGCGCCGTGGGCGGCAGTGGGTGGCAACCACGACCACTCGGCCGGCGCGGCCGTGAGTGACTCGGTCGCGGTGCCGTCCGGGTGCATCGTGACGAGCGCTTCGCGCCAGCCGCCGTCGTACACGGCCAGCCGGAAGGGCAGGTTGTCGAGCAGCTCGTTGGCGATCACCACGCCGCGCAGCGGCTCGGTGGGCAACGACGGCAGCGAGCGGACACCGTCGGGGTGCATGTCGCACTGGGCCGCTGACACCTCCACCGCGACGTACCGGCCGGCCCACTGCGGGGCCGCCTGCAGCACCGCCCGTGCGAGTGTCCCAGGCCCGGCGCCCACCTCCACCACGGTGAAGTCGTCGGGGCAGCCCAGCCGGGCGTGTTCGGCGTCGATCCAGCGGGCGAGCACCGTGCCGAACAGCGGGCCGATCTCGGGCGAGGTGAGGAAGTCGCCGCGCCGGCCCGCCCGGCCGCCGAGCGTGTAGAAGCCGCGCTCGCCGTAGAGCGCGCGCGTCATGTACTCGTCGAAGCGCATCGGGCCGTTGGCTGCCGCGCTCAGTTCGGGCGCGGCTGCGGCGTCGTCAGGGCTGGAGCGCACCGAACAGGTCGGTGATCGAGCCCGCCCGGGCGATCAGGCCGGGGACGACGCCGAAGGCGATGGTGGCGACACCGCAGAGCACGAGGGCGGCCTGCAGCGACCCGGGCACCCGGATCGGCCGCACGTCGCCGTCCGGGACCGGCTTCATCCACATCTCACGCATGATCGTGATGTAGTACGCCGTCGCGATGACGGCGTTGATGGCGGCGATGATGGCGATGCCGTAGCCCCACCCGCCGCCGGCGTCGACGGCGGCCTTGAACGCACCGAACTTCGCGTACCAGCCGCCCAGCGGCGGGATGCCGGCGAGCGAGGCGAGGAAGATCGTCATCAGCACCGTGAGGCCCGGGGCGTACTGGAACAGGCCGCCGTAGCTGCTGATCTCGCCGCTGTGGGTCTTGCGCGAGACGGCGATGATGACGGCGAAGGCCCCGAGGTTCGTGGCCGCGTAGATCGCGAGGTAGACGACGACGGCGCGCAGCGAGGCGCCCTGGTTGCCGTTGGTGAACGCGATCGCCAGCGGCATCAGGATGAAGCCGCCCTGGCTGACGCTGGAGTAGGCGAGCATGCGCACGATGTTCTTCTGCTTCAGGGCGACCACGTTGCCGACGGTCATCGTCAGCGCGGCCATCACCCACAGGAACGGCCGGTAGACGTCTTGCGCGAGCGGGAAGGCGATGAACACGAGCACGATCAGCCCGACGAAGCCGGCCGCCTTGCTGGCGACGCTGAGGAACGCGGTGACCGGCGTGGGCGCACCCTCGTAGGTGTCGGGAGCCCAGGTGTGGAACGGCACGGCGCTGATCTTGAAGGCGAAGCCGACGATCACGAACACGATGCCCAGCACCTGGATGCCGACCTTGTCGCCCTCCAGCGCCACGGCCTTGCCGATGTCGCTGAGCTTGGTGCTGTCGGCGATGCCGTACAGGAGGCTCATGCCGTACAGCATCACCGCGCTGGCGAACACGCCGAGCAGGTAGTACTTCACGCCGGCCTCGTTGCTCTTGCGGTCGCGCTTCTTCCAGGCCGCCATCATGTAGGCGGGGATGGAGAGGAACTCGAGGGCGACGAAGATGCTGACGAGGTCGCGCGAGCTGGCCATCATCACCATGCCGAGCACGCTGCTGAGCAGCATTACGTAGTACTCGCCCTGGTAGTGCCCCTTCTCGTCCATCTCGCTGGTGCTGAGCAGCACCACCACGTAGCCGGCGAGGAGGAACAGCGCCTTCATCACCAGGGCGAAGTTGTCCACCACGTAGCGGTCGCTGATGCCGGGGCCGCTGAGCACGCTACGCACGTCGTCGCCGAGCACCGCCAGCGTCACCACCGGCAGCAACGCGCCGAGCAGCACGAAGCCGCTGAGCGTGGCCGTGATCCAGCGACGGTGGTCGGGCACGAAGAGATCCACCAGCAACACCAGGCACAGGCCACCCGCGAGCACGAGCTCGGGCGCCAGGGCGTGGTAGTCGACGATGGGTGCGGTGAATGCGAGCACGTGGGTCACTTCCCGAAGATGCTGGTCAGCTGTTGCACCGCTGGGTCCATGACCTTGAACATCAGCGAGGGAACGACGCCGAACACCACGATCGCGATGAGCAGCGGCGTCCAGGAGATCCACTCGAAGGAGTTGACGTCGTGGATGTCGGAGTGGTGGTCGCCGGCACCGTGCGCATCGTGACCGTGCGCGTCGTGGCCGTGGCCGCCGGCACCCGCGAACTCGGCGGTGGGCTCACCGAACGCGGTGCGCTGGTAGAGCCACAGCAGGTAGGCGGCAGCGAGCACGGTGCCGAGCGCGGCGACAACGGTGAGCACACGGAACAGCGACTGGTGGCCGTTGTCGACGAGCACCGAGGCCGGGCTCCACGAGCTGAGGATGGCGGGGAACTCGCCCCAGAAGCCGGCCAGGCCGGGCAGGCCGAGCGACG
>CAYZFZ010000357.1:0-3490 GCA_964477795.1 uncultured Bifidobacterium sp.
AGGCGGAACTCGGTCTTGGTGAGGTGCAGCTCCTGCCCGCCGCGCAGCACCTTGCCCTCGTCGGGCACGATCTCGAGGTCGCCGAAGGTGAGCTTGGCGTGGCCGGGGCTGATGGGGCGGATGCGGCGCAGCAGCGCGCGGATGCGGGCGGACAGCTCCTTGGGTGCGAACGGCTTGGTGAGGTAGTCGTCGGCGCCGGCTTCCAGGCCCGCCACCACGTCGTGGGTGTCGTTGCGGGCGGTGACCATCACGATCGGCACGTCGCTGTGGCGGCGCAGGGTGCGGCACAGCTCGAAGCCGTCGATGCCGGGCAGCATGATGTCGATCAGCACCACGTCGGGTGGGGTGCGGTGGAAGAGTTCGATGGCTTCCTCGCCGCTGCCGGCCTCGTCGACCGTCCAGCCCTCGTCCTCCAGGGCCAGCTTCACGGCCGTACGGATGCGCTCGTCGTCTTCGACCGAAAGGATGCGAGTACCCACGGCTCCCATGATGCCAGGCCGGGAGGCCCCAGCGGTGTCCGGCGGATCAGAAGCCGAGGCCGGCGTCGATTTCTGCGATGAGGTCGCGCAGGGGGCCGAACAGCGCCGGATTCGCGGCCAGCACGGACGACGGTCTGACCGGCCCGCCGTCGAGGCTGCCGGTGCGGCAGCCGGCCTCGCGTGCGATCAGCTCGCCGGCGGCGAGGTCCCACGGGCCCAGCCACTGCTCGAAGTAGGCGTCGACCCGGCCGGCCGCGAGGTAGCACAGGTCGGGCGCGGCCGCCCCGAAGCGTCGCATGTCGCGCACCCGCGGCAGCAGCTGGGCCACCCGCTGCGCTTGCGCGGCCCGGCGATCGGCGCGGTAGGAGAAGCCGGTGGCGACGAGCGCGAGCGCCAGCTCGCCATTGGTGCTGCACGTGATGGGCGCGCCGTTGAGGCGGGCGCCGCCGCCGGCGGTGGCGGTGAACAGCTCGTCGGTGGCCGGCACGTAGACGACACCGACCTGGGTGCCCGCCTCGGTGCGCGCGGCGATCGACACGCCCCATCCGGGGAGGCCGTAGAGGAAGTTGGTGGTGCCGTCGATCGGGTCGATCAGCCAGTCGACACCGCTGGTGCCGCGGGCGTCGGTGCCCTCCTCGCCGATGATCCCGTCGTGCGGGCGGGCGGCGAGGATGCCGGCGACGATCAGGGTTTCGCTGGCCCGGTCGAACTCGGTGACCATGTCGGTGGCGGTCGATTTCGTGGACGCCACCTCGATGCCGCGCTCGGCTCGCCCGTCACGCACCATCCGGCCTGCCTGCACCGCGAGCGTGGTGGCCAGTTCGAGCAGCTGGTCGAGGAGAGCGGCAAGCACGGGGTCGAGATGCGCGTCGGCCATCAGCCGCGGCCCGAACGCTCGCGCTGCTCCACCTGGCGCCATTCGCCGACGGCGCGCAGCACGAGCACGGCGACCACGCTCATGCCCCCGGCCGCGATGAGCGCGCCGGCAAGCGTGCCGATGCCGCGCGGTGCGGCGCAGGCCCCGTCGCACTGCAACTTCACCATCGTGTACCCGATCAGCCCCCCGGCCAGCCCGCCGACGAGGATCGCCACGAACGCAGCAGCACGGGCGGCGGGGGAGGGCAAGGCGGAAAGGGGCCGGTCCTGATCGGTCACAGCGCCAGCGTAACGGTGTGATCACCTGCGCCGCTCGTACCCGGAACGTCGTTGAGCGACTCGGTCGACGGGCGAGTCGCCACACGCGTGGCACGAGGATCTCGCCGCGGGATTGGGTGCACCGGCTCGCTGCACTGCCGACAGCCCGACCACCTAGGCTTGCCCATCGTGCGTGCCACCGTGGTCATCCCGACCTTCAACGAGATCGAGAACATCGAGCGGGTGATCCGCGAGGTGCTGGCGGCGGCACCCGAGGTGCAGATCCTGGTCGTCGACGACGGCAGCCCCGACGGCACGGCCGACCGTGCCGAGCAGCTCGGCGCCGAGCTGGGGCACGTGGCCGTGCTGCGCCGCACCGAGAAGAACGGCCTGGGCAACGCGTACCGGGCCGGGTTGCGCCGGGCGATCGACGACGGCGCCGAGATCTGCGTGCAGATGGACGCCGACCTGTCGCACGACCCGGCGGTGCTGCCCGCGCTGCTGGCCAACGTGGAGCACGGCGCGGATCTTGCCATCGGCAGTCGCTACGTGCCCGGAGGCCGCACGCTCAACTGGCCGAGCCGGCGGCGGATGCTGTCGCGCTGGGGCAACCGGTACGCGGCCGGTGTGCTGGGCCTGGCCGTCAACGACGCCACCGCCGGCTACCGGGCGTACAGCTCTGCCGGGCTGGAGCGGATGGGGTTCGAGACGGTGCAGGCCGAGGGCTACGGCTTCCAGGTGGAGATGACCTACCGGATGGTCAGCACCGGCGGCAAGATCGTCGAGTTCCCCATCGACTTCCGCGATCGCACCGAGGGCGAGTCGAAGATGTCGGGCAGCATCATCAAAGAGGCGTTCGGGCTGGTGCTCAAGCTCTGGGTCAGCGACTTCCGCGGTCGTCGCCGCCGGCGCGCCGAAGGCCGCTGACGCCGTGGCCAAGGCTGCCGACCGTGTGGCGAAGGCCGCCGTGCCGAGAGCCGGGGATGCGGTGCGCCACTGGACGGTCGGCGGCGCGCTGATCCGCCACGGCGACGACGGGCTGGTGCTGGTGTGCAACCGGCGCCGCGACCGCTCCCTGGAGTGGACGCCGCCGGGTGGTGTGATCGACGCCGGCGAGACCGTCTTGGAGGGGCTCGCCCGTGAGGTGCGCGAGGAGACCGGCCTGATCGTCGCCTCGTGGCGGCAGTGCTGCTACACCGTCACGGTGCACGCGCCCGACATGGGCTGGCAGCTGCGGGTGGAGGCATGGGAGGCCGGGCAGGTGGACGGTGAGGTGGTCATCGACGACCCCGACGGCATCGTCGAGCAGGTGCGCCACGTGGGCAGCGCCGAGGCCAACGCGCTGATGCAGGCGAGCCCGCCGTGGGTGCACGCCCCGGTCGGCGAGTGGCTGTCGGGCTGCGTGACCGCCGACTATCGCTTCGTGCTGCACGGCGTGCAGCGCCGCAACGCCCGCATCGAACGGCTCGCATGACACCGTTCTTCACATGACACGATGACCACCGTGCCGCCGCGCTCGATCCTGCACGTCGACATGGACGCGTTCTACGTCAGCGTCGAGCTGCGCCGGCGGCCGGATCTGCGCGGCAAGCCCGTGGTAGTAGGCGGCACCGGGTCGCGTGGGGTGATCGCGGCCGCCTCCTACGAGGCCCGCCGTTTCGGCCTGCACTCGGCGATGCCCTCCACCCGCGCCCGGCGGCTGTGCCCGCAGGCGGTGTTCCTGCCCGGCGACCACGAGCTGTACGCGCAGGTGAGCGGCGAGGTGCACGAGATCTTCCAGTCGGTCACCCCGCTGATAGAGCCGCTCGCGCTCGACGAGGCGTTCCTCGACGTCACCGGCTCGGTGCGCCTGTTCGGCACCGGCGTGCAGATCGCGC
>CAYZFZ010000358.1:0-3476 GCA_964477795.1 uncultured Bifidobacterium sp.
GGGGCGCTCCGCGATCCCCCTCCACCATGCGTCGACACGGTCCCCGTGAGACGCATTGCAGCTGAGTCGGCCGAAGGCCGTCCACATCATTCGACCGACAGGAGAGAGCGAGCGAAGCGAGCGAACGATGGAGGTCGACGCGTCAGCTGTTGGAGTAGTTCGGAGGGCGGCGTTCTAGGAAGGCGGTCATTGCTTCTCGGTGGTCGGCGGTGGCACTGGCCATGATCTGCTGGCGGTTCTCCAGGTCGATCGCGTTCTGCAGCGCCGGGATCTCCAGCGCGCTCCACATGCCCTGCTTGGTGAGCGCCACGCCGAACGGCGCGTTGAGCATGATCTCGTGCGCCTTGGTGAGGGCCGCGTCGAGCAGGTCGACGTCGTCGAGCAGGTCGACGACGAGGCCGATGCGGTACGCCTCCGCCGAGTCGAACACGCGCCCGGTGAGCATCAGCTCCTGGGCCCTGGCCGCACCCACCAGCCGCGGCAGCAGCCAGCTGGTGCCGATGTCGCAGGCCGACAACCCGATGCGGATGAACGCGGCGTTGAACTTCGCCGAGCGGGCAGCGAGGCGGATGTCGGAGCCGAGCACGAGCGCGAACCCACCGCCGGCAGCGGCACCGTTGACTGCCGCGATCACCGGCTGGGGCAGTGCCCGCAGTGCCGGGATCAGCGAGGCGATGTGCTGCTGCACCGCGAAGCCGGCCTGGGTGCGCCCGAGGTGGGCGGTGTGCGGCGCCGTGCCGTAGCCGCGCAGGTCGAGCCCGGCGCAGAAGCCGCGGCCGGCGCCGGTGAGGATGACGACCCGGGCGGCCGGATCGACGGCGATCTCGCGCAGATGCTGGTGCAGCGATTCGACCAGCTCGGCGGTCATCGAGTTCAGCGACGAAGGCCGGTTCAGGGTGAGCTGCACGATGCCTTCGGCGGGTGCGGTGCGTTCGACGACGTCCATGCGCCATGATGTCCGATTCCCTGTGACACCGACGAGTTACGCTCGCCACGTGTCACGCAGCCCGCTCGCCGCCCCCGGTCGCGGCTCGCTGCGCAGTGTGCTGTCCGCCTACCGCTGCGGTACCGCCGACCCCACCACCCGCCTCGGCGACGGCGAGTTCTGGCGGGCGACGTTCACGCCCGAGGGGCCGGGCACGCTGCACCTCGACTGGCGCGACGGCGAGGCGCGGGCCGCCGCGTTCGGTCCCGGTGGCGACTGGCTGCTCGCCGGGGTCCCCGCGCTCACCGGTGCGCTCGATCCCGGGCACCGCTTCGCCACCGGGCATCCGCAGGTGCTGGCCGCCCAGCGCGACCACCCCGATGTCCGCTTCGGCGCCAGCCTCACCCTGTACCACGACCTGATCCCCGTGATCCTCGCCCAGCGCATCACCGCCGGCGAGGCCACCCGCCAGTGGCACCAGCTGGTGCGCCGGTTGGGCGAGCCCGCACCGGGGCCCAGGGCGGTGCCGCCAGGATTGCGCCTGCCGCCCGCGCCGGAGGTACTGGCCGCGCAGCCGGCCTGGTGGTTCCACCCGCTGGGCATCGAGGCCAAGCGTGCCGACGCCCTGCGCCAGATGGCACGCCACGCGGTCAGGCTGCACGAGTGGGCGCTGCTCGGCCCCGGCGAAGCGGCCCGCCGCCTGGCGCTGCTGCCCGGCATCGGCGAGTGGACGATCGGCACGGTGCTCGCCACGGCGCTCGGCGACACGGACGCGGTGGCCGTCGGCGACTATCACCTCAAGCACCTGGTGGTGCACGCGCTCACCGGCCGGCCGCGTGGCACGGATGCCGAGATGCTGCAGCTGCTGGCGCCCTACGCCGGCCAGCGCGGCCGGGCCGTGCGGCTGCTGCAGCTGGCCGGCCACCGGCCGCCGAAGTTCGGGCCCCGCCAGCGGGTGCTGCCCATGAGCCGATGGTGACGGGGCGCGGGTGTTAGCGTCGCTGCGTTTCGACGCCCCCATGAACACCCCATGACCGAACCTGCCACCCTCAAGTCCCCCACCTTCGATCCGCGCGCCGAGTCCGCCGCCTGGCGCTCCGTGCTCGGCAAGTGCGGCCTTGTCTACGTGTTCTCGCGGCTGTGCGTGTCGATCGGCGCGGCCATCGTCGCCGCCGAGCTGCGCGCCGACGACAACCTGGTGAAGGCGAACTTCCCGAACGCGACGTTCGCCGACCCGCACTACGCCTCCAAGGCGATCCCGAAGAGCGCGATCCAACCGATGCTCGACGTGCTCACCTCCTGGGACGGCCTGTGGTACCTGCGCATCGTCCGCGCCGGCTACCCGCGCCATGTGCAGGCGAACGTCACCTACGAGATGGCCGACGCCCGGGCCGCGTTCTTCCCCGCCTACCCGATGCTCGTGCGGGCGGTCGACTTCGTGCTGCCCGGCGGCGACACCATCGCCGCGCTGTTCACCAACTTCCTGCTCGGCGCGGCAGCCGTCTACCTCGTCGGGCTGCTCGCTCGCGAGCTGTTCGGCATCCGCGTCAGCGAGCGGGCGATGGTGCTGATGGCGATCTTCCCCGGCAGCTTCGTGCTGTCGTTCGCCTACACCGAGGCGCTGCTGCTCACGCTGGCTGCCGGCTGCATGTGGTTCCTGCTCAAGCGGCAGTGGCTGCTCGCCGGCGTCGTCGCAGCCCTCGGCACGGCCACCCGGCCCAACGGCATCGCGCTGGTCGCCGCCTGCGCGATCGCCTCGTTCATCGCCATCCGCGAGCGGCGTGAGTGGCGGTCGCTGATCGCTCCCCTGCTGTCGCCCATCGGCTTCGTCGGCTTCATGCTCTGGCTCGGCGCGCACACCGGCGAGTCCGGCGTGTGGTTCCGGGTGCAGACCGAAGCGTGGGGCGAGGGCACCAGCTTCGGGCTCACCGCGATCCGGCGCACGATCAAGGCGTTCACCCACCCGCTCACGTCGCCCACCAACACCATCACGGCCGTCAGCGTTCTCACGCTCGGGTTGCTGCTGTGGTTCCTGTACAAGCACCGCCTGCCCGCGTTCATGAACGCCTATGTCGCCGTCGTCGTGCTGCTGATGCTGCTGCCCAGCACCGTCACGGCCCGCCCCCGGTTCGTGTACACCGCCTTCCCCCTGCTCATCTCGGCGGCAGGGTGGTTCGAGCACAGGGATCGCAAGGACTGGTGGCCCTACGTTGTCGGTGCCTGCTCTGCCGGGCTCGTCGGGCTCACCGCCCTGTACGGGGTGCTCGGGGCCATCCCGTGAGCGGCGGGCATCTCACGGCCCGCATCTCGCGCCGGACCGTGGGCCTGCTCGCCGCCATCGCCTACCTGCCGGCGCTGCTGACCAAGCCGGGCAGGATGCCCGCCGACACCAAGCTGTTCCTGTACCTGAACCCTGGCCGCCTCGTCGCCGACGCCCCGTTCACCTGGGACACCCGCCAGTTCGGCGGCTGGGTGCCGCACCAGACGATCGCCTATCTGTGGCCGCAGGGGCCGTGGTACTGGGTGTTCGACAAGCTCGGCGTGCCGGACT
>CAYZFZ010000359.1:0-3450 GCA_964477795.1 uncultured Bifidobacterium sp.
AAGTGGTGCAGCAGGCTGGGCCGGCGGATGCCCACCCCGGCGGCGATGTCGTTCAGCGAGGTGCCGTCGTAGCCGTTCTCCGCGAAGCAGCGGCGCGCCTCGGTGAGGATCAGCTCCCGAGTCGACAGCACCTCCCCCGCGTGATCTGCCATTGCTGCAGCCTACGAGGCGCCCGGCCGTAAGCTCGCCATGACATGGCATCGGTCGACGCGGCGCAGGTTCTCACTCCGGACGGCTGGCGCGGCCCGGCGCGGGTGCACGTCGACGGCGGGCGCATCACCACCGTCGAGCCGGTTGCCGCCGTCTCGACCGACCGCCTGCTCGTGCCCGGCTTCGTCGACCTGCAGGTGAACGGCATCGACGACGTCGACGTCACCTCGGCCGACGGCGCGGACTGGGAACGGCTCGACCGGCTGCTGCTCGCCCAGGGCGTCACGACCTGGTGCCCCACACTCGTCACCATGCCCCTGGCCCGCTACGCCCGCCCGCTGGAACGGATCGCTGCGGCGATGGGTCGCCCGGGTGGCGGCCGCCCGACGATCGCGGGGGCCCACCTCGAGGGCCCGTTCCTGGGGGCTGCCGCCGGAGCGCATCCCAAGGACCTGATCGTGCCCCTCGACCTCCAGTGGCTGCGCGACCTGCCGCCGCACATCGCGCTCGTCACGCTCGGCGCCGAGCAACCGCTGGCCGCGGAGGCAGTCGAGCTGCTCGTCGCGGCCGGCCGGCTGGTGTCGATCGGTCACACCCAGGCCACGGAGGCGGAGTTCGACGGCGCGGTCGCGGCCGGGGCGCGGCTCACCACGCACCTGTTCAACGCGATGACCGGTGTGCACCACCGCTCCCCCGGGGTCGCCACGTTCGCGATGACGAACCCGGCCGTGTCCGCGTCGATCATCGCCGACGGGGTGCACGTGCACCCGCGGGTGCTGTCGCTGGCGTTCGCCGCCCTCGGCCCCGAGCGCTCGGTGCTCGTCACCGATGCCGTCGCCTGGCGTAGCGGCCGCGTCGGCGACATCGGCATGGAGCTGCGCGACGGTGCGCCACGCCTGCCCGACGGCACCCTCGCCGGCAGCGCGCTCACCATGGACCATGCCGTGCGCACCTGCGTCGCAGCCGGCATCGACGCCGACGTCGCGCTGCGTGCAGCCAGCACCAACCCGGCGCGCCTGCTGGGGCTGGACGACCGAGGCACCATCGAACCCGGCCGCCGTGCCGACCTTGTCGCCCTGTCGTCGGCACTGGAGATCGAGCAGGTCTGGGTGGCATGACAGTCACCGACGATCTCAGGGTCATCGTTCGCGATCTTCTTGGCAGTCTTGAAGATGCCATCGCACGTTCGGGTGGCGACTTCCTCTCTGTCTCCGATGTTCTCTGCCATGCCGGCACGGGCATCGGGCAAGAACTACCGCAGCGCGCCGACGTCGTGTGGCTGACGTTCGCTGCCTCGTCGCCCGCTGCCAAGGCCAGGGCCCGATGCGGAGATGCCGTCGCCGCCTTGGTCGCACGAGCTGTCATGGACGCAGTCGACGCATCGATCACGGCGACCCGCGCCGCCGTCGGACCGAACGCAGATTGTCGGGGACCGGCGGGTGGTTTGGTGGATGCTGCTGATCGGTCCGGCGGGTTCGGCCGTGGCGCGTGCCGGGTGTTGGCTGCCGCCCCTCCGCTGCGCTGCGGGTTGCCCTCAGGGGCAGGGCGCGGTGGCGGAGCTCGACGACCGGGGCGAGATCGGCGGCGCGCGGTCGTGGCCGGTTCGACGCGGCGGGGTGGGTCGCGGCGTGGACGGCTGCCAACCGTGTGACGCGACACCGCTCAGCAGTGGAAGTTCAGGACAACGGCACCGAGAAGAAGCTCACCCTCGATTGCGACCCTGGGTTCACAACCGCCAAGCCACCCTCATCGCAGTCGAAGGTGGGGTTCTGGCCGGTCACCCGCTCTCCAGAACTCACTGTGCCGTCCGTCGCCACGGAAACGGGTACGAAGTCGGGAGTGAGTTGGTCGAACAACGCGAGAACAACTCGGTCATCGCACCCCGCGAGCACAAGAGCATCCGTCCACCAGTCCCCGACATTGTTATCCAACACTGCGGTTTCGACGCGGCAGGCACCGGAACCCTCCGTGGCGATCTCGACAACTTTCACCTGGCAGCCTCCCTTGCCTCTGCGTGCGACCAGGATGGCTTGGTCTTCGAAGACGAACGAGCCAACATCGAACCCCATGTGCAACGTATGATCGGGCTGATCTTGGAGCGAGATGAGTCTCACAAGTTGTGCCTGACTTCCAGTGCCTCCGCCTGGCAGGGCGACCAAACTCCCGTCGCTGGTCACAGCGAGAATTTCGGCATCCCCCACCAGGACCCGCGGCATTTCGATCTCCGCGCCGTTGCTCAGGTCGTAGCCATGCAGCCGATGCGAAGATCCGTCGTCCCCTATGGCGTATGCCTGCCCGCCAGCCACCGCCAGCGATGACACGAAGTCAAAGGAATCCAGTCGACGTGGTGCACCGCGGCGGATCGCCCAGAGATCGTCACCCCCACCGGTGCCATACCGGATCGTCTGAAAGACAACTGAGCCACCCTCGGCCCGAAACGCGACAACCAGATGATTTGAATCCTCCCTCGCGCACCCAACTGAGGAACAAAGGGCCGCCAACGCAACCCATCTCAGCCACAACATCCATCTAGAGCGGCGACTTCCCACATTCCCGACTAGTGAGTTTGGAGTGAAATAGATTGAGCGCCGCAAGCGGAAGCCTCCGGGGTATCCCCTCTTCGGTGCACCTGTTTCGGCATTCAAGAGGTGGCCATCATTTCTATGAGGCGTTGAGCTAGGTCTCCCGGTTCGCCGACGCCGGGTCCACCAATAGTCCGGAGCAGAGGTGTAGCCCATGGGCGAACGGTACATTCCCCGGGATGCAGATCGTCTCCGCCCTGTTCGTCGAGAACTTCCAGATGCGCCAGGCTCCGGGCCCGTCCACCCGCATCGACATCACGGGGGCGATGTTCTCGATGGCGGCGCCGTCGCCGGCACCGGTGACGATCGCTCCCCACCTGGTGGCGCTCATCTTCTGCGCGCCGGGCGAGTCGGGCAGCGGCGTGTTCGAGGTGATCTTCCGCACAGGCATCGGCGAGGACGACGAGCAGCTTGCCCGCAACGTGAGCCCGTTCACCGTCGAGCCCGGCAAGTTCACCTACCGGCTGGTGAAGGGCGACCTCGAGTTCGCGGACTACGGGCAGATCTTCGCCCATTGCCGCGTCGACCGGAACCCGTGGCACCTGGTGCCCTTCACCCTGCTGCCTCCGGCCTGAGGCGGGTACAGTCGCTGGCGTGCCCGACAGCCTCACTCCCGACCTCGACCGACAGGCCATCTCGCTCATCCGCGGCTTCGCCATGGATGCGCCACTGGCGGCCAAGAGCGGCCACCAGGGCACGGCGATGGCGCTCGCGCCCC
>CAYZFZ010000360.1:0-3436 GCA_964477795.1 uncultured Bifidobacterium sp.
TCACGGCCCAGCAGCCGGAGAACAACATCGTGCGCGTGGCGGTGCAGAGCATGGCGGCCGTGATGGGCGGTACGCAGAGCCTGCACACCAACGGCTACGACGAGGCGCTCAGCCTGCCCACCGAGCGGGCGGCCCGCATCGCGCTGCGCACCCAGCAGATCATCGGCTACGAGAGCGGCATCGCCGACACTCCGGATCCGCTGGCCGGCAGCTACTTCGTGGAGAGCCTCACCGACGAGATCGAGCGGCTGGCGTGGGAGTACATCGCCCGCATCGACGAGATGGGCGGCGCGGTCGAGGCCATCGAGCGTGGCTTCCAGCAGGACGAGATCGAGCAAGCCGCCTACGAGTACGCGAAGAGCATCGACAACGACGAGCGGGTGATCGTCGGGCTCAACAAGTTCACCACCGAGGAGCCCGAGTTCGAGATCGCGCCCAACGACCCGTCGCTGGAGATCGGCCAGGTCGCCAACCTGAAGGCGTACAAGGCAGCGCGCGATCAGGAGCTGGTGGCGGCCCGTCTCGCCGACGTCGCCGACGCCGCCCGTGGCACGCAGAACCTGCTGTACCCGATGAAGGAGGCGCTGCGGGCGAGCGCGACGCTCGGCGAGGTCAGCGACGCCCTGCGCGGCGTGTTCGGCGTGTACCAGCCCGGTCGCTGAGCTGTGAGCTGGCTGGCGCCGTACACCGACGTCGAGAACTGCTACGTCACCACGTTCGGGCGCCGCTCGGGCAACCCGCACGAGATCGAGATCTGGTTCGGCGTGGACGGCGACGCCCTCTACCTCATCAGCGGCAACGGCCCGGGCGCCGACTGGTTCCGCAACGCGCAGGTCACGCCGGTGGTCAGCGTGCGCATCGAGGGCGAGACGTGGCGGGGCACGGCCCGCGTGGTGATCGACGCCGATGAGCGCCGGCGGATGGGCGAGCGGATGGGCGCCAAGTACCCGTGGGACGGCGATGCGTCGATCGGCCTGACGTTCGACATGTGGTGCTTCGACGTGCCGATGCTGGCCGTCGACACCTGGTCGCGGCCTGCCGGCTGACGGTGCCGGCGGTAGCTTCGTGGCGATGATCTCTCGCGCGGCAGCCCCGATCGCGGCGTTGCTGCTGCTCGCCGCCGGGTGCAGCGGCACCAACGACGAACCGCCGGACACGGTGGGCGCGGTGCCGGTCGACAGCGAGACCGACACCCTGCTGCCGGTGCTCGCCGACACCCTGCCGGCCGACGTGACGGTCACGATCCCTCCCGGCACCTTGTTCGGCGGCGAGCCGTGCAGCGCGCTGGTGGAGGCCGACTTCCGCAACGTCACCTTCACCGGGCTGGGCCGCGGGACGATGACGGCGCAGACGATGCTGGGCGAGGACGTCTGCGGCTACGACATCACCGCCGGTTCGGCGCAGTTCGTGGTGATCGTGAAGGCGAAGTCGGCCGACGACTTCGACCATCCGGTGACGACCGCCCAACAGATCGACCAGCTCGACGGGCTCGGTGAGGAGGCGATCGGCGTGCGCCGGGGCGACGATGCCTACGAGGTGATCGTGCGCATGAGCAACGGCTACTTCTCGGTCACCACCCCGGACAAGGCAAGCGCACGCGCGCTGGCCGCCGTCGCCGCCGGCAGGGCTCTACCCGGCTGAGCGGTCAGTCGATGACGTGCAGCTGCACGGGCGGGCGCTCGGGGGTGGCGACCGGTTCTGCTGCCCAGCCGAGGTAGACGATCGCGGCCACGAACGTGCCCGGCTCGAACCCGGCGAGCTGGGCGACCACGTCGTTGGCGCCCTTCGGGCACGAACCCCAGTAGCTCGCCAGGCCCTGTGCCGTGGCCGCCAGCAGCAGGGTCTGCACGCCGGCGGCGACGGCGTCGCGGTTCTCGGCGCTGCGCAGCTCGCTGTCGCCGGCGGCCGAGCCGACGATCAGCGTCGCCGGCGTGCGCAGGTACTTGGTGCGCGCCTTGGCCACCTTCTCCGGCGGGTCGGCGTGGGCTTCCATCGCGGCGGCGATCACCTCGCCGAGGCGGGCGCGCCCGTCGCCCTCGGCGAGCGCGAAGCGCCACGGCCACGTGCGCTTGTGGTTCGGGGCCCACTGGGCCAGCTCACAGAGGTGTTCGACGAGGTCGCGCGGCACCGGCCGCTCCCTGTCGATCTGCATGCTGGTGCGCCGGGCGCGCACGAGCGCGGCGAAGTCGTCGGGGCTCACGCGTCGCCCGCCGGCGTGGCCGAGCGGATGTGACCCACGACGAGGTCGGTCCAGCGGCGCCACAGCTGGGGCGGGTAGTCGTGGCCCATCCCCTCGATCAGCTCGAAGCGGGCACCGGGGATCAGCTCTGCGGTGCGCCGCCCGCCGATCTGGTCGATGAGCGTGTCCTTGTCGCCGTGCAGCACCAGCGTGGGCACCGTGACATCGGGCAGCCCGGCGGCCCAGCTGCCGCTGGCGAGGATCGCGAGATACTGGCGGGTGGAGCCGGAGGGGCGGAAGCTGCGGTCGAAGGCCCGCTCGGCGTCCGCGCGCCAGCGCGCTTCGTCCGCGAACTCGGGGCTGCCCCACTCGTGCAGCCCGTCGATCCACTGTTGCACATACCCCTCGCGGTCGGTAGCCGGCGGTGCGGTGAGCAGTTCGGCGGCGCGCGGTGTGCTCTTGCGGTACTCCGCCTCGCCGGTGCTGCTCATCACCGAGGTCATCGTGAGCAGCCGATCCGGATGGAGGATGGCCATGTTCTGGACGATCATCCCGCCCATCGACAGGCCCATCACGTGTGCCCGGCGGACGCCGAGCGCATCCAGCACGGCGATGCCGTCGGCCGCCATGTCGCGCACACGGTACGCGGCGCCGTACTCGTCGGTGGGCGCGCTCTCGAAGCTGCTGCTGAGGCCGATGTCGCGGTTGTCGTAGCGCACGACGTGCAGCCCCTCGGCGGCGAACATCTCGCACCACGCCTCGGCGTAGTTGATGCACTGGCTGCCGAGCCCGTTGACGAGCAGCAGCGTCGGGTTCGTCGGGTCGCCGAACGTGTCGTAGTGGATCTCGGTGGTGCCGTTGCGGGCCATCCCGCTGGTGGTGATGGTCATCCGCCGACGAGCTCCTTGCGCAGCTCGCGCTTGAGGAACTTGCCGTTCGCGTTGCGCGGGATCGGCTCGTCGCGGAACCACACTTTCGCCGGGATCTTGTGCTTGGCCAGGCTGGCCGACAGGAACTCGGCGAGCTCGTCCTGGCTGAGCGAGTGGCCCTCGCGCAGCACGATCACGGCCGCCACCTCTTCGCCGAGGCGGTCGTCGGGGATGCCGAACACGCAGGCCTCGGCGATCGCGTCGTGGTGGTAGATCGCGGTCTCCACCTCACTGCAGTACACGTTCTCGCCGCCGCGCAGCACCATGTCCTTGGCGCGATCGACGATGAACACGAACCCGTCGTCGTCGATCATGGCGACGTCGCCGG
>CAYZFZ010000361.1:0-3398 GCA_964477795.1 uncultured Bifidobacterium sp.
TGTCTCCTCGCTGCTGTGCGTCTCCGACATCGACGAGGCCACCGTCGCCGCCGGCTACCTCTACGGCTACACGCGCGAGCTGCCGCTGGACGAGTGCGCGAAGCTGGGTTCGATCGCGGCCGCCGAGGTCATCTCCCACGTCGGCCCCCGCCCACTCCTGGAACTGAGGACGCTGCTGCCATGACCGACCCGGCTGCTCACGACCTGTCATTGCGCGAGACCGCCGAGGCCTGGCTGGCGGCCGAGCCCGACGCCGACATGCGCGAGGAGCTCGGGGCGCTGCTGCACGGGCCCGTCGAGGAGCTGCGCGAGCGCTTCACCGGCCGCCTGCAGTTCGGCACCGCCGGCCTGCGCGCCGCGGTCGGTGTCGGCCCGCAGCGGATGAACCGCCTCGTGGTGCAGCAGGCAGCCGCCGGCCTGGCCGACTACCTGCTGGCCAATGTGCCCGACGTCGCCGACCGTGGCGTGATCATCGGCTACGACATGCGCCGCAAGAGCGACGCGTTCGCGCTCGACACGGCGCGCGTCTGCGCCGCCCGCGGCATCAAGGCGCTGCTGTTCGATCAGATCGTGCCCACACCCGTGCTGGCCTGGAACATCACCGAGGTCGGCGCCGCCGCCGGGGTGATGGTCACCGCCTCGCACAACCCGCCGGCCGACAACGGCTACAAGGTGTACCTCGGTACGGGCGCCCAGATCGTGCCGCCCGCGGACACGGGCATCTCGGCGTGCATCGACGAGGTCGATCCCACCGCCGTCGAGCTCGCACCCGACGACCATCCGCTGATCCAGTACCTCGGCAGCGAGCACGTCGAGCGCTACCTGGACTCTGTCTCGTCCGTGCGCCTGTGCCCGGGCGTGCCGGGCGTGCCGGCCGCGTACACCGCCATGCACGGTGTCGGCGGCGCCCCGCTGCTGGCGGCGTTCGAGCGTGCCGGGCTGCCCGCACCGTCGGTCGTCGCCGCGCAGCAGCAGCCCGACGGCACGTTCCCCACGGTGTCGTTCCCCAACCCGGAGGAACCGGGCGCGATGGACATGCTGATGGCGCAGGCGGCCGCCTCCGGTGCGCTGATCGCTCTCGCGAACGACCCCGACGCCGACCGGATGGCGGCCGCGATCCCCGCCCCGTCCGCGCCGGGCGGCTGGCGCCGGCTGGGCGGCGACGAGATCGGTTGGCTGCTCGCCGATCACATCCTGCGTCACACGGTGGCCGACTCCGGCTCGCCGCGCCTCGTGGTCACCACGCTCGTCTCGTCGTCGCTGCTCGGCCGCATGGCCGCAACCCACGGCGCGGTGTGCCTGGAGACCTTCACCGGCTTCAAGTGGATCGGGCACACGGTGCTGCAGCACCCCGAGCTGCGCTTCGTGTTCGGCTACGAGCAGGCCCTGGGCTACCTGGTCTGCGACCAGCCGCTCGACAAGGACGGCATCACCGCCGCCGTGCTGATGGCCGAGGTGGCCGCAGTGGCCGCCGCCGAGGGCTTCACCCTGCAGGAGCGGCTGGACGAGATCTCGGCGCTCTACGGTCGCCATGTGATGGCCGAGAAGTCCGTGCGCATGCCGCCCGCCGACGGTGCCGCGGCAGTGGCCCGCCTGCGCGCCGAGCCGCCCGCCGAAGTGGGTGGCCGCACGGTCACGTCGGTGGAGTGGTTCGACGAGGCCGGCCTGCTGCGCCTGCAACTGGGCGACTCGCTGCGCCTCCAGGTGCGCCCCAGCGGCACCGAGCCGAAGGTGAAGCTGTACGGCGAAGGCATCGACTGCGAACCCGCCGAGTACCTCGCCGCGCTGGAGTCGTTGCTCGTCTAGTGTCGGGCGTGTGTCACATGGGGTGTGTG
The DNA here is from genome assembly GCA_964477795.1 of uncultured Bifidobacterium sp. GTDB lineage: Bacteria > Actinomycetota > Acidimicrobiia > Acidimicrobiales > Ilumatobacteraceae > UBA668. The sequence goes on from CAYZFZ010000361.1 coordinate 1,836, forward strand.
GCGTCGGAGCACGAGGGAGATGTGCATGCGCAAGGTTGGTTTGGCAGTCGTGCTGCTCGCGGCGGGTTTCGCCGTGCCGGTGGTCAGCTCGCAGACGGCACAGGCGGACGGGCCGGGGGTGGGCAGCCCCTGGGTGGTGAGCCTCGGCGACTCGTACATCTCCGGTGAGGGCGGGCGCTGGGCGGGCAACAGCAACAGCAGCTCGGCAAGCGTCGATGCCGGCGGCAGCGCCGCGTACTTCGACAATGCCACGCACACGGCGGAGGTGATCAACCGCTGCCACCGCAGCACCGCGGCGGAGATCGCCATCGGCGGCGGCGTCAACAGCCTCAACCTTGCCTGCTCGGGTGCGAAGACCTCCACGTTCACCAGCAGCGACGGCTACTTCAAGCCCGGCATCGACTTCTACAACAGCGGCGGCAACCAGGGCCAGGCGCTGATGCTGCAGACGTTCGCAGCCACGCACAACGTGACGATGATCCAGCTCTCCATCGGCGGCAACAACTTCGGCTTTGCCGACATCGTCCAGTCGTGCGTCACCGACTTCCTCACCTCGCCGTCGTGGTGGCCGAACTACTGCAACGACGACAGCTCGGTGACGGCCAACTTCACCTCGGCCAACGTCACCGCCCAGACGAACGCGATCCTCGGTGCGCTCAACAACATCAAGACCGCGATGGCGAACGCCGGTTACAGCGCCGGCCAGTACACCATCGTCCAGCAGACCTACCCGTCGCCGGTGCCGAACGGCGCAGGCTTCCGCTACTCGCAGTCGGGCTTCACCCGCCAGAGCACCGGCGGTTGCGGCTTCTGGAACGCCGACGCCGACTGGGCGAACAGCACGGCGCTGGTGAAGATCAACAACGCGGTGAAGAGCGCAGCAGCCTCGGCCGGTGCCAAGGTGCTCGACCTGGCCGGCGCGTTCAACGGCCGCCGCCTGTGCGAGAACACGGTGAACCTGATGGAGAAGAGCGGCAAGGCCAACTGGACGGTTGCCGGCGCCAGCGACGCCACCGAGTGGATCGCCCAGATCCGCACGCTCAGCACCGTGTTCGGCCCGTACTACGTGCAGGAGAGCCTGCACCCGAACTGGTGGGGCGAGAAGGCGGTCCGCAACTGTGTACGCCAGGCCTACAACGGCGGCGCCCCCAAGGGCGGCGTGTGCACCCGGGGCACAGGCCTGAACGCCAACGGCGAGCCAAACATGACGCTCGTCTGACATCCGCTGCGCCCACCTGAGACCTGCAGCATCCGGTTAGCGCTCCGAGTGGCCACTCGCACCCCGGGGTGCGAGTGGGCACTCGAATGGCGGGTTCAGCGGCGCGCCGGCCAGCCAGCCGGCCGTGTCAGGCGGGCGAGCCGAACTGGCGGTCGCCGGCGTCGCCGAGGCCGGGCACGATGAACGCCATGTCGTTGAGCCGCTCGTCGAGCGAGGCGGTGTAGACGGCGAGATCGAGCCCGCTCTGGCGCAGCAGCTCGATGCCCTCGGGGGCGGCGCGCACGCACACGACGATGATCGTGCCGGTGGCGCCGCGCTCGACGAGCAGCTGGCAGGTGTGGGCG
>CAYZFZ010000362.1:0-3392 GCA_964477795.1 uncultured Bifidobacterium sp.
ATCGAGGTGGTCCCCACCGCTGACTCGATCTTCGCTGAACCCAAACTCGGCGGTATGCACCACGTCGGCTACTACGCACCGCGCTGGCGCGACGACGTCGCGCGGTTGCAGGACGGCGGTTGGGAGTTGGAGCGCACCGGTGCCGGCGTCGCGTTTCTGCGCGACCCGCGCAGCGGCCTTCGCGTGGAGGTGGTGAGCGTCAAAGGCCGCGACTTCCTGACCCGGATACTCGACGGTGCGATGGCGCGGCTGGCCCCCGATCTCGACCTGCTCGGTGAGATCGGCAAGATCTCGCTGATGTTCGCCGAGCGCCACGGCGAGCGGCTGGGCCGCGAGCTGGGCATCGACCACACCACCGTCGCCATCAACATGGACGGCGTGAAGGCCAGCTTCGGCGTGGACAACGGCACCGACGCCCTCACCTATCGCGAGCTGCAGGCCCGGCGCGAGCTGATCCAGAAGCGGATGCGCGACCACGTCAGCAGGTAGCGTCGCCGCCCGTGCGTCTCGTCGTAGCCCGTTGCACCGTCGACTACCGGGGTCGGCTGGATGCCCACCTCCCCGAGGCCGTTCGCCTGATCATGGTGAAGGCCGACGGCTGTGTCGCCATCCATGCCGACGGCGGTGCCTACAAGCCGCTCAACTGGATGAACGCGCCCAACACGCTGGCGGACAACGGCGACCACTGGGTGGTCACCAATCCCAAGGGCGAGACGCTGGTGATCACCCTGCTGGAGGTGCTCAGCGAGACGACCCACGAGTTCGGCGACGACCCCGGTCTGCAGAAGGACGGCGTGGAGGCACACCTGCAGGAGCTGCTCGCTGCCTCGCCGCACGCGATCGAGCTCGGCCTCACGCTGGTGCGCCGCGAGTACCCCACTGCGATCGGCCCGATCGACCTCGTCTGCCGCGACACCGGCGGCCAGGTCGTCGCGATCGAGGTGAAGCGGCGCGGCGACATCGACGGCGTGGAGCAACTCGCCCGCTACATCGAGCGGCTGCACCTCGATTCGTCGCTGGGCACCGTCCGCGGCGTGTTCGTCGCCCAGAGCGTGAAGCCGCAGGCCAAGGTGCTCGCCGAGGCCCGCGGGTTCACGGTGGTGGAGGTCGACTACGACGAGCTGCGCGGCATGCGCCCCGACGAGCTGCGCCTGTTCTAGGCGTCGGGTAGCGTCGCTGCCGATGCACGCCATCCGAGGCACCGCCCAGCACTACGCATGGGGCGACCCGGCGGTGATCCCCGAGCTGCTGGGCATGCCGGCGGACGGCCAACCATGGGCGGAGTGGTGGCTGGGCACCCACCCGGGGGCGCCGTCCACGCTCGACGACGGCACTCCCCTGTCGGCCACCAGCGGCGACCTGCCCTACCTGCTGAAGCTGCTCGCCGCAGCCGAGCCGCTGTCGCTGCAGACCCACCCCGACACCGCCGCAGCCGAGGCCGGCTTCGCCCGCGAGCAGGCCGCCGGCATCGCCCTCGACGATCCGCGGCGCATCTACCGCGACCCGTTCGCCAAGCCCGAGCTGCTGTGCGCGCTCACCGCGTTCGACGCGCTGTGCGGCTTCCGGCCGGTCGCCGCCGGCGAGGCGTTGCTGCGCAGCCTGCGGGCCGACGAGCTCGCGGATGCCCTGCAACGCGACGGCCTGGCCGCAGTGGTGGGCGGGTTGTACCGGGGCACGCTCGACTCCGCCTCGCTGTTGGCCGCCTGCGCGCAGAGCCGAGCCCCCGAAGCCGAGCTGGTCACCCGGCTGGAGGCGATGTACCCGGGCGATGCCAGCGTGGCCGTCACCCTGCTGCTCAACCGCGTGCACCTGCAGCCGGGCGAGGCGATCTTCCTCGGGCCGGGCAACCTGCATGCGTACCTGCACGGTGGCGGCGTGGAGATCATGGGCGCCAGCGACAACGTCGTGCGCGGCGGCCTGACTCCCAAGCACGTCGACGTGGAGGAACTGCTGTCGGTGCTGCGCGTCGAACCGCTCGCCGACCCGGTCGTGCGCCCGGTCGAGGAAGAGCCGGGCCGCTGGCGCTACCCGACACCCGGCGCCCCCTTCGAGCTGTGGCGCTTCGAGATCGACGAGATCATGCCGCACACCGCCGAGGGCCGTGAGCTGCTGCTGTGCACGGACGGCGACTGCGCCCTGCTGGCTCGCGGCCAGGCCGGCTACCTGGCACCCGGTGAGACGGTGGTGCTCGACGGACCGGCCACCGTGTTCCGCGTCGCCGAGCCCTGAGGAGCGCGGCGACGCCTACAGCCGGATGACCGTGTCGAGGGCGAGGTCGAGCAGGCGGTCGCGGGTACCCGTCTGCTGCTCCCAGTGGCGGTGGTCCCACTCGGCGGCGCTCACGTCGTCGCCGGCGTAGAGCAGCTGCGCGTACGTGGCCCCGCGGAACGCGGCGCAGGCGAACATCGCCGACACCTCCATGTCCACCGCCAGGCAGCCCTGCTCGCGGCGACGGGCCACCTTCGCCGGCGTCTCCCGGAAGAACGCATCGGTCGTCCACACCAGGCCACGGTCGTGCGGCACACCAGCCTCGGTGAGCACCGCGTCGATAGCGGCGAGCGCGCGCGGGTGGGGCGCGACCTCGGCGTCGAACGGGGCGTAGTGGTAGCTGGTGCCCTCGTCGCGAACGGCGCCGGTGGGGATGATGACATGGCCGACGTCGAACCCGGGCTTGACGATGCCGGCGCCGCCGCAGCCGATGATGTGGGTGGCACCGAGCGCGATCACCACCTCCAGCGAGGTGACGGCGGCCGGCGCGCCGACACCGGGGCTGACCAGCGCCACCGGCACCCCGCGGTGCTCGATCACGCAGATCGCGTGATCGCCGTGCTCGAAGGGAACATGATGCACCGGCTCGATGCCGGCGGTGCGTTCGCGCACGACATTGCCGAACCAGCACATCACCGCGTGCTGCGGGAAGCCGAGCCGCGGCCGGTGGATGCTGGGGTTGATGACCGCCTCGGTGGAGGGGTCGAACTCGAACAGGGGAACGGCGTAGGGCATGGACGTGCTCACTCGCCGCCGACGGTGCGGCGGATCTCGACGATCTTCTCCATCGAGTGGTTCGCGTCGAGGCCCTTCTCGTCGAGCAGGTCGGCGCGGTCCTTGGCGGCCTCACGCTCGGCCAGCTTCGTGTCCACGCGGGCGAGCGCCGCGTCGGTGCCGTGCTGGTGGATGAACTCGGCCCACTCGACGAGCGCGTCGACCATCTCGCTCTCCGGTACGACGGCGACGTTGCGACCCTTCACGAACAGGTGGCCGCGCTTGTTGCCGGCGGCGATGCCGAGGTCGGCCTCGCGCGCCTCGCCGGGGCCGTTGACCACACAACCCATGACGGCCACCTGCAGCGGCAGCTTGCGCTCGCCGAACGCCTGCATCGCCCGGTTGGCGAC
>CAYZFZ010000363.1:0-3387 GCA_964477795.1 uncultured Bifidobacterium sp.
ATCATGTTGCGCAGCACTTCGGTGGTCATCACCACCACCGGTGCGTCGGCGTTGATGTTGTTGTCGCCCGTGAGCAGGCCCACCTGCTGGGGGCCCAGCCGCTCCACGAGGTCGCGGTACTTCTGGTTCGACAGCGCCTTCACCGGCGCCGTGTAGAACGCGCGTGTGCCGCCGGCCACCGCCGCGTCGATCGCGTACTCGGCGACGACGGTCTTGCCGCTGCCCGTCGGTGCCGCAACCAGCACAGAGTCGCCCTCGTCGAGCGCGTCGAGCGCCCGCAGCTGGAACGGATCCAGCGGGAACTCGTAGTGGGCGATCAGCTCGGCCCGGTCGGAACGCACGGACGTATCGTGTCAGGCTTCGGCGGCCTCGCGGGCCCGTTTGCGCTTCTGGGCGACGAACCCGATCACGATCGAGATCGCGTAGAACAGCGTCATCGGCAGGGCCAGCGCCATCATCGAGTACGGGTCGCCGCTGGGCGTGATGATCGCGGCGATGGCAAAGATGATGACGATCGCGTAGCGCCACTGCTTGAGCAGCGTCTGCGGAGTGAGCACCCCCACCAGCTGCAGGAACACCAGCAACACGGGGAACTCGAAGGCGATGCCGAACGCGGCGACCATCAGTCCGACGAGGCTGATGTACTTGCTGACCTGGAAGTTGGCCTGCACGTCGTTGCCGGCCCACGAGATCAGGAAGTCGAGCGCCGGGCCGAGCGTCCAGTAGGCCACGAAGGCACCGAGGACGAACAGCAGCACCGAGGACAGCACGAACGGGATCGCGTACTTCTTCTCCTTTGCGTGCAGTGCCGGCACGATGAACCGCCACAGCTGCCACATGATCACGGGCAGGGCGAGGATGATGCCGCCGTAGGTGCAGATCGACAGCCGGGTGGTGAAACCCTCCAGCGGGCCGATGAACTGCAAGCTGCCGACGCACTCCAGCGACGGCTTGCGTTTGCACAGGTCGGTGTACGGCTTGCGCAGGAACGTGAGGACCTGGTCGTACATCGCGAGCAGCACGATGATGCCCACGACGATGGCGAGCACCGAGCGGATGATGCGGGTGCGCAGCTCGGCAAGGTGCTCGGTGAGCGTCATGCGGTCTTCGGGTGTCTTGACCGTGGCCTTCCGTCGACCCGTGAAGGGAAGCTTCATCCTGTGGCGTCCTCAACCGCCGGCGCTGCCGTCGTGTCGGCTGCGCTCGACTCGGTACCGCTCGACTCGGTACCGCTCGACTCGGTACCGCTCGACTCGGCGTCGTCGCGGGCGATGCGGGTCTGGCGCCGCGGGTTGGCGCCGCCGAAGTTGAGCCCTTGCTGGCGACGGGCGGCCGCCGGTTTCGGAGCGATCTCGCTCACCGCGGCGGTCTGCCCCGGCCCGGCGGTGGTGGCGGCGGTGGGTGCTGCCGCAGTGTCCGGCTTGGGCTCGTTGGGCGCGGGCGCGGACGATGCGATCCCCTTCCCGTCGGGGTCGACGTCGAGATCGAGGTCGAACTTCGCCGCGTCGCGCACGAGGTTCGCGGTCTCGCGCAGCTCGCGCATCGGCTCGTCGAGCACCTGGCGGAACTCGCCCTGGAAACCGTTGGCCATCTTCTTGAACTCGGCGTACGCCTTGGTGAACTTGCGGACCGCCTCGGGCAGCTTCTCCGGCCCGAGGACGACGAGCGCGATGAGCAGGAGGAAGATCAGCTCACTGCCCTGGACGTTGAACACGTGGGCGAGTCTAGGAGGAAGTCGCGCTCGCGCATCCTCGCGTCCGCGCATGCGTGTCATCATCGTGCGGTGCAACAACGGCTCCCCTCGCTGCTCGCCACTCCGATCGCCTTCGCCCACCGCGGCGCCAAGGCCTACGCCCGGGAGAACACGCTCGAGGCGTTCGCGTTGGCGCTGGAGATGGGCGCCAACGGCCTGGAGAGCGACGTGTGGGTCACCGCCGACGGGGTGCCCGTGCTGAATCACGACGGCCTGGTCAAGCGCTCGCTGGGCAGGGGCAAGCCGATCGCCGGCTTCCAGCGCTCGGCGCTGCCCGAGCACATCCCGTCGTTGGCCGACTTGCTCGAGCGCTGCGGGTCGGCATACCACCTGTCGCTCGACCTGAAGGACCCGCAGTCCGGGCAGGCCGTGATCGACGTCGTGCGCGAGGCCGCACCGGCGATGCTCGAGCGGCTGTGGCTGTGCTCACCCGTGTGGGAGTCGCTGCTCCCCCTGCGCGGCCACGGCGCCAAGCTCGTCGACAGCACCAGTGTGCAGCGGATCAAGGAGGGCCCCGAGCGCCGGGCGGCGACGCTCGCGGCGCAGGGCATCGACGCACTCAACATGCACCACCGCGAGTGGTCGGGCGGCATGGTGGCGTTGCTGCACCGCTTCGACCGCATCGCATTCGGCTGGGACATGCAGGAGCCGCACATCCTGGAGCGGGCGCTCAGGATGGGCATCGACGGCGTCTACTGCGACGCTCCGGACGTGATGATGGCCAGCTACCGGGCCCAGTTCGGCGAGCCGGCCCCCATCCGCGACGCCGGCTGAACCTCGCTGGTGATCAGCCGACCCGGGGCGTGGTCACAGCCAGCGCCAGTCGCCCGCCGGCCAGATCACCACGAAGGCGCGACCGATCAGGTCGTCGTAGGCGATCGGGCCCAGGGCGCGGCTGTCCTTCGAGCCGGGGCGATTGTCGCCCATGACGAACACATGGTCGGCGGGCACCTCCAGCGCGGCCTGGTCCTCCCCGCATGACGTGGGCGTGACCACCGCTGGGTCGAGGTAGGGCTCGACCAACTCGCGCCCGTCCACGTAGAGCACGCACGAGCGGTACTCCACGGTCTCGCCGGGGAGGGCAATGACCCGCTTGATGAGGTCGCGCTCGCCCGCGCCCTCGATCGTCTGCAGCACCACCACGTCGCCACGGCGCGGATCGTGCAGGCGGTAGCTGAGCTTGTTGACCAGCACGCGGTCGCCGTCGTGCAGGGTGTTGATCATCGAGTAGCCCGAGACCGCGAACTGCTGCAGGACGAACGCCCTGACCATGAGTGCGGCGCTGATCGCGACGGCGACGACCACGAACCACTCGGTCCAGGCACTGCCCTTCCGGCGCTTGCGCGGTGTCGGAGCAGGGGCGGTGTCGTCCTCCTCGTCGGGCACGAGGACGTCCACCCCGCCGACGGTGCCGGCCACGCTGGACGTGGGTCTCGGCTGGTCGCCGTAGTGGGTCGTGGGATCGTCCGGCGCCATCACCTTCATGAGGTCGTCGATCTCGGTGGATCGCCTGGGCTCGTCGGACATCGGCCACACGCTAGCGTCGGCGGACGCCGGCGCACCGGCAGCCACGGCCGGCCGGGGGTGTGGGGGCAGAGGCTCCGCCGGAGCCCCCACCCAACGATCGATCCGGC
>CAYZFZ010000364.1:0-3382 GCA_964477795.1 uncultured Bifidobacterium sp.
TACGAGCTGCCCGGGCGCAGCGACGTGGGCAGCGTGGTCATCGATGCCGAGACGGTGCACTCGAAGGTGAACCCGACGCTGGTGCCGCGCGAGCCGGTCAGCAAGCGTCCCCGCCGCCAAGCCAGCTGAGCCAGGTTCCCCCGATGACGAGTCCCCGATGAGCTACGCCGACGCCCTCGCGTACCTGGAGACGCACTCCAACTACGACACCACCGGCCGCATCACGTCGCCGACGCTCGATCGCATGCGCAGCCTGATGGCGGCGATGGGCGAGCCCCAGCTGGCCCACCCGGTCATCCACGTGACGGGCACGAACGGCAAGGGCTCCACCACTCAGATGATCAGCCGCCTGCTGATGGCGCACGGTCTGTCGGTGGGCACCTACACCAGCCCTCACCTCGAGCGGCTCAACGAGCGCATCAGCCGCAACTGCGAGCCGATCAGCGACGACGAGTTCGCCGAGCAGGTGGCCGCCGTGGCCGACCTCGAGGGCCTCACGGGTGTTCGCCCGAGCTACTTCGAAGCGGTCACGGCCGCCGCCTTCCGCTGGTTCGCGGACATCGCCGTCGACGTGGCCGTCGTCGAGGTCGGCCTGCTCGGCCGCTGGGATGCCACCAACGTGTGCGAGTCGCAGGTTGCGGTGGTCACCAACATCGGCGTCGACCACACCGAGTACGCCGGGCCCACCACGCTGCACATCGCGACGGAGAAGGCCGGCATCGTCAAGCCCGGTAGTGCGGTGGTGATCGGGGAGACCGATCCGCGGCTGGCCCACGCGTTCGTGGAGGTCGGCGGCGCGTCGCACTTCCTGCGCGGCCCCGACTTCGACGTGGTCGAGAACCAGCTCGCGCTCGGCGGCCGGCTGCTCGACCTGCGCACGCCCACCACCCTCTACCCCGACGTGTTCCTGCCGCTGCACGGCCGCCACCAGGGCGACAACGCGTCCGCTGCGCTGACGGCGGTGGAGGCGTTCTTCGCCGCGCCGCTGCCGGGCGATCTCGTCGCCGAGGGCTTCGCGGATGTGGTGATGCCCGGGCGCTTCGAGGTGCTCGGCCACCAACCGCTGGTGATCATCGACGGTGCGCACAACCCGGCCGGCGCCGACACGTGCGCCGCCGTGTTCTTCGACGACTTCGATCCGGCCGGCCGGCGCATCCTGGTGGTCGGCTGCCTGCAGGGCCGCGACCCGCACGAGATGCTGTCCGCCCTGCGCGCCGACGAGTTCGACGTCGTGCTCACGTGCACCGCCCCGTCGTCGCGCGGCATGGAAGCCGCCGAGCTCACGGCCGCCGCCCGCGCGCTCGGCTGCGACCAGGTCGTCGAGTTGCGTACCGTCGAGCAAGCCATCGACCGTGCGCTCGCGCTGGCCGACCCCGACGACGCCATCCTTGTCACCGGCTCGCTCTACATCGTCGGTGGCGCCCGCCCCTACCTCCGCAAGGTCCTCTGACCCACCACCCCACCTTTACGTAAAGGCTGTCGGGCGCTGACCAGGTGGTGCTCATGCTGAGGCTTGACGCAAACGAACGGCGCGGGCCTCTTTGACCGACGCCACCACGACCTGTGGCGCAAGCGTCACCTGTTCATAGGTGAACTGGAGGACCATTCGACCGTCGAGAGTCAGTCGGTTGACTCGCGCCGCGTCCCGGGCCATCTGCGCCTTGCTGCGATGCCAGCGGTAGCCGAGAAGTTCCACGACGATGTCGAGGTCGCGGTAGTAGCAGTCGACGCGGATCAACCGCCCATCGACACGACCCAGATGGCGTGGGTCTCCGGTCGCGGCAGGCCGGCCGCCGTTGCGAGTTCCAGATATCGACGCTCGAGCCACGAGTGGCCACCTCGCGACTTCTCGGATCCTTCGATCACCGCCAGCAGTTTGGGGATGCCATAGCGGCCCTGTGTTCGCATCTCTGCAATGCGGGTGAGCAACCCCTCCTCCGTGATCAGCCGGTCGCGCAGCGCACCGTCGATGGCTGCAGTCAGGCGATGCGGCGACTGGGTGGTGGCAAGGTCGATGATCGTCCGCGTCGGGCTCGTCACCGGCAGCCCGTCGATGAACACGCGATCCGAAAGGGGCAGGTCGGCGGACGTGTGCACGATCAGCCCGGCGCGGGTGGTGTAGGTGCCGCGGTGCAGCAGTACATGGAACGGCCACCCGAATGCATCGAACGTGTCGAACGGGTGCAGCGAGGCGGCGCTCTCATGGGAGATCCACCCCTTGGGTCTGATGTCGAGGATGTGGGCGGCAGCATCGTCGGCCTCAGTGGTCGGATGGGTGGTGCTGCGCAGGGTTCGTACGCCGAACCGATCGAGGAGGCCGCTCGAGATCCAGCCTCGAAGCACGTGTGCCGGAATGCCGACATCGTGAGCCTGCTGCAAGAGGAAGGCTCCGTGCTGACCGCGTGCGATGGCCGCAAGGCCGTGCTCGTTGGTCATGCTGTCCCGACATATCGTCGTTTGCCCGATCTCCCAACTCGCCGGTGTTTGTGTCAAGAATCGAAGCTCACAGCCCGAGGTCACGCCTCGACAGCCTTTACGTAAAGCAGGGGAGTGGTCGGTAGCCTGCGTGGCCATGTCTGATCGCACGCTCGTCCTGCTCAAGCCCGATGCCGTCCGCCGCAAGGTGACCGGCGAGATCATCCGCCGCATCGAGGCCAAGGATCTCACCATCGTCGCGATGGATCTGCGCTTGCTCGACGAGGCCACGCTGGCGCAGCACTACGCCGAGCACGTGGGCAAGGGCTTCTACGCGGATCTCGTGTCGTTCATGTCCAGCGGCCCGGTCGTGGCCATGGTCGTGGAAGGCCCGGAGGACACGTGGGAAGTCATGCGCACGCTGATGGGCGCCACCAACAGCCGCAAGGCGGCGGGCGGCACCATCCGTGGCGACCTCAGCTCGTCGTTCACCGAGAACCTCGTGCACGGCAGCGATTCGCTGGCCTCGGCCGAGCGCGAGATCGGCATTTTCTTCCCGAATCTGTAACAAACTTCGCGCCCGCTAGACTGCGGGCGGTTTTGTTCGGCGTCGATGAGGAGGATGGTGATGGCGAGAAGCAACCCGCTCGCGCTCGGTCGTGATCTCGCCATCGACCTCGGCACGGCCAACACGCTCATCTACGCCCGCGGGCAGGGTGTGGTGCTCAACGAACCCTCCGTCGTCGCCATCGACATCACCGACGGGCGCCCCGTCGCGGTGGGCATCGAGGCCAAGCGGATGATGGGCCGCACCCCTGGCCGGATCAAGACCATCCGCCCCCTGAAGGACGGCGTCATCGCCGACTTCGAGGTGTGCGAGAAGATGCTGCGCTTCTTCATCCAGAAGGTGCACGCCAGCCGCTGGAGCAAGCCGCGCATGGTGATCTGCGTCCCCTCGGGCATCACC
>CAYZFZ010000365.1:0-386 GCA_964477795.1 uncultured Bifidobacterium sp.
GGCTGCTGGCAGTCGGTAGCCTGGAGTGCCAGCCGCATCCGTGCGCCGTAGGGGAGCCATGCTCGACGATCGCAAGACAGCCATTCTCAGGGCCGTGGTGCAGGAGTACATCGCCACCGCGCAGCCGGTGGGCTCCACGCACATCGCCAATGCGCCGGGCGTGCGCGTCAGTTCGGCGACGGTGCGCAACGAGATGGCGGTCCTCGAGCAGGAGGGCTACCTCGCCCAGCCGCACACGTCGGCGGGGCGCATCCCCACCGACAAGGGCTACCGCTTCTTCGTCGATCACATGGCCCAGCCGGGCCGGCTGGATTCGCAGGCGTCGCAGCGCGTGGGTGCGTTCTTCGACACCGCGCACGGCCGGCTGGAGGAACTGCTGCACCAGA
>CAYZFZ010000365.1:396-3351 GCA_964477795.1 uncultured Bifidobacterium sp.
GAACCTGCTCGCCCAGGTGTCGCACCATGCGGCCGTGGTGGTGGGGCCGCGCGCCGAGCTGGCGGTCGTGCGCTCGGTGCAGGTGGTGGGGCTCGCCGGCCGTCACGCCACCGTCGTTGCCGTCATGTCCAACGGTGTCGTCGAGAACGAAGCGGTCGAGCTGCCGGCCGAGGTGCCCGACGTGCGCCTCGCCGCCGCCACCGCTCACCTGCAGGCGCACATGGTCGGGCGCGTGCTCGACGGCGGCGCCCGCATCCCCGCCACCGGCGACCGCGAGCTGGACTCCATCTGCGATGCCGCGCTCGCCGCGCTGGCCGGCGCCTCCAGCGAGGAGCACGTGTTCGTGCAGGGCGCCGCGTCGATGGCCCACGCGTTCGACGCGGTGGACACCGTGCGCTCCGTGCTGCGCGCGCTCGAGCAGCAGTACGTGATGGTCACGCTCGTGCGCGACGTGCTCAACCGCGGCCTGTCCGTGGCGATCGGTGCCGAGCACGGCGTCGAACCACTCGCTGCCTGCTCCGTCGTGGTGAAGCCGGTGGTGGTGGACGGCGAGCAGGTCGGCACGGTCGGTGTGCTGGGCCCCACCCGGATGGATTATCCGCAGGCGCTCGCTACCGTCGAAGTGGTGAGCGATCGATTGGGCCGGCGACTCAGCGACGGCGGGAGCACGAATGGCTGACTACTACGAGCTGCTCGGTGTGCCGCGCACGGCCACCTCCGACGAGCTGAAGAAGGCGTACCGCAAGCGCGCCCGCGAGCTGCACCCCGACGCGAACCCCAACGACGCCGCAGCCGAGGAGCGGTTCAAGCAGGTCGCGCGTGCCTACGAGGTGCTCAGCGACCCTGAGGCGCGCTCGCGCTACGACCGCTTCGGCGAGCAGGGCGTCGGCGGCAGCGGCGGCCCCAACATGGGCGACATGTTCGGCGGCGGTGGCTTGGGCGACCTGTTCGACGCGTTCTTCGGCGGCAACGGCAGCCCCTTCGGTGGTGGCGGGCGCGGCGCGGCCGGCCCGCCACGCGGGCAGGATCTCGAGGTCGTCGCCGATGTCGCGTTCGATCAAGCGGTCTTCGGCGCCACCGTCCCCGTCACCGTGCGCACCGCCCTGCGCTGCGACGACTGCTCTGGTTCCGGCGCCGGCGGGGGCACGAAGCCGGTCACCTGCAGCGAGTGCAACGGGCGCGGCCAGGTGCAGCGGGTGCGCCAGAGCATGCTGGGCCAGATGGTCACGTCCACCGCCTGCCCGAAGTGCGGCGGGCTCGGCCAGGTCATCGTCACGCCCTGCCCGTCGTGCTCCGGCGAGGGACGCATCGTCACCGAGAAGACGTACCAGGTCGACGTCCCCGCCGGCGTCGACACCGGCTCCACGCTGCGCCTCACGGGCCGGGGAGCGGTCGGGCCGCGCGGTGGTGCCACCGGCGACCTGTATGTGCACATCCGTGTCGCCCCCCACGACCGGTACCGCCGCGAGCACGACGACCTGGTTACCGACCTGCCGGTGTCCATCGCGCAGGCCGCGCTGGGCACGAAGTTCACGCTGGCGACGCTGGACGGCGACGAGGAGATCCACGTCCCGGCCGGCACCCAGCCGGGCCGCGAGTTCGTCCTGCGTGGTCGCGGCGTGCCCCGTTTGCAGGGCCGCGGCCGAGGCGACCTGCGTGTGCGCGTGCAGGTGCAGGTGCCCACCAAGCTCACCGAGTTCGAGGCCGAGCTGCTGAAGAAGTTCGCCGACTCCCGTGGCGAAGAGGTGCACACCGAGCAGGGCCTGCTCTCGCGCATCAAGTCGGCGTTCCATTGAACCCGGCGCTGCGGCACAGCGCGGCGCACGTCTTCGTGGAGTCGTTGGAGGCTCCCGAGCTCCAACCCGACGACGCCCACCACCTGCTGCGCGTGCTGCGCCTGCGCGACGGCGAGGTGGTCACCGTCAGCGACGGGCACGGCTCATGGCGGCCGACCCAGCTCAGCGGGGGTGTGCTGGTGCCCACCGGCCCGGCGATCACCGAGCCCGCCGGCAATCCCGTCGCCGTTGCCAGCGCGATCCCCAAGGGCGACCGCCTCGACTGGATGGTGCAGAAGCTCACCGAGCTGGGCGTCGACAAGATCGTGCTGCTCCACTGCGAGCGCAGCGTGGTGCGCTGGGACGGCGAGCGGGCACCGCGCCAGCTGGCCCGGGTGCGCAAGGTGGCACGTGAGGCGGCGATGCAGAGCCGGCGCACGCGGCTGGCCGAGATCAGCGGCCCGGCGACGTTCTCGTCCGTGGCGGCGCAGCCCGGCGCGGTGTTGGCCGAGCCCGAGGGCGTCGGCGTCGGCGACCTGCCCGCACTCCCCTCGGTGGTGATCGTCGGCCCGGAAGGTGGCTTCTCGGTGTCGGAACTGCAGCACCCGATCCCGCACGTTCGCCTCTCCGAGCACATCCTCCGGGTGGAGACGGCGGCGTTGCTCGCGGCCGTCAGTTTCTTGACATAGGTCGTCGGATTCCGTCGCTGCGTGATCGGATCTCACTATCCGTTGTTTCTGACAGGTCCGTGTGCAAAGATGTGCCAGCGCCTTCGGCGGACCTGACGGTAAGGGAAAGAGTTCAAGATGCGTGAGTTCGAAGACGACGATGCGGTTGCGTCGCCATACAGCCGGAAGGTGGGCGACCGCCTGCGGGTGATCCGCCGGCAGAAGCGCCTGTCGCTCCAGGAGGTCGAAGCGTCGTCCAACGAGCAGTTCAAGGCCTCGGTGCTGGGTGCCTACGAGCGTGGTGAGCGGGCCATTTCCGTCCCGCGCCTCGAGCGGTTGGCCAAGTTCTACAACGTGCCGGTGGATCAGCTGCTCCCGCGCGAAGACGTCACCCCGCTCACCGACGCCGACGCGCCCAGCAACAAGAAGCTCGCCGTCGACCTGCTCAAGCTCACCCAGTTGAGTGGCCAGCCCTTCGAGATGCTCACCCGTTTCCTGAAGATGATCCAGGT
>CAYZFZ010000366.1:0-3351 GCA_964477795.1 uncultured Bifidobacterium sp.
GGCGACGACTTCGCTTCCCCAACGTTCGCTCGGGCGACCGGCGACCACGCAGTCGTACACGGCTGGGTGCGCCTTCACGGCCGCTTCCACCTCCTCGGGGAAGATCTTCTCGCCACCGGAGTTGATGGTGACCGAGTCGCGACCGTGCAGCTCGATCACGCCGTCGGCGCGCAGCCGCGCCCGGTCGCCGGGGACGGCGTAGCGCACATCGTCCACCACCGGGTACGTGCGCGCCGTCTTCGCCGCATCGCCGAGGTAGCCGAGCGCGAGACGGCCGCTCTTCGCCAGCCAACCAACCTCCGGGTCGCCCGGATCGAGCACGCGCGTGAGGTCGTCGCTGAGCACATGGTTGCCGGGGCTGATCGGGAACGTGCCCGTCGTTGCGCCCGCCCCGGCCGACACGTGCGACAGCTGGCCGCCGGCCTCGGACGACCCGAGACCGTCGACGATCATCAGGGTCGGCAGGTGCTGCAGGAACTGGTCCTTGAGGCCGGCGCTGAGTGCCGCGCCGCCCGACAGCAGCACCGTCAGCGACGACAGGTCGTACCGCTGCCGGTCGAGCTGATCCAGCAGCGGGCGACCGAACGCGTCGCCGACGATCAGCAGGAAGTTCAGCTGCTCGCGCTCGATGGTGCCCCAGATGTCGTCGGGGTCGAGGTGGGAGGTGTGGTGCTGGATGTAGACGGTGCCACCCGTGTTCCACGTGCGGAAGCTCATCCAGTGGCCGGCGCCGTGCATGAAGGGCGGAGCGAGCAGCGCCTTCAGGCCACCGGTGGCCTCGGCCACCACGCCGTCGAGCGTCGCTGCCGTGCTCCCGCCGAAGCACTCGACGTTGGCATCGGCGTTGCGCCACAGCACGCCCTTGGGCATGCCGGTGGTGCCGCCCGTGTACAGGATGTAGAGGTCGTCGGGGCTCCACTCGACGGCCGGCTTCTCCGGCGACGCGGCCACGAGCGCGTCGTCGTACCAGACTGCGCCTGGCAGCAGGGGCAGCCCGGAGTCGTCGGCGACCTGCAGGATCACCCTCAGCGCGGGAAGCGCGGGCAGCACCTCGGCGAGTGTGGGGGTGAACTGGCTGTGCACGACGATCGCCGTCGCCCGCGAGTCGGTGAGCAGGTACTGCAGCTCCTCGGCAACGTAGCGGTAGTTGACGTTGAACGGCGCGACCCGTGCCTTGAACGCGCCGAGCATCGCCTCGAGGTACTCGGTGCCGTTGTGCAAGTAGATCGCGAGGTGGTCCTGGCCGCTCTCGTGGCCCTGCAGCGCGTCGCGCTCGGTGTGGCAGCCCAGCCCGGCGGCGAGCAGGTGGTTGGCCAGCCGGCGGGTGCGCTCGGTGAGTTCGGCCCATGTCAGGCGGCGGTCGCGATGGACGAGACAGACCTCGTCGGGGCGTGTGGCCGCGATCGCCTCGTGCACGGTCGCGACGGAGAACTGGGCAGCGCTCATGGAGCTGCAACGTAGGCGAGGTGTGTCGCCCGTCACGCATCGTGCGCCGCCCGCCTGCTCACGGGGTGCGAGCTAGGTTCGTGGACATGACCACACCTGCAGCCCACCAGCCCGTCGACACCCGCGACGTGGACATCGTCCTGTTCGGCATGTTCATGCCGCAGGGCTGGAAGATGGAGCTCGCCGGCATCGATGGTGCGGCGGCGAAGTGGCGCACGGCGGTCGACATCGCCGTGCGCATCGAGCAGCTCGGCTTCGACAGCCTGTGGGTCTACGACCACTTCCACAATGTGCCGAAGGCCGCGCACGAGGCCGTGTTCGAGTGCTGGACGACGATGGCCGCGATCAGCCAGCGCACCTCGACCATCCGCCTCGGGCAGATGGTGGGCTGCAACAGCTACCGCGAGCCCAGCGTGCTCGCCAAGATCACCTCCACCCTCGACGTCGTCAGCGGCGGCCGCCTCGACTGGGGCATCGGTGCCGGCTGGTACGCGCACGAGTACAAGGGCTACGGGTTCGAGTTCCCGGTGGCCGGCCAGCGGCTGGCGATGATGCGCGAGTGCGTGCAGATCGTGAAGAGCATGTGGACCGAGCCCGACACCACCTTCGACGGCAACCACTACCAACTCCGTGGCGCGCAGTGCGATCCCAAGCCGCTGCAGTCGCCGCACCCGCCGATCTGGATCGGAGGCGGCGGCGAGAAGGTGACGTTGCGGACGGTGGCCCGCTACGCGGACTGCTCGAACTTCGGTGGCTCACCGGAGGAGTGGGCGCGCAAGCGGGGCCTGCTGCAGCAGCACTGTGCGGCGGTGGGGCGCGACGAGTCCACCATCCGGAAGACGTGGACACCCGAGGTGTTCCTCCGCGAGAGCGAGGCCGAGGTGCTCGCGGCAGGGTCGCGCAGCACGTGGGGCGAGGCCGCCGAGAGCTGGCGGGCCGGCAACCTGGTGGGCACACCCGAGCAGGTGTGCGAGAAGATCCAGACGTACGTCGCGCTCGGCTGCACCGGCTTCATCCCCTGGTGCGCCGACTACCCGAGCACGGAGACGCTGGAGCTGTTCGCCACCCAGGTGATGCCCAACTTCCGCTCGTAGCGCTCACCTGGCTCGGCCGGACGCCCGCATGCGGCTCAGCGCATGCGGCTCCGGTGGTTCTGGCGGTCAGCGCATGCGGATGACGTTGCCGCTCACCATGCGCGCGTCGTCGGTGCAGAGCCACGCGATCACGCGGGCGACCTCGGCCGGCTCGGCGACGTGGAAGTGCTCGCGGTCGGTCGCGGCGAACTCGCGGACGCTGTCGTTCACCCAGCCGGTGTCGGTGATCGGCGGATGAACCATGTTGGCGGTCACCCCGCGCCGGCCCAGCTCGCGGGCGGCCGACATGGTGTAGTTCTCGAGCGCAGCCTTCGCCGCACCGTAGGTGACCTCGCCGGGGAAACCGCCAGGGCCGCCCGAGGTGAGGCCGATGATCCGTCCCCACGTGCCGCCGCGGGCGACGAGCCGGCGGGCGAGTTCGGCGATCAAGCAGCGCGCCGGCACGCGCGTCGACCCCGAACGTGCGGTCGAAGAGCGCGGCGCTGACCCCGGGTGCGACCCGCCCGGCCGCGTCGTCGACGCCGGCGGTGAACGAGTCGCCACTGGCCAACCCGGTGGCGTTGTTGACGAGGATGTCGACCGGCCCCAGCTGCGCCTCGGCGAGGTCGAACAGGCGCGCCGGTGTCGTGTCGTCCAGCAGGTCGGCCTCCACGGCGACGGCGCCCCCGCCGGCTGCCACGATCCGTGCGGCGAGTTCCTCGCCGTCTGTCATCCGCTGCTGCTGGTAGCGCTCGGGCGTCGCTTCGTCGTCGGCCACACGGGTGCGCAGGTAGGTGAGCAGCACCCCCGCGCCCTGCGCGGCGAGCAGTTC
>CAYZFZ010000367.1:0-3339 GCA_964477795.1 uncultured Bifidobacterium sp.
ACTTCGGCATCGGCGCCCAGTTCGGCGGCAAGTACTTCTGCCACGACGTGCGCGTCATCCGCCTACCGCGCCACGGAGCCAGCTGCCCGGTAGGCATGGCCGTGTCGTGCAGCGCAGACCGCCAGATGCTGGGCAAGATCACCAAGGACGGCATCTTCCTCGAGCAGCTGGAGACCGACCCGGCGCGGTTCCTGCCGGAGATCACCCACGACGACCTGGCCGACACCGCCGTGGTGCACATCGACCTCAACCGCCCGATGGCCGACGTGCTCGCCGAGCTGAGCAAGCACCCGGTGAAGACACGCGTGATGCTCACCGGCCCGCTGGTGGTCGCCCGCGACATCGCGCACGCCAAGATCAAGGAGCGCCTCGATCGCGGCGAGCCGATGCCGCAGTACCTCAAGGACTTCGCGGTGTACTACGCGGGGCCGGCGAAGACTCCCGACGGCATGGCCAGCGGTAGCTTCGGGCCCACCACGGCGGGCCGCATGGACAGCTACGTCGACGAGTTCCAGGCCGCCGGCGGCAGCATGGTGATGCTCGCCAAGGGCAACCGCAGCAAGGCCGTCACCGACGCCTGCAAGGCCCACGGCGGGTTCTACCTGGGCAGCATCGGCGGGCCGGCCGCACGCCTGGCGCAGGACTGCATCACCAAGGTGGAGGTGCTGGAGATGCCCGAGCTGGGCATGGAGGCCGTGTGGAAGATCGAGGTCGAGGACTTCCCCGCGTTCATCGTCGTGGACGACAAGGGCAACGACTTCTTCGACCTCGTCAACCGGCCCTACAGCGCCGCCACCACCACACCCGTCCATCTGCGCTAACTGCAGTCGGCCTCCAGCCGCTCGCGCAGCTCCACGTAGTCCGGGTGCTGCACGCCCAGCCGGGCGTAGATCAGCACGGTGTCGCTGGCCCCGGCGACCAACCCGTCGGCCAGGCACGCAGCCACCGCGGCGGACGAGCCCTCGGCGGTGAACACATCCGTCAGGCGCATCCGGAAGCGCTCGCGGTCCAGCTGGAAGACGCGCTCGGCGCGGGCCACGGTGGTGTTCACGTCGTCGGTGAAGCTGCACCGCGACCGGTTCTCGGGCACGACCAGATCGACGAGGTAGTCGACCACGATGCGGTCGACGCACTCGCTGTGCAGGAAGGCGGTGTGCCCCGCGCCCTGCCAGCGCACGGACACCGCGTCGCCGAGCGCCTCCGCCATCCGCGGGGCGAGGAAGCCGGGCGTGGCGGGGTCGCCGTCGGTACCGATGACGACGATCGGGTTGGCCACCTCGACGGCGGTGATCGGCGGGATCGGTTCGGCCGTCTCCGGCCACCCCTCGCACCAGTCGACGGCGAACTCGCCGCGGCGTCCGGCGAAGTCCGCGCAGTAGATCGCCAGGTTCGCCTCGGTCAGGTTGTCGGTGACGCTCTCCTCACGCGGGTAGCCGGCCTCGAGGTAGCTGCCCAGTGCCGCCAACGTGCTCGCGTCGCCGCCGGCCGCATCCGCCAACCCCACGGCGAGCGGCGCCCACAGATCGGTGTTGTACATCGCCGAGGTGATGATGCCGTCCACCTGGTCGGGCCCGACGACCGGGTCCCACTCGTCGAAGTAGTCGGTGGCGGCCTCGGACACGTCGCCGTAGAGCCCGTCGAGCAGCTCACTGGACCGCGGGCCTGCGGCGCACAGTCGTGTGGCGTCGCAGAGCTCGAGGAACACGTCGACGGTGCCGCCGAAGTCCTGCACCCCGTAGAACGGCGAGCCGTTCGAGCCGATCACCGTGCCGTCGACGTTGTACTCACCGGCGGCGGGGTCGACGCTGCCGTCGAGCACCAGCGCCCGCACGCTTTCAGGGAAGAGGTCGGCGTAGACAGCGCCGAGCGCGGTGCCGTAGCTGAAGCCGAGATAGGTGAGCTGGTCGTCGCCGAGCGCTTTGCGCAACTGCTCCATGTCTCGTGCCGCGTTCTGCGTGCCGACGTACGGCAGCAAGACCCCGCTGCGCGCAACGCACTCGCGCTCCACGACGCGGAACGACCGGTTCAGGTCGCCGCAGTCCACCGGCGTCGAGCGGCTGACACCGCGCGGGTCGAAGCCGACCAGATCGAACCGTGCGAGCAGCTCGGTCGGGAAGACCGAGGCATAGCTCCAGGCCAGATCGATCCCGGAGCCGCCGGGGCCGCCCGGGTTGAGCACGAGCGAGCCGATCCGCGCCGCGCCGTCCGCCGCCGGCAGCCGCGTCACCACGATCGAGACCGTGCCCGCCTCGGCCGGGCGCCGGTAGTCCAGCGGCACCTCGATGACGCCGCACTCCCACGGCGCCGGCTGGCTGTCGCACCCCGCCCACTCGATGGCGGCGATGTCGGGCAGCGCGTCGACGGCAGCGAGTGGCGTCGCCCGGTCGAACGGCGGCGCCGGCGCGTCGCTCCGACGCGCGGTGACACCCGACGATCCGGCGCAGGCAGCGAGGGCGACCGCCGCGCACACGTATCCGAGCCGCTGCCACTTCATCGCAACGGCACGATAGAGCCTCGCCCGCGAGGTCGCGGGTCAGACCAGCTCGCGCAGCACCGAGTTCGTGCGGGCCAGTTCCTCCGGGTCGGAGGTGAACACGCCGGCGTTGAAATCGGTGACGCCGATTGCCGCAAGCTCGGCGATCTGGTCGCGCACCTCGGCGTCGCTGCCGACGATGGCCAGGCCACCCGGGCCGTCGACGCCCTCGCGGTTCATCATCGTCTTGTAGCTGGGCAGGGTGTCGTACACCGCGAACACCTGCGCGGCGCGCGTGCGCGCGGCGTCGACGTCGTCGGTGACGCACACGGGCAACGCGCACACGACCCGCGGCTCGGGGCGACCGGCATCGGCTGCCGCCTGGCGCAGCGTGGGGATGGTGAGATCGGCCAGCGTCTTGGGCCCGACGCACCAGGTGGACGTGCCGTCAGCGAGCGCACCGGTGACACGCAGCATCTGCGGGCCGAGCGCGGCGACCACCACGGAGGGGCGGCTGCTGCCGGGGACGGCCACACCGCCCTGCACGCGGAACTCGTCGCCCTCGAACTTCACCGGCTTGCCCTCCAGCAGCGGCATCAGGATCGACAGGTACTCCTTCAGGTGGCGCACGGGCTTGGCATAGGAGAGGCCCCACATCGACTCCACGACGATCTGGTGCGACAGGCCGATGCCCAGGCACAGCCCTGCGTCGCCCCTGCTGTTGATCGCGGCCTGCGTGCTGAGCGCCTGCTGCGCCAGCATCATCGGGTGGCGCGGGTAGGTGGGCACCACGGCGGTGCCCAGCTCGATGCCGGGCACCTCGCGACCGACGATGGCCAGCACCGTCAGCGCGTCGTGGCCGAAGA
>CAYZFZ010000368.1:0-3322 GCA_964477795.1 uncultured Bifidobacterium sp.
GGGTGATCGGTGAAGACGATCCCGAACATGTCGTAGGCCTCGCGCTCCATCGCCTCGCTGCCCGGGTACATGTCGAAGAGGGTGGCGATCGTCGGGTCGTCGGCGGGCACCTGCACGCGCACGCGGATGCGCTCGCGCGTGTCGATCGACAGCAGGTTCACCACCACCTCGAAGCGCTCGGCGGCGATGCCGGCAGGCAGCGCGCGAGCGGGGAAGGTGAGGTAGTCGACGGCGGTGAGATCCGAGCACATGGTGAACGTGTCGTCGAGCAGTGCACGGACGGTCTTCAGGTACTCGGCGCGGCTCGGGTGCAGCACTCGCTGACCGTGGCTCTCGGTGAGCGGCACACCGTAGGCGAGGGCAGGCGCGGGCGCTTCGGGCGCGTCGACGGTATCGGGGGCGTCGGACATCGGCGTTACCGGCTTCCCAGGATGACCGGCACGGGCTGGGCGCCGGCGGCGATCTCGGTGACGTGCAGGCCGGCACCGGCGCCGGTGGCCCGCCGGCGCTTGAGCAGCTCGCCGTCCTCGATCTTCTGGTGGAGCGTCTCGATCGCGTGGATCAGCGTCTCGGGGGTGGGCGGGCAACCGGGCGCGTACACGTCGACGGGCACCACCTGATCGACACCCTGGACGATCGCGTAGTTGTTGAACATGCCACCGCTGCTCGCGCACACACCCATGCTGATGACCCACTTGGGCTCCATCATCTGGTCGTACACCTGGCGCAGCACGGGTGCCATCTTCTGGCTGACGCGCCCGGCGACGATCATGATGTCCGCCTGGCGCGGGGAGGCGCGGAAGACCTCCATGCCGAAGCGGCTGAGGTCGTAATGGGCGGCGCCCGTGGCCATCATCTCGATGGCGCAGCAGGCGAGGCCGAAGGAGGCCGGCCATGAGCTGCGGCTGCGGGCCCAGCTGACGAGGTCTTCCAGCTTGGCGGTGATGGCGTTGTGCGGGATGCCGCCGAAACCGTCGTCCTGGATGTCGTGGATGAGGCCCATCAGGCGGCGCTCTCCTCTGCGTCGGGGCGACCTTCCAGTCCCACCCGCCGGATGGTGCTGCTGGTGGTGCGTTCCGCCGACACGGCCGACTCGAGCCGGCGTTGCTTGCTCACCGGGCCCCAGTCGAGGGCGCCGCGGGCCACCACGTACACGAAGGCGCCGAAGAACACGACACTGAACGCCACCATCTCCCACAGCGCGTACGAGCCGAGGAAGGCGCGGTCGACCGCGAACGGGTAGATGAAGATCAGTTCGATGTCGAACATGATGAACAGCATCGCGACCACGTAGAACGTGACCGGGAAGCGCTCGGGTGGCTCGCGGCTGGGGACGATGCCGCACTCGTAGGGTGCTTCCTTGGCCGCCGAGGGCCGCCGGGGCGCGAGCAGGCGAGAGGCGAAGAAGCTCAGCGCGCCGAACAGCCCCGCCAGGATCAGCAAGCAGATGATCGGCAGGTATTGGCCCATGTGGTCAGGCCTTCGCCGGAAGTGCCTTGGCCGCGCGGTTCTGCGCGACCCGCCGGTCGCGTGTGTGCAACATCCAGCACAGCGTGAGGAAGATGACCAGCGACGAGATGCAGATGATCGCCGACGGCACTCGTTTCGCGCCCATGTCGCGGATCATGTAGACGTACTCGTGCGGGCGCGACGTGTCGATGACGGCACGCGCCGGGGCGCGGCCCGGCTCCTCTCGCTGTGGCACCAGCGGTGCCACCTCGACGAGCGCGTAGTGCGGTGCGTGGAAGAACGCGAGGAAGTCGATGCGGTCGCCCCAGAACGTGGGCCGGCGCTCACCGCCCTTCTCGAACACGCTGACCACCTGGAACTCGCCGGCGGCGTAGGCACCCGACTCCTCCAGGAACACGCTGCCGGCGGAGCCCGCCTGGGCGAACGACGGCAGCGCCGAGTTGAGCTGCGTCCACGAGTTCTCGGCGAGCAGGTCCTGCACCGCGGCGGCATCCGCCGGCGCGTCGCCGGTGGCCTCGAACGGCGCGTCCAGGATGCCGACCTCGGAGAGCGACCCGGGTTCGCGGATGACCGTCTTGCCGGCGACGGGCTGCCAGCTGGGATCGGGGCCGAGGAGGCCCTTGCCGTACGTCCACCACACGGCGCCCATGATGAACATCCAGCCGGCGAGGCCGGTGAGCGCGACGAGGAAGCCGAGGCGTGCCCCGAGGTTCGTGCCGAGGATCAGGTACAGGCTGCCGCACAGCACACCCACCGCAATGATCACGATGAGGGTGCCGCGCAGCTCCCACTCCCAGTTGACGGCGAGTAGTGCACTCATCACAGGCTCCGGACGTATTCGACGATGGCTTGGATCTGCGCGTCGGTGAGCAGGTGACCGAAGCCGGGCATGCGACCCGACCCCTGGCCCTGGATGCCGTACTTGGCGCCGTTCTTCGATCCGATCTTGATGAAGTTGATCATGTCCTGCTGGCTCGGGAAGTGGGCGTTGGTGGCACCACCGGTGAGGTTCCAGCCGAACGCGCCCTGGGCGGTGACGCCGGGCTGGCCGTAGCTCCACCCGGGCGTGTGGCAGCGGGCGCAGCTGTAGGCACCGCTGTTGAGGTTCGAGTTGAACAGCGCCTCGCCCTCGCTGGCACCCGGGTTGGCGGCGATGTAGTCGTCCACCGCCTTCTGGATGCTCTGCTGATCTGCCGCCGGGAGCGTGCCGCCCTCGCAGACGAACGGGTCGGCGTCCTTGACGAAGCTGTCGTCGGTGATGCAGCCCTCGGGCTGGATCTGGATCGACTCGAGGTAGACGAGCAGCGTCTCGATGTTCTGCTCGGTCATCGGGCCGCCACCGGGAGCGCCCCACGCCGACATCGGCGAGAACGGCCGGCCGTAGTTCAGGATGAACCGCACCTCTTCCTTGCTGAAGCGGTAGTACACGGTGTTCAGCGCCGGTGCGTACCAGCTGACCGCCGTGACCTCTTGCGTGTTCGGGTCGGTGACCGCGTAGGGGGCGACGTTGCCGCCCGCCTGCATGCCACCGTGGCAGCCGGCGCAGTTGAAGCCGCCGTTGGCGGTGGTCTGGAAGAGCTCCTCACCCCACCAGCGGAAGCGCTCGGTCTTGCCGTCCTCGGCGCCGGCCTGGCGGCCGGGCTCGAGCATCCAGTACAGCGGCAGGCCGATGACCATCGTCACCAGCAGCAACACGCCGAGCAACTGCATGCGCTCGAGGCGCGAACCCTCCAGCCGTTCGTCGTCGTAGTACGGCTTGCGGTTCGGCGCCATCTCGACTTCGGAGCCCAACTCGGCGCGAGCGGCGCCCGTGTGGAGGACGAGGTACGTGACCCAGCCGACGGCGATGACC
>CAYZFZ010000369.1:0-1476 GCA_964477795.1 uncultured Bifidobacterium sp.
GCTGATCGAGTCCATGCAGCCGGCGCCGGCCTACGTGCTGGGACCGCGGTGGGAGTACCTGGCGTGGAACCGGGCGCAGGCGCTGCTGTACCCGATGATCGAGCAGCTGCCACCGGACGAGCGCAACCTGCTGTGGGTGGTGTTCGCCGAGCCCACCGCGCGGGCGCTCGTCGCCGATTGGCCGGAGCAGGCGCGCCGCATCCTGGCCGAGTTCCGCGCGGGCACCGCCGGGTTGCGCACCGACGCAAAGGTCGTCGCGCTCGTCGAGCGCCTGCGCGCGGCCAGCCCGGAGTTCGCCGAGTGGTGGGCCCAGCTCGACGTCGCCCAGTTCCAGACGCGGGTGCGCCGCTACCACCACCCGCGTGCCGGCGAGCTGGCCTTCGAGTACCAGCAGCTCACCCCCAGCGAGTGGCCGAACCTGAAGGTCGTGTGCCAGCTGCCGCTGCCCGGCGACGACAGCGCCGAGCGCCTCGCGGCGTGGCGCAGCATCGCCTGATTCAGCGCCGGAACAGGGCGGCGCCGATCATCTCGCCCGCCGCGGGTACACCGGGCGGGACGGCGAAGATCGCCGACGAGCGGTGCTGCAGGTACTCCATCATCGCGTCCTGCCGCGACAGCATCTGCTGTACGGGCACGAACTGGACGGCCGGGTCGCGCACGAACGCGATGAAGAACAGCCCGGCGTCGATGCGGCCGAGGCCGTCGCTGCCGTCGGTGAAGTTGTAGCCGCGGCGCAGCATGCGGGCGCCGCCGTGGGTGGACGGGTGGGCCAGCCGCACGTGCGAGTCCAGCGGGATGATCGGCTTGTCGCCCGCGCCCAGCATCGCGAAGTCGGGGTCGGCGAACTCGTCGCCGCCGGAGAGCGGCGAGCCCGAGCCCTTCGCGCGGCCGACGATGCCCTCCTGGTCCTGCAGCGAGGTGCGGTCCCACGTCTCGATGTGCATGTTGATCCGGCGGGCGATCAGGTAGCTGCCGCCGGCCATCCAGTCGCTGCCGTCGCCGGCCTGCGCCCACACGTGTTCCTCGAGCGCGTCGGTCTCCTCGGCCTTCAGGTTGGCGGTGCCGTCCTTGAAGCCGAACAGGTTGCGGGCGGTGACCTGTGCCTGCGAGGTGCTGCTGGTGCGCCCGAAGCCGAGCTGCGACCAGCGCAGCGAGACCACCCCGAACCCGATGCGGGCCAGGTTGCGCACCGCGTGGAACGCAACCTGCGGGTCGTTGGAGCAGGCCTGCACGCACAGGTCGCCGCCGGAGCGCGCGGGGTCGAGCAGATCTGCGGGGAAGTGCGGGATGTCGATCAGGTTCGGTGGCCGCAGGTGGGCGAGGCCGAAGCGGTCGTTGCCGTCCGCATCGGTGAACAGCGTCGGCCCGAACCCGAACGTCAGCGTGAGCGCGCTGGCGGGCAGCCCCAGCGCTTCGCCAGTGTCCTCCGGAGGGGCGAGCAGCGGGCCGCCGACCGCACCGAACTCGCCGGCCTCC
>CAYZFZ010000369.1:1486-3319 GCA_964477795.1 uncultured Bifidobacterium sp.
ACCGGGCAGCGCGATGCCGGGATGCTCGCTCACGAACTCGCCGGCCTCCTCGCCTTGCGTCATCTGGGCGGCCGCAACCGTCCACTCCTGCAGCATCTCGACGAGCTCGGCGACGTCGTCGGTGGTCACATCGAAGGCGGCGAAGTACAGCCGGTCCGGAGCGGGTGTGACGATGCCGGCCTGGTGCTCGCCGAAGAACTCCACCGCCTCGGCGGCCGAGCTCGCGGCGGCACCCGAGGTGTCCGCCGAGGTGGAGCGGGTCAGTGCGAACGCGCCGACGGCACCCGCGCCCGCGACGCCGGCACCCCCGATCAGGAGGCGCCGGCGGCTGATCCGGCTCGGGCCCGGCGACTCGGTCACAGCACCACTGCCGCCGTCAGCTCGGAGAGGGGTTCGCTCAACGCGTTCACCGCGTCGGACAGGCCCTTCACCTGGTCCTCGGTGAGGTCGGTGTAGAGCACGAAGCCATCGCCGGAACGGTACTGGTCGAGCAGCTGCTGCAGGGTCGCGAACCGCGTCGTCAGCGTGGTGGACAGGGCCTTGTCCTTGGTCTCCAGCGCCGGCTGCAGCACCTCGAAGGCGATGCGGGCGCCGTCGACGTTGGCCTGGAAGTCCCACAGGTCGGTGTGCGACCAGAACTCCTCCTCGCCGGTCACCTTGCCGGTGGCCACCTCGTCGAGCAGCTCCTTGGCGCCGTTGCCCAGCTGGTCGGGGGTGAAGGTGAGGTCCTTCACGCGCGTCACCAGCTCCTGCGTGTCCGCCACCAGCTGGTCGGCCAGCTCGGTGCGCTCGGCGTCGGTGGCTGCGGTGTAGGCGGGGTCGCCCTCGGGCCACAGGTCCTTCTCGATGCGGTGCCAGCCGGTCCAGGCTTCGCCCTCGGCAAGGTCGGCTTCGCGCAGGTCGAGGCGCGGATCGAGGTCGCCGAAGCTCTCCGCGACGGGCTCGATGCGCTCCCAGTGGGTGCGGGCATCCGCGTACAGGGCGCGGGCACCGTCGTCGTCGCCGGCCGCGTACAGCGCGGCGAACTGCTCGGTCTTGGTGATCAGCTGGCCCGCCTGGTCGCGCACGTAGGCGCCGTACTGGTCGGTGGCGGTGGTGAGCAGCTCGGCAAGGTCGCCGGTGGGCTGGCCGGAGTCGCCCGAGTCGGTGACGTTGAACGCGGCACGGATGCCCTCGCCCACCATGCCGGGCTTGCAGGCGGTGAAGTAGTCGCCGGGAGCGGCGGTCACCACCAGCCGGCGGGTGAGGCCGGGCCCGATGTTCTCCACCTCACCGATGATGCGCAGCCCGTCGTCGGCGAGCAGGTAGAACTCGGTCACGTCGGAGCCGTCGTTCTTCACGTCGAACACGAGGTTGCCGCTGCCGGCCGTGGCCGCGGAGGTGGTGCACTCGTCGTCGGTGCTGACCACCGAGATGGCCTTGTCGGCGGAGCCGGAGTCCGGGTCGTTCTCGGTGCAGGCACCGAGCACGGCGACGGCCGCCAGCATGGTGATCGAGCAGCGAACGGGGTTCATACGTGTGCCTCCTGAGGCGGGGTGGTGAGAGCGGGGGCCGACCGAGCGCGCTTACCGCGACGGATCGTGCGGATGAAGAGAGGCAGCACGACGACCAGATATGCGGTCCAGACGAACGCCTCCAGCCAGGTGGTGGCCGGCGAGAAGTTGAACGTGCCCTTCAGCAGGGTGCCGTACCAGCTGCCCGGCCGCACCTGCTCGCTGACGTCGAACGCGAGGTTGTCGAGGCCGGGCAGCACGCCGGCTTCCTGCAGGTCGTGCACCCCGTAGGCGAGCACGCCGGCGGCGACGACGATGAGCACGAGTGCGGTCCAGGTGA
>CAYZFZ010000370.1:0-2956 GCA_964477795.1 uncultured Bifidobacterium sp.
CATGATGCCGCTCGTCGGTCGCCTCGGCCGCACGCTCGGCCCGCGTGGCCTGATGCCCAACCCGAAGACCGGCACCGTCACGCAAGACGTCGGCCGTGCCGTCTCCGAGTTCAAGGGCGGCAAGGTGGAGTACCGCACCGACCGCTACGGCAACGTGCACGTGCAGCTCGGCAAGGTCAGCTTCACCCCCGAGGCGCTGGAGGCCAACTTCCGCGCCGTGCTCGACGAGCTGCAGCGTGCCAAGCCGGCCGCCGCCAAGGGCCGCTACCTGAAGAAGATCACGGTCTGCAGCACCCAGGGCCCCGGCGTCAAGGTCGACACCAACCGCCTGCGCCCCGTCGACGCCTGATCCTTCCCGATCCAACCCAACTGCTCTGATCACGAGCCGCCGGCGCAGACGTGCCCGGCGGCTCGTGCCGTTCTCGGCCTCCGCCAACTGACCTACTCTGTGGGCTCGTCTCGGAACGGGGCGCTCGCAACGGTGTGGGAGACGCCGAGGAGGGTGGTTCGACGATGGGGTTGTTCGGTCCGGATGCGGAGAAGGTACTGGCCAGGGGGGCACCGGCCTCGGCCGTGCTGGAGGGTCTGCACATCACCTACACCCACGACAGCGACACCCGCCGGCCCGTGTTCCACTTCCGCCTCGCCTTCCTCGGCGGTGGTGTTGCGGGTGTCCGCCAGAAGTTGGCACCGCTCGGTCCGCTGCGCCTGGGCATGCCGCTCGTGGTGCGCGGGCTCGACGATGCCGTGGTGATCGATTGGCCGGCGACCCTTGCTCCGCTCGGTGTGCCCGCCGCGCACACACTGGACAAGTGGAAGATGACGAAGGACCCGCCGTCACCGGGCATCGTCGACGAGGAGCAATCGGCGCAGGCCGCAGCGAAGAAGGGTTCGCCCGCGGCCCTCGTGATCCGCTCGATCGCGGAGCGCAGCGTGATGTTCGGCATGGGCTCGGCGATCGACTTCGACACCGTCGTGCACCTCCAGGGTGACGAGCCCTACGCCGTGCAGCTGAAGGGCGTGGAGGTGCCGTGCTACGCCGGCCACCTTCCCGTCGCCGGCGCGCAGCTGCCCTGCTGGGTGAACGATCGCCGGCAGGACAAGGTGACGATCGACTGGGCCTCGGCGGCCAACCGGCAGCCGGGCGTCGGCGTGCCAACTGTGCAGTTGCGCGCCCCTGCCCAACCCCTCCCTGTCGCGGCCGCCGGCCCGGTCGACGTCGCCGCGCAGATCGCCGCCGCCGACACCGGCGAGCGCATCGGCGGCATCGACCTCGACACCTTCGTCACCATCGAGGTGGCCCTGGTGCGCGCCCGGGTCGCTCCCGCCGGCTACGACGCCTACGCCCAGCAGTACGGCGTGGCCCCCGGCACCTGGGCGGCCACCTCGGCCGCCTGGACGGCGAAGATCCGCAGCGACTGGCGGCTGGGCGCGGCGTACGGCGAGCGATACGAAGCCAAGCGCAAGGCGCGCTGATGCAGCCGGACCCACCCATCCCCGTGCCGCGCACGAGGGTCGTCACCGAACGCAGGCGGCGGCCGTTCGTGGCGGGCCTTGCGTGCTGCGCGGTCGGTCTGGCCGTCACCCTGATCGGTGCTGTCACCTCGGTGGCCACGCAGGCCGTGGAGGTTGCCGGCGCGGAGCGCAGCGCCGCACTGTCGTCCCCGATCACGTTCGACGCCGGCGACGAGACCTACGGCATCATCCTGCTGCCCGACGCCACCGGGGTGGCGCCCGACCAGTTGCCCGTGCAGGACCTGCGCTGCTCGGTCGTTCACCCGGACGGTGCGACCGAGGAGGTGGACACAGCCTCGGGTGGCTCGCGCCTGGAGACGTCGGTGGGGCGTGAGGTGGGCAGCTTCGACGGTCGCAGCGGGCGCACGGTGGTGACATGCGGCTGGAGCGACGGCCATACCGCCGTGGGCGAGTTCTACTCGGTGGCCGCGACGAGCAAGACCGCCCGCCTGCTGGCGATCGGCCTGCTGGTCGGTGGGTTGGTGGTGCTCGGCATCGGTGTCGTGCTGGTGATCGTCGGTGTCCGTGGTCGCTCGGTGCGCGTGCCGATCCCTGCGCCGTGACGTGCAGCCAGGGGTGGAATGGCGCCCGCGCCCGTTAGCCTTGCTGCGACACACAAACCGGTCGCTCGCCGAAGACCGCTGGCCTCTTCTCGAAGAGACAATGGATCCGTTCCACCAGCCGAGGTGAATACTTCGCCGGATCGTTCACAGGTCTCCCTCCTGCCGTTCGCTCCTCGCGGTGTTCGCTGCAATGCGAGCACCTTCGAGTTGAGCGAGAGGAGGTGTACATGACTACAGAGAATCCCCGTGCAGAGAAGGTCGCGGTGGTCGACGAGGTCGCGTCCAAGCTGCAGGCAGCCGATGCCGTGATCGTCACCGAGTACCGAGGCCTGAAGGTCGCACAGCTGGCCGGCTTGCGCCGTCAGCTGCGCAGCGCCGGCGGCGAGTACAAGGTGTACAAGAACACGCTTGCTCGCCTGGGTGCGGAGAAGGCTGGCGTCGCAGGTCTCGACGACATGCTGCTCGGCCCGTCGGGCATCACGTTCGTCGACGGCGACATCGCCGCCGTGGCGAAGGCGTTGCGCGATGCCGCCAAGGCCAACCCGCTGCTCGTCATCAAGGGTGGCGTCATGGGCGGCACGTTGCTGTCGGCCAAGGACGTCGAAGCCCTCGCCGAGCTGCCCAGCCGCGACGTGCTGCTCGCGATGTTCGCGGGCGCCCTGCAGGCACCACTGGTCAAGACCGCTGGCCTGTTGCAGGCACTGCCGCGCAACTTCGCCTACGGCATCAAGGCCCTCAACGAACAGAAGGAAGCCGCCTGAGCGGCCCCAGACGGTGTGACCCCATGAGCGACATGAACGAATTTTCCGACGAGCAGAAAAAATACCTGGAAGGCTTCGCCAGCGGCATCGGCATTGCGAGACTTGGTGCGCTGGGCG
>CAYZFZ010000370.1:2966-3286 GCA_964477795.1 uncultured Bifidobacterium sp.
GGAAGCCGCCTGAGCGGCCTCCACCCGGCGGCCCGAGCCGCCGACCAACCCCACGTAAACACCAATCTCAAACAGGAGTAACACCATGTCGATCGAGAGCATCCTCGATTCCATCAGCAGCCTCACCGTCATCGAGCTCAAGGAGCTCCTCGACGCGTTCGAGGAGAAGTTCGGCGTCACCGCCGCTGCCCCGGTGGCCGTTGCCGCCGCCGGCGGCGCCGCTGCCGCTGCCCCCGCCGAAGAGGAGAAGGACGAGTTCGACGTCATCCTCGCCGACGCCGGCGCCCAGAAGATCCAGGTCATCAAGGTCGTGCGCGAGC
>CAYZFZ010000371.1:0-3265 GCA_964477795.1 uncultured Bifidobacterium sp.
CGGATCCACCAGGTCGCGTAGGTGGAGAACTTGAACCCCTTCGTGTGGTCGAACTTGTCGACCGCCCGCATCAGCCCGAGGTTGCCCTCCTGGATCAAGTCGAGGAACTGCATGCCGCGACCGCTGTAGCGCTTGGCGATGCTGACCACGAGCCGCAGGTTGGCCTGGATCAGCTCGCTCTTCGCCCGCTGGCCGGCGGTGACCGTGCGCATCAGGCGGCGGTGCTCGGCGGCGTCGATGACGGCACCCTGGTGCTCCGCGTCCAGCGCCACGGCGGCACGGTTGCCCTGGTCGATCGCCTGCGCCAGCCGGCGCTCGTCGTCGACGGTGAGCAGGTCGACGCGCCCGATCTCCTTGAGGTACATGCGCACCGTGTCGGCGGTGTTGCCGACGTCGTTGCGATCGGCGCTCATCCGCTCGCTGCGCCGGCGCACCCGGCGGGCCAGCAGCCCCTCGGTGTCCTCCACCTCCACGGACCGCGGACGCTCGACACCGGCGTCCGGCGTGTCGTCGTGCAGCTCGGCCATGCCGTCGTCGACCGCGATGCCCAGCTCGGCGAGCAGGGAGTGGACTTCCACCAGCGTGTCGGCGTTGAGCTCGATGTGACGCAGCACGTGGGTGATGTCGTCGGCGTGCAACACACCCGACTGGGCGCCGCGCGCGACCATTGCCCGCCATTCCTCCGGCTCGACCCCCGCGTACGGGATCGAGCCGGCAGCAGCATCAGCCGTGGTGTTGGTCATCCGGTCCCTTCACTCCACCTTGCAGCCACCCTAGCAACGCCTCCGCCGCCATCTCCGCCCGTTCGGGATCCTCGATCTCGTCGAGGGCGAGCCGGGTGTCGCGGATGATCGGCAGCTGGTCGGGTGAGATGTCGACCACCATCTGCGACAGCCGCCGTCGGGTCGCGGCTGCGATCAGGTTACGCGATTCCAGCACCGGATCCGTGTCGACATCCGCCACGGCGGCCCGCTCGAGCAGCTCACGCGCGTCGGGGTCGGCAAGGGCGAGCGCCGCCTCGATCGCACCACCCGATTCCGCCACCGCGAGGAACGCCCGCCGCGCGACCTCGTCGGCGAACAGCTCCTCGCCGAGCCACGGCGCGATGTCCTCCCACCGCTGCAGCAGCATCGCGATGCACACGAACTCGGCGTTCTCGGGGGCGCCCACCCGGCGCACCGGCGCCACCTGCACGGTGGGTGCTTTCACCCGCCGCTCGGCCAGTTTCACCAGATCCGCCGGCGGCACCCCGACGTGCACCGCGACCTCGCCCGCGTACAGCCGCCGAAGCTCCAGGTTCGGGTGCTCGTTCACCACGGCCATCGCCTCGCCGGCCACGCGCGCGCGATCCTCTGGCGATCGGAGCTGGCGACTGTTGAGCACCCGGTTCACACGAAAGCCGAGGAACGGCAGTGCCTGCTCCACGGAATGCTTGAGACCCTCCGGATCGGTGATGCTCAGCTCACCCGGATCCTTGCCCGCAGGGAAGCGCGCCACCTTCACCTGCACCTGGTAGCGCTCCTCCCACTCGTAGAAGCGTTGCGCCGCGCCCTGCCCGGCCGCATCGGCGTCGAAGGCGAGCACCACCGTGGAGGCGAAGCGCTTCAGCAGGCGCACATGGTCTTCGGTGAGCGCGGTACCGCAGGTGGCCACCGCCCGCTTCACCCCGGCGCGGTGGAACCCGATCACGTCGGTGTAGCCCTCGCAGACGATCACCTCGTCGGCTGCCACGATGTCGCCCTTCGCCCAGTTCAGGCCGTAGAGCGTCTTGGACTTCGCGTAGATGCCGGTCTCCGACGAGTTCTTGTACTTCGCCGGGTCGGGGCTGCCGGGCAGGATGCGGCCCCCGAACGCCACGGGCTCGCCGTTCTCCGTGAGGATGGGGAACATCACACGCCCACGGAACGAGTCCTGCATGCGCCCGGCCTTGTTCGTGAACCCGAGGCCCGTGTCGCGCAACACGTCGGCCGGCACGCCGAGCTCGCGACACAGCGCATCCCACTCGTCGGGCGCCCAGCCGATCTTGAACGTGCGGGCGGTCTCGCCGGCAAGGCCACGCTTGCGCAGGTAGTCGCGAGCGGCGCGGGCGTCGGGGGCGTTGAGCAGCCGCTGGTGGTACCACTCGACCGCCTTGGCCATCGCGTCGACGAGCTGGCGGCGCTTCTGCCGCGTGCGATCACCTGCCTCGCCGGTGGTGTAGGTGAGCTGGATGCCCGCCTTGGCCGCCAGCGACTCGACGGCGGTGACGAAGTCGACGTGGTCGATCTCCTGCACGAACTTGAACACGTCGCCGGCCGCACCGCAGCCGAAGCAGCGGTAGCGACCAGTCTCGTCGCGCACGTTGAAGGAACCCGACCGCTCGGCGTGGAACGGGCACAGCCCCACCCAGTTGCGCCCCACGCGACGGAGGGCGACGTACTGCTGCACGATGTCGGAGAGCACCAGCGAGGCGCGCAGCCGCTCGATGTCGTCCTCCACGATCGCCATCGCAGCACCCTACCGGGGGTGGGTCGGCACGCTGGAGCGCTCAGCGCTCGTTCGGCGGCGGCGGCTCTTCGCTGATCGAGATGACGTCGTGGCGGGTGTTGCGCAGCGAGAAGCCGACCGATGCGAGCAGCACCAACGCGATCACCATCAAGGAGAGCCATGTCGGGATGTGATACCAGTCGTGGATGATCATCTTGATGCCGACGAAGGCCAAGATGATGGCGAGGCCCAGCTGCAGGTAGCTGAAGCGGGC
Source organism: uncultured Bifidobacterium sp. (assembly GCA_964477795.1). Classification (GTDB taxonomy): domain Bacteria; phylum Actinomycetota; class Acidimicrobiia; order Acidimicrobiales; family Ilumatobacteraceae; genus UBA668. The sequence continues at coordinate 2,741 of CAYZFZ010000371.1, forward strand.
GTGCATGTCGGCGAGCAGGAAGTACAGCGCTCGCAGGCCGAGGATGGCGAATGCGTTCGAGGCGAAGACGATGAACTGCTCGTGGCTCACGGCCAGCACAGCCGGCACCGAGTCGACAGCGAACAGCACGTCGGTGACCTCGATCAGCAAGAGCACGGCGAACAGCGGCGTCGCCAACCGCTTGCCGTCGATGCGGGTGAACATGTGCTGCCCGTCGAGCTCGTCGGTGAGCGGCACCACCTTGTGCACCAGCTTGAGGAACTTGCTCTTCGAGGGATCGACGTGGTCGTCCTCGGAGAACACGAGCTTGGCTGCCGTGAACAGCAAGAACGCGCCGAACACGTAGAGCACCCAGTTGAACTGCTCGATCAGCGCGACGCCGGCGAAGATGAAGATCGCGCGCATCACCAGGGCACCGAAGATGCCCCAGAACAGCACCCTGTGCTGGTAGCGCGGTGGCACCTGGAAGTAGCTGAGGATCAGCGCCCACACGAACACGTTGTCGACGCTGAGGCTCTTCTCGAT
>CAYZFZ010000372.1:0-3256 GCA_964477795.1 uncultured Bifidobacterium sp.
CGACCAGATCAGCATCGACGTGCACGAGTTGTCGCTCGACCTGCTCGTCGACGACAACGAGATCGCCCGCCGCAAGGCCTCGTGGCAGCCGAACCCGCCGCGCTACACCACCGGTGTGCTCGGCAAGTACGCCCGCCTCGTGCAGGGTGCCGAGACCGGCGCGATCACCAACACCCTGTAGCGCACGCCACCCATCTCGATGGACCAGCCCGGATGAACCTGCAGGAGGTGCTGGAGCTGGTGCAGTTGCGCCGGTTCGAGCGCGACGGGGTGGCGCGGCTGCTGCACTCCGTCGCGGTCGCCGACGACTTCCGGGCGATCGCCCGCCGGCGTTTGCCGCGCGCGGTGTTCGACTATGTCGACGGCGGCGCCGACGAGGAGATCACGCTGCGCGCCAACCGTGAGGCGTTCGCCCGCCGACGGCTGCACCCGCGCCTGCTGTGCGACGTGTCGCAGCCCGATCTGTCCGGCGCCCTGTTCGGCCACGGATTCTCCATGCCCGTGGGCCTGGCGCCCACCGGGTACACGCGCATGATGCATCGCACCGGCGAGGTCTCGGCGGCGCTCGCCGCACGCGCCGCCGGCGTGCCCTACACGCTGTCCACGGTGGCCACCACGACGATCGAGGAGGTCGCCGCCACCGGCCACCCCAACCTGTGGTTCCAGCTGTACATCACCAGTGATCACCGCCTCAGCGACCCGCTGATCGATCGCGCCGCAGCTGCCGGCTACACCGCGCTGGAGGTCACGGTCGACACCGCGGTCACCGGGCGGCGGGTGCGCGACGCCCGCAACGGGCTGAACATCCCGCCCCAGCTCAGCCTCGCCACGCTGGCCGACATCGCCCGCCGCCCGCGCTACTGGGTGGGCATGCTGCGCAGCCCCAAGATCGAGTTCGCCAACCTCGCCTCCATGTCCGAGCAGGAGGCGCAGAGCGCGTCGTCCACCCAGATCGGCGGCCTGTTCGACGACTCGCTCAACTGGGCGCACATCGAGGGTGTGCGCGCCCGCTGGCCGGGCCCGCTGCTGCTGAAGGGCCCGATCGGGCCGGCCGACGCCCGCCGCGCGCTCGACCTCGGCGTCGACGGGTTCCACGTGTCCAACCACGGCGGCCGCCAGCTGGATCGCTGCGTGGCCACCGCCGACCTGATCTCTCCGTTGCGCGCCGCGGTCGGGCCCGCGGTGCCGATCGTGGTGGACTCCGGGGTGCACTGCGGCGGCGACGTGGCGGTGGCGCTCGCACTCGGGGCGGACATGGCGTTCGTCGGGCGCGCCTACGTGTTCGCCGTCGCGTCGGCCGGCGAGCGCGGTGTCGCCCACCTGCTGTCGCTGCTGGCCGCCGAGCTGCGCTCGGTGATGCAGCTGTGCGGCGTGGTCTCGGTGGCCGAGCTGCGCGAGCACGGCCCGGCCCTCCTCGCCGACTGACCCCCGCTCCACCCCCGCCCTTTACGTAAAGGCTGTCGGGGCGTGACCTGCGGCTGTGAGTTCAGGACCTTGACACAAACCGAAGTGCAGTGACGGGTGGGCCGGTACGCTCCCCGGCGCTGCGGGCGGACCGACCGCCCACCATCCTCTGGAGCCCTCACCCATGAAGCGCCTGATCATCGGCTCGCTGGTACTCGCCCTCTCGTTCACCGCCGTCGCCTGCAGCGACGACTCGAGCTCCTCCGGGTCGACCACCGGCACGGCGACGGCCGACACCGACGGCTCGGCCGGCGACGGCACCTCCGCCAGCGACATCGTGCTCGGCGACCAGCAGCAGGCCGTGCTCGACAAGACGCTCGCGCAGGTGGCCGATGCCGGGCTGGTGGCAGACGAGGCGTGCATGCGCGAGCTCATCGCCCAGCTCAGCGACGCCGCACTGATCCTGAGCATCGGGCCGGGCGAGACCGTCACGGCCAGCCCCGATGGCGAGGCGATCGGCCAGCAGATCATCAACTGCGTGAGCACCGGGGCGACTGCCACCACCTGACGCGGGTGGGCACGGTTCGTGAGGGAGGACCTGCACGAACCGTGCCCGATCGCGCCACCGGCCGGGAGCGAGCCCGGTCAGGTGAAGATGATCTGGCCGCCGGCGGCGAGGTCGTAGAAGTCGCCGACGGTGATGATGTCCTGCACCTGCTCGACGAAGTCGTCCTTGGTGAGGCCGAACATGTCGACGGATGCCTTGCAGGCGTAGAGGCCGGCGCCGGTGTCGCCGATCATCTCGATGAACTCGGAGATCGGCGGGATGTCGAGCTCATCCATCTTCTTGCTCATCATGTGCGTGGCGAGCGCGCTCATGCCCGGTAGGCCGCCCATCAGGGTGGGGATGTGCATCGCCGGGTTGCCGACGGTGGCCACCTTGATGTGCTCGATGCGCTTGCGGTGGATGGCGTCGAGCCCGAAGAAGGTGAAGAACAGGTTCGCCTCCATGCCCTCGGCGCGGGCACCGTTGGCCATGATCAGCCCGGGATAGATGCCCTCCAGCGAGCCCTTCGAGATGATGATCGACACCTTGCTGATCGGCTCGGTGCCTTCGCTGCGGTAGCTCATGATCAGATGCACCCCTTCGGCTTCGGGATGCCGGCGATGCGAGCGGCCATCTTCGCCGGCCCCTTCGGGAACAGCTGGTAGAGCTCTTTGACGTTCACGCCCGACGACTTGCCGAGCACGCGCACCGTGGGGCCGGTGCCCTTCTCGAAGTACTCCTTGCGCATGAAGTCGATGACGGTCCAGTGCTGCGGGGTCAGCTCGCTGATGCCGTCTGCGGCGGCCATCTCCTCGGCCATCTCCCGTGTCCACAGCGATGGGTCCTCGAAGAACCCTTCGTCGTTGACCGGTACCGGGGTGCCGGCGAGTGTTGCGGTGGTCATGCGGGTGCTCCTTCGCGCGTGGCGGGTGGGGTGGTCGGTGGGTTCTTGCCGCGGGTGGGCATGTCGGCGCCGATGCCGTGGATGTCGCGGCCCTGCAGCAGGGCGTGCCAGTAGACCCACTGGAACATCAGCTTGCCGAGGTGGTTCAGCCGGCTCTCCTTCAGCAGCGGCATGCCGACTGCAGCGGGGAAGTGGCCGGTCACCGGATCATGGTCGTAGTTGAAGTCGATCAGCAGGGCCTTGCCGAAGCCGCTCTCGATGTAGCAGTTGGCGTGCCCGTCGTAGCTGCCGTCCAGCTCGTGGTGATCGAGGAAGCGGATGATGTTGTCCACCAGCACCTCGCCCTCGAAGTGGGTGACGGAGCCGGCCTGGGAGGTGGTAAAGTTGGGGGGGTCACCGAG
>CAYZFZ010000373.1:0-3250 GCA_964477795.1 uncultured Bifidobacterium sp.
ACCGCCGCGAACATGATCCTCGACGACGGTGGCGACGCCACCCTGCTGCTGCACAAGGGTGTCGAGTTCGAGAAGAGCGGTGAGGTGCCCGACCCCACCACCGCCTCCAACGCCGAGTTCGCGATCGTGCTCGGCCTGCTGCAGCGCTCGCTGAAGACCGACCCGACCAAGTGGACCCGCATGGCTGCCGAGATCAAGGGCGTCACCGAGGAGACCACCACCGGCGTGATGCGCCTGTACAAGATGCACGAGCGTGGCGAGCTGCTGTTCCCCGCGATCAACGTCAACGACTCGGTCACGAAGAGCAAGTTCGACAACCTGTACGGGTGCCGCCACTCGCTGATCGACGCGATCTGCCGCGCCACCGACGTGATGATCGCCGGCAAGGTCGCGGTCGTGCTCGGCTACGGCGACGTGGGCAAGGGTTGCGCCCAGGCGCTCACCGGCCAGGGCGCCCGCGTGATCATCACCGAGATCGACCCGATCAACGCGCTGCAGGCTGCGATGGAGGGCTACCAGGTCACCACGATCGAGGACGTCGTCGGCAGCGCCGACATCTTCGTGTCCGCCACCGGCAACGATCACATCATCACCGTCGAGCACATGCACCAGATGAAGCACAACGCGATCGTGTGCAACATCGGTCACTTCGACAGCGAGATCGACATGGCCGGCCTCGCCCGCAGCGGTGCCACCCGCGACGAGCTGAAGCCGGGCACCGACCTGTGGACGTTCGACGACGGCCACAGCATCATCGTGCTCGCCGAGGGCCGGCTCGTGAACCTGGGCTGCGCCACCGGCCATCCCAGCTTCGTGATGAGCTGCTCGTTCAGCAACCAGGTGATCGCCCAGATGGAGCTGTTCAACCACCAGGACCGCTACCCGCTGGGCGTGTACGTGCTGCCCAAGCGCCTCGACGAGAAGGTCGCCGCGCTGCACCTCGACGCGCTCGGGGTGAAGCTCACCAAGCTCACCGACGAGCAGGCCGAGTACCTCGGCGTCGACCCGGGCGGCCCCTACAAGAGCGACCACTACCGGTACTGATGGCCAGCCCCGGGTTTCCGGGGCTGGATCATCTCATTTCGGCTTCTGGGGCTGGATCGTCTCGTTCTGCGGGACGAACCAGCCCCAGTGCTGCGTCTCGGCCGCCCACGCAGGTGGGGAGCCCACTGGGACGATCCGGCCCCAGAAGCCGGTCGGGTGGCCGCTCGGCAGGTGTCAGTGGGCGGCGGCGAGGACGGTGACGTCGTCGTGCAGGCGCAGGCGGGGGAGGAAGAACTGCACGAGTGGGCCGATGCCGAACGTGAACGCCACCGTGCCCACGCCGATGCCGCCGCCGAGGGCGATGCCGCCGACGAGCACGGCGAGCTCCACGGCGGTGCGGGCGAGGCGGACGCTGATGCCGCGCTTCGACAACCCGAGCATGAGGCCGTCGCGCGGGCCCGAGCCGAGGCCGGCACCGATGTAGAGGCCCGAGCCGATGCCGATGGCGAGCAGGCCGGCCACGAGGTAGCCGAGCCGGGGCACCAGCAGGTTGGTGTGGGGGAGATGGTCGCCGATCAGGAACACGACGAGCCCGATCTGGATGGCGTTGAGCAGTGTGCCCAGACCCATCCGCTCGCGAAGCGGCAGCCAGAGCAGCAGGATGAACACGCCGGTGATCTCGATCACGATGCCCACGGGGATGCCGGTGTGGCGGCTGACGCCCTGGTGGAAGACGTCCCACGGGGCGAGGCCCAGCTCGGCGGTGAGGAAGCAGCTGATGCCCAGCCCGAACAGCGCCAGCCCCGCCACGCAGCGGGCGATGCGCTGTGCCAGCCGGTCGGCCGGCAGGGGGAGGAACAGCCTGCCGAGCAGGCTGGCGGAGGTGGACGGGGGCACCCGGCGAACCTACCTGAAACCCTGTGAGACCCTCCTGGTACCACTTGCACCATGCTCTTCACCACGCTTTGCGCCGGGTGCAACCAGCCCGGCGCCACCCTCTGCACCCGTTGCCGGTTCTCCCTCGCCAGTGCTGCGTCGCAGGTCAGCGACACCGGCATCGTCGCAGCGCTGCCCTTCGAGGGGGTGGCCCGCCAGGTGGTGCTCGGCCTCAAGTACCGCAACCGGCGTGCCGTCGCCCGCCAGCTGGCGCGGCTGATGGTCGGCCGCATGCGCGTGGGTCGGGTCGACGTCGTCACCTGGGCGCCCACCAGCGCGGCGCACGCCCGCGCCCGCGGGTACGACCAGGCCGAGCTGCTGGCCCGTGCCGTCGCCGCCGAGTTGGGGGTGCCGTGCCGCCGGCTGCTCTACCGCTCCCACGGCGCCTCGCAGACGGGGCACACCCGTGCCGAGCGGCTGCACGGCCCGTCGTTCCGCGCCCGCCGCGGCCGCCAGCAGCTGCGGGTGCTGCTCGTCGACGATGTCGTCACCACCGGCGCCACGCTCACCGCCGCTCGCGACGCCCTGCTCCACGCGGGCGTCGGCACCGTCACCTGCCTCGCTGCGGCGGCCACGCCGTCGGCGGTTCAGGCGATGAGGCCGGCCAGGCGGCGCACCGCCTCGATGGCCGTCGCCGGGTCCTCCTCCACCCACACGCCACGGATGCCCACCGACTCGGCGGCCCGCACGTTGGTGGCCACGTCGTCCAGGAAGGCGGTGCGCTCGGCCTCTGCGCCCAGCCTGGCCAGGGCCAGCTGAAAGATCGCCGGGTTCGGCTTGCGCAGGCCCACCTCGTGGCTGTCCACGATGTCGTCGAACCACTCGTCGAAGGGCATCATCGCCCTCCAGCTGTCGCGGAACTCGGCCACATTGTTCGTCAACACGCCCAGGCGCAGCTCGTGCTCGCGTAGCTCCTTCACCAGCGCCACCATCGGCTCGCAGGGTGTGAACGAGATCACGGGCGCGCCACCCGGTGGTGGCGCCGGGATCTCGATGCCGGCGGCGGCGAGGGCGGCGCGGTTCAGCGCACGGTTCTCGGCGAGCGTGATCTCGCCACGCTCCAGGCGGTGCCACGGATGGTCGCCGTCGTCGCCGTAGTCGCCCACGAAGATGCGCGTCACCTGCTCGGCCACCTCCGGCGGGAAGCGGCGGGCGAAGTCGCTGTGGCGCCCGTTGCTGGCGAGCACCCCGCCCACGTCGAAGATCACGGTGTCGATGTCGGCCGGCTGCATGCACGGAGTGTGGCGCACGCCGCGCCGGCTCGCCTGCTCGGAGACCCGCGTGCCGTCGAGCGGCCCGCCGGCTCCGAGTGGTCACTCACACCCCGGGG
>CAYZFZ010000374.1:0-3240 GCA_964477795.1 uncultured Bifidobacterium sp.
CACGAACGGGACGGTGAACGCGAACTTGTCGATGTGGTGCGTCTCGTCGGCTGGCGTGAGCACCTCGCTCTCGTCGATGTAGTCGACGCCCAGTGCCTGCAGGATCTGCGCCTCCACGAAGTGGCCGATGCGCGCCTTGGCCATCACCGGGATGGTGACCGCGCCCTTGATGCCCTCGATCATCTCCGGGTCGCTCATGCGGGCGACACCGCCGTCGCGGCGGATGTCGGCCGGCACGCGCTCGAGCGCCATGACGGCGCAGGCACCTGCGTCTTCGGCGATCTTCGCCTGCTCGGCGTTGACGACGTCCATGATGACGCCGCCCTTCATCATCTCTGCCAGGCCACGCTTGACCTGCATGGTTCCGGTTGCGCGCGAGGGTGACGGCTGCGAAGTCATGCATCCATCGTACCGCTGCCGCAAGGGCCGCACCCCAGCAAATCCAGGTGCTCGCGGTACCCGCTCAGGCCACCGGCGTGGCGGTGCCCACCCGGGCGAGCTCGACGAACGTGCGGCCCGGCGTGAGCGGGATCGCGTTGCCGGCGTCGTCGTGCAGCACCACCGCGGAGAGCCGGTCGTTGCGGGTCCAGCTGCCGTGCACCATCACGCCGCCGGTGAACACCAGCGCCTCACCGCTGCCGATCGTCTGCGCCTCCGGGCTGCGCTCGTCGGCGGCGCTGGCCTGGTAGTCGACGTACATGACGATCACGTTCTCGGTGCTGACCTGGCCGCTGAGCGCGTCCATGTGCGGGGTGCCGCCGTTGGTGCGCAGGTAGGCGCCGCTGGGTGCGTCGAAGCGCCACTCGATCGGCAGGCCGTCCATGTTCAGGTCGACCCCGGTGGCGGGCTCGCCGGTGGCCGCGGTGCCCGCCGGCAGGTACGCGAACTGCTGCGGTGGCGCGCTCGCCCCTTCCGGCGCCAGCGTCCAGGCCGCCGACGCCGAGGCGTACAGGTTGTGCGGCGACTTGCGGTCGTTGCTGCGGAAGAAGCCGGCCGCGTTGTACACGTTGCTGCGCTGGGCACTGAGGTTGACGAAGTCGCTGCCCTCGATGGCCCGGGTGACGTTGCCGTTGCCGCCGCTCCACATGAACAGCGGCTGGTTGAACGAGCCGAGCAGGAGGATGTCCTGCGTGCGGCCGGAGCGGATGGGCCCCACCGGATCGGCAGCCTGCGACTGGAAGACGGCGGCGAAGCGCGTCTGCACCTCGACGATCTCCTCGAAGACGATGTCGGCCTCGTTGAGCCCGCTCTGCGGCCGGGCCGCCTTGTTGTTGTCGATCTTCACCACCAGCGCCGGCCGCTCGGCGACCCCCGGGTTGGTGACGGGCAGGCCCGTGAGCGGGTACACCGGCACCACCGGCACCGTGGTGGTGGTTGCCGCCTCCGTCGTGGTGGTGGCCACCGTCGTCGGTGCGGCGGTGGTGGGCGCGACCGTGGTGGTGCGGGCGGTGGTGGTGGGCTCGGCGTCGGGGCTGCCGCCGCCACAGCCGGCCGCGACGGCGGCCAGCGCGGCGAGCGCCAGCAGGCGTGCACTGCGGCTCATAGTTCTCGCAGGAGCGCGATTCGTTCCTCGAGCGGCGGGTGGGTGTCGAACATCTTGTTCCACATGCCCATCTTCCCGTGGTCGCCGACACCGGACATCGGCTGCTCGATCCACATGTGCGCCGTCGCCGTGGAGGCGGAGTGGGTGACCGTCACGTCGTCGCGCAGCTTCTCCAGCGCCGAGATCAGCCCCGGCGGGTAGCGCGTGAGCTGGCAGGCGGAGATGTCGGCGAGCGTCTCGCGCTTGCGGCTGATGGTGGCCTGCATCGCCTTCGCGATGATCGGCGCGAAGATCAGCAGCGCGAAGCCGGCGAACGCGAGGATGTTGCCACCGTCGCCGTGATCGCCGCTGCGCCGCTCGCGGCCGCCGTTCCACCACATCATGCGGATCGCCATGTTGGTGAGCAGCGCGATGGAGCCGACGAGCGTGACCGCGAGCGTGCTGACCAGGATGTCGTAGTTGCGGATGTGCGACAGCTCGTGGGCCACCACACCTTCCAGCTCCACCCGGTTCATCTTCTCCAACAGCCCGGTGGTGACGGCGATCGCTGCGTGCTTCGGATCGCGGCCCGTGGCGAAGGCGTTGGGCGCAGGATCATCGACGATGTAGACGCGCGGCTTGGGCAGCCCACTGGCGATGCACAATCCCTCCACGAGGTTGTGCAGGCGCTGGTACTGCTGGGGGTCGGCCGGCTTGGCACGGCTGACGGCGAGCGCGATGGCGTCGGCCTTCCAGTACGAGGCGAACGCCATCGCGCCGGAGAACACCAACGCGACCAGCGTGCCGACGATGCCGTTGCCGATCAGCAACCCGAACGCCGCGCCCACGAGGCAGAGCACCCCGATGAACGCAGCGATGAGCGCGACACTGCGCCGCTTGTTGGATCTGATCAATTCGAACATGTGTGGCCCGATTCGTGACGGTTCAGAACTGGACCTTGGGCACCTCGCGGCTGGCTTCGTCGGTCTCGAAGTACTCGCGACGTTCGAACTTCATCAGCCGTGCGAAGAACACCGTGGGGATCTGCTGCAGCTTGTTGTTGTAGCCCAGCACGCTGTCGTTGTAGAACTGCCGCGCATACGCCACCCGGCCCTCGGTGGCAGTGAGCTCTTCCTGCAGGGCGAGGAAGTTCTGGTTGGCCTTGAGATCGGGGTAGGCCTCACCGAGGGCGAACATCTGACGCAAGGCACCGGTGAGCACATTGTCGGCGGCGGCCTGGCTGGCCGGGTTGGCCGGCGCCGCGATCGCCGCGTTGCGGGCGTTGATGACGGCCTCGAGCGTCGCCTTCTCGTGGGCGGCATAGCCCTTGACCGTCTCGACGAGGTTGGGGATCAGGTCGATACGGCGCTTGAGCTGCACGTCGATCTGCGCCCAGGCGTTCTCCACCTGGTTACGGCCACGGATGAGTCCGTTGTACGCGGCGACCAGGTACAGCAACAGCAGTACCACGACCACCACCAGGACGATGATCCACACCATGAGGTTGACTCCGAACTTCCGGCGCTGCGGGAGCGGCGCTACCCCGTCATCATACGGGTACGGCCGACCCTGCGCGGGGAGAACAGCCACGGGGCCAGCGGCCGGCGGCGGCGCACTCCGGGGTTGGCCAGGCTGCGGTAGATGTCGGCGTAATGGCCGGCGAGCGTGGCCATCGAGAAGTCGTCGGCACGCCGATCGCCGGCCGTGGTGAGCCTGGC
>CAYZFZ010000375.1:0-3239 GCA_964477795.1 uncultured Bifidobacterium sp.
CGGCCGGGGGCACGAAGAACTCGCACTCCATCTGCTCGAACTCGCGGGTGCGGAAGATGAAGTTGCCGGGAGTGATCTCGTTGCGGAAGCTCTTGCCGACCTGGGCGATGCCGAACGGTGGCTTCTTGCGGCTGGTCTGCTGCACGTTCGTGAAGTTGACGAACATGCCCTGCGCGGTCTCGGGGCGCATGTAGACCTCGGCGCCGCTGCCCTCCACCGGGCCGGCGTAGGTCTTGAACATCAGGTTGAACGCGCGCGCCGCGGTGAACGAGCCCTTGGCACCGCAGTTCGGGCAGAGGTCGGGGCCGCCGCCGAGCTCGACAAGGTGGTCTTCACGGAAGCGCTGCTTGCACTTGGTGCAATCCACCAGCGGGTCGGAGAAGTTGGCCAGGTGGCCACTGGCCTCGAACACCTGCGGCGGGGCGAGGATGGCCGCGTCGATGAGCACGACGTCGTCGCGCTGCTGCACCATCGTGCGGATCCAGGCTTCGCGCACGTTGCGCAGCATCAGGGAACCGAGCGGGCCGTAGTCGTAGCTGGAGCGAAAACCGCCGTAGATCTCGGCGGACGGGTACACGAAGCCCCGCCGCTTGCAGAGGTTGACGACCTGATCGAGTTCTGTGGCAGCCATATCGGGGCCAGGCTACGGGCGCTCCGCGGCAGCCGCGAACCCATTTGGGAAAAGTGCGAGGATGGGACCGTTGCGTGGACGGCGAGCCCGCACGGACGAGGAGACCGGCCATGAGCAGCACCCGAACGCGACCGGCGGTCAGGGCCGACGGCTCGCGCGGCACCGCTCGCACGCTGGCGACAACCCTTGGCCTCGCACTGCTGGTGGCCGCGACCGCGTGCAGCAGCTCGAAGAGCCTGCAGGGCGCAGCCACCCCGGCGAGCACCGAGTCAGCCGGCACCGCCACGACCACGTCGGCCGCCATCGCCGACACGGTCCCGGAGCCGACGGCGATCACGACCACCAGCGAGCTGCCCAGCACAACCGGTTCGACCACCACGTCCACTCTCCCGATCGATCCGGCGGTGCTGCGCGCCGACGGCATCGGCCGCTTCACGCTGGGCGACGAGAGCGGCGGCGTGGTCGACGGCCTCCGGGCCGTGCTCGGCGCACCTGTCAGCGACACGTACGCGGAGTACCCGGTGGCCGGCGGGCTGGGCGAGTACACGACGGTCGAGGGCGAGACCGGCTTCGTCGCGCCGATGGGGCGCACGACGTGCTGGTCGATGAACTTCTGCGCGGAGTTCGGCGGCGCAACCCACGAATCCATGTCGTTCACGGGCTGGACGTACCAGAACGATCCCGGCGCCACGTTGCACACTGCGTCGGGCGTCACCGTGCGCACCCGCCTCAGCGACGCGCCCACGATCGTCGCCGACGAGGGTGGTTGCTACTCCGCGGGCAGCGGCACCGTGGAGGGCATCCGGCTCGGGCTCGAGTCCTCGGGCGACCCGTTCTCCTCCTTCGACGACGCCGGCAACTATGTCGTCGGTTCACCCTCGCCGGCCGACGTCACCGTCACGTGGATGGAGACCGGGCACGTGCCGACCTTCCTCTACGGCGACTGCTGAGCCGGGTCGCGGGCTGCGGCCGCGCCGGGCCACGGGTTACGGCCGCGCCGGGCGAAGGTCAGTGTGACTCGAACATCGCCACCGTCCGCAGCCGGCGCTCGATGTGATGCTCGAGCGCCCTGGTCGCGTGAGTCGCCACCTCGTGGGTGGTGCGTGACGGCGCGGTGGCGAGCGCATCGTTGAGGCGGCCGCCGAGGATCATCCGCATCAGCTCCAGCGCCTCCTCGCTCAGCGGCGCACCGGTGCGGCACGTGCGGCACAGCGCGCCACCCTGATCCATGTCGAAGGCGACCAGCGGCCCAGGCTCGCCGCAGCGCACGCACTCCCCCAGCTCAGGGCGTACGCCCTCCGCGGCGAGCAGCTTCCAGAAGAACGCGGGTACCACCAGCGCACCCCCGTTGGTCGCGATCGTGCGCAGCGCACCCACGACCATCCGGTACAGCTGCGGGTTCGGCTCGCGGTCCAGCGACATCTGGTCGGCCGCCTCCAGCACCGCGATGCCCGAGGTGAGGTGGTCGAGATCGACGACCATCGGCGCCAGCGACTCGACCGCCTCGGCCTGGCTGACGATGTCGAGCTCGCGCCCCTGGGCGAGCAGCAGCCGCACATGGCTCATCGGCTCCAGCCTGGCGCCGAAGCGCGACATCGTCTTGCGCACCCCCTTCGCGACCGCCCGCACCTTGCCGTGGTGCTCGGTGAGCAGCACGACGATGCGATCCGCTTCACCCAGCTTGTAGGTGCGCAGCACGACCGCGGTGTCGCGGTACAGATGGTTGGACATGCGCGCCTAGTCGATGCCGCCGAAGCGGCGATGGCGGTGGGCGAAGGAACCGATCGCATCTTCGAGGTGGCCGGGGCAGAACCGCGACCAGCTGGTGTCCACGAAGACGAGTTCGCTGTACGCCAGCTCCCATACCAGCGACGGCGGCATGCGGTGCTGGGCGCCCACGACCACCACCAGATCCGGGTCGGTGTCGGCCGGTGCGTCGAGGGCGGCGCCGATGGTGGCTTCCGAGATGAACGTGCCGGCGGCCTTCAAGCCGGCCACCGCTGCGGCCAGCCGGGCGCGGCCGTCGTCGTCGGGCGACGCCGTCACCACGCAGTCGCCGATCGTGGCCGTCATGGCAGTGAACGTCGCGGTTGTCGGTGCGGCCGTCGTCGACGCCGCGCGGCCGGCAGCGCCGAACGGCCGGATGGTGAGCCAGCGGGCGCCGAAGTGGTCCGCGACCTTGCCGAGATCCGCCAGGCGCGCCCTCCACTGCTCGGCGGGCACGGCCAGCCACTCGGCGCGCGTGCCACCGGCCACGACGACGTGCCGGAGCGACACCCCTTCGATCGGCGCTGCGTTCATCGGCCCATTGTCCCACGCTGGCTGGTCGGTCGCACGCATGTTCCGCACAGCCCGGGCACTATCGTCGCAGCCGTGAGCAGCCGGCCAGCACCCCCCCACCGCTTGGTGCACGTGGCCTGCATCATGGACGGCAACGGGCGCTGGGCGAAGCGTCAGCACCTGCCGCGCACGGAGGGGCACACCGAGGGCGAGGAGAACCTGGCCCGCCTCGTGAGGGTCGCGGTCACTCGCAACGTGGGGTGGCTCACCGTCTTCGGCTTCTCCACGGAGAACTGGGTGCGGCCGCGCACGGAGGTGCGCCACATCC
>CAYZFZ010000376.1:0-3197 GCA_964477795.1 uncultured Bifidobacterium sp.
GGCCTTGGAGGTGGGCACGTTGGTTGCGTCACCGAGTGCGAACACGTTCGGCATCGCCTTCGACTGCAAGGTTGCGGCATCGGTGGGCACGAAGTTGAGGTCGTCGCCGAGGCCCTCGCTGCGCCCCACCCATGCGGCACCGCTGTGCGCCGGCACCACGACCGCCAGGTCGAAGGGCACCTCGCGGCCGTCGTAGCCGACGAGCTTGCCCTCGACACCGTCGACCTCGCCCGTGTTGAACTCGGTGACGAGGTGGATGTCCTTCTCGTCGAGCAGCGAGCCGAGCGTCGCGGCGGCGGTGGGCTTGGTGAAGGCGCCGTCGAGCGGGGTGGCGAGCGTGATCTCCACCTGGTCGCGGATGCCGCGCTCGGTGAAGAACCAGTCGGCGAGGAAGCAGAACTCGAGCGGGGCGACCGGGCACTTGATCGGCATGTCGACGATGTTGACGACCAGCTTGCCGCCCGTGAACTGGTCGAGCGCGCCGGCCAGCGCGGTGGCGCCGGCGAGGTCGTAGAACGTGAACACCTTCTCGTTCCAGCCGGGGCCGGTGAGCCCTTCCGTCTCGTCGAAGGCGAGCACGGCGCCGGTGGCGACGACGAGCACGTCGTAGGTGAGCTCGCGGCCGCCTTCGAGGAACACGGTGTCGGCGTGCAGGTCGACGCGGTCGATCGCGTCGTGCACGAACTCGATGTCGCGGTGCAACTGGGCGTGGCGCGAGCGGACGATCTCGGAGTGCTGGGCGAGCCCGAACGGCACGAACAGCAGGCCGGGCTGGTACACGTGGTGGTCGTCCTGGTCGACCACGATGATCTCGACGGGCTGGTGCTCGGAGCCGTGGTGGCGGAAGTGACGGTGCAGCCGGTTGGCGGTGAGCGTGCCACCCGTGCCCCCGCCGAGGATGACGATTCGCTTGGTCATGACAGCAGTCCTTTCGCTGTCATGTTTCGCCGGCGGATACCCCATGGGGTAGAGCCGAAGGACCCGGATCAGTCCTGCGCAGCGGCCCGTTCCGCTCGCCATTCGGCGAGCATCCGCCACCCCACCAGGAAGAGCAGGGTGAATGCCGAGGCGACAATGATGAACGGCAGCGCCGTGCCGCCGTCGAACAGCACCTTGCGCAGCACCATCCCGAGCACCACCGTGACGAGCCAGATGACGACGCCGGTAGCGACGGCCCGCGGTGCCTTCCAGGCACGTGCCGCCAGCCAGCCGGCGGCGAGCGCGATGAGGAACGGGGCGGCGACCTTCGCCGTCTCGCGGAGCACCGAGCCGTCTTCAGCGTGGCTCTTGCGGCCGATGGCGACGAAGATCACGATCGACGCGACGTCGATGGCGGCGGCGATCGCGACCTGCCGTGCAGCGACGGGTGCGGGCGGTGCGGTGTCAGTCATGGGGGAGGAACCTGCCCAGCTGCCCGCGGTAGAACAGCAGCGGGTTGGGCTCGGTCTCGGGCGGGTTGTGCTCCAGCTCCAGCACGCGCCCGAGCACGAAGTGGTGGTCGCCGGCGTCGATGACACCCTCGATCGAGCAGTCGATCCACGCGATCGCACCGTCGATGACGGGTGAGCCGGTGATCGGCGACGGGTGCCACTCGACCCCCTCGAACGGGTTCTCGATGCTGCTCTTGGCGAACTGCCAGCACAGCTCGGCCTGATGCGCTCCCAGCTCGTTGACCACGAACGAGCCCGTCGCGTTGATGGCCGCCCAGCGCTCGGAGTTCACCTGCGGCAAGAAGCCCACCAGCGGGGGATCGAGTGAGACGGACGTGAACGATCCGATCGTGAGCCCCACCGGTGTGCCGTCCGCGGTGGTCGCGGTGACGACGCTGACGCCGGTGGGGAAGTGGCCGAGCACCTTCCGATAGATCATGGGGTCGATCGCCATGGGATGGACTCTACTGGTGGTCGGGACTGGCCTCCGCTTCGCTTCGGCTGCTCCCTCCTGTGGCTCGTCGCTGGCGCTTCCCTCGCCACCTGGTGGTCCCCGGGCCCTTGCCACGTGTGCGATCCTGGGCCGGTGGAGGCATCGGCGACCGACAAGCCCGCGCTGCGCCGGCGGATGCTGATGGTGCGCGACCTCGTCGACGACAAGCTGATGCGCAGCGTCGAGCTGTGGTCGGCGGTGGCGGCCACACCGCAGTACGCGGCCGCAGCCTCGGTGATGGCGTTCGTCGGCAGCAAGGGCGAGCCCGACACCGACCCCCTGTTCGCGCGCCTGCGCGCCGACGGCAAGCAGCTGCTGCTGCCGCGGGTGGAGGGCGGCCGCATCGTCGTCTGTGCCAGCGAGGGTGAGATGGCCGTCAGCCGCTTCGGCATCCCCGAACCCACCGGTCCGGCGCTGCCCGTCGGCGACGTCGGCTTCGTGCTCGTGCCGGGCCTCGCGTTCACCATTGCCGGTGACCGTCTCGGCTACGGCGCCGGCTTCTACGACAAGTTCCTGCCCACGCTGTCGTGCCCATTCGCCGGCGTCTGCTTCGCCGAGCAGCTCGTCGACCGCCTGCCCGTCGAACCCCACGACATCAGGGTGCAGCAGGTCATCAGCGCGTAGCGCACGCCGGCCACGCCACTCACACGAAGTCCGTGACAGTCTCGTCGACGAGCACGTCCGTCCTCGTGACGTCCGGTCTCGTGTGTTCGATTTCGATGTGCGTCCCACACGGCGGCCCGACTCCAACCGCGAGTGTCGACGCGGCCCGGCCGATTCGAAATCGAACACACGGGACCAACGGCAGACCAGACCACTCCCAGCGACCGGGGGACGACCACCGAGGACCGCTGCCAGCAGCGTGGGCGGAGGCCGACTCCCCCGAGGGCGCCGTATCAGGCCTCGTAGTACTCGCGGCCGAGGTGGGTGATCTGGTCTTCGCCCATCATCCAGCGCAGGGTGTTCTCCAGCTTGCTCTGCTGCACGAACAGGTCGTGCTCGGCGTGCAGGCCGGGGGCGGTCATCGGCGCCTTGTAGTAGAAGCTCAGCCACTCCTGGATGCCGAACAGGCCGGCGCGCTGGGCGAGGTCGCTGAACAGCACCAGGTCGAGCGCGAGCGGGGCAGCGAGGATCGAGTCGCGGCACAGGAAGTCGATCTTCAGCTGCATCGGGTAGCCGAGCCAGCCGAAGATGTCGATGTTGTCCCAGCCTTCCTTGTTGTCACCGCGGGGCGGGTAGTAGTTGATCCGCACCTTGTGGTACACGTCGCCGTA
>CAYZFZ010000377.1:0-3180 GCA_964477795.1 uncultured Bifidobacterium sp.
GTGCTCGTTGAACTTCGACGGGCTGCACGTGCGGATCGGGAAGCTGCGCAGCAGCAGGTCGAGCGTGTCGCGGATCGCGTAGGCGTGCGCGTACGGGCCGAAGTAGCGGGTGCCCTTGCGCTTGCGGCCGCGCATCACCAGCGCCCGCGGGTACTGCTCGTCGAGCGTGATCGCGAGGAACGGGTAGCTCTTGTCGTCGCGCAGGCGCACGTTGAAGCGCGGGTGGAACTGCTTGATGAGGCTGTACTCGAGCATCAGCGCTTCGACCTCGTTGCGCACCTCGATCCACTCCACCGAGGTCGCGGTCGACACCATCTGCGCGGTGCGCGGGTGCATGTTGCGCGGGTCCTGGAAGTAGTTCGAGAGCCGCTGGCGCAGGTTCGACGCCTTGCCCACGTAGATGACGCGCCCGTCGCGAACCTTGAACTGGTACGACCCCGGGGTCTCGGGAATCGTGCCGGTGGGTGGGCGTGCAACCATCGCTGCAGACTCTACGGGGCACGCCCGCGGTCGGCAGGGGTGGCGCGGATAGGGTTGCCACGTGCCAGGCCGCTACCAGTTCTCGTTGCCCGAACGCCCCAGCCGCGACGGCTGGTTCCGCCTCGGCAGCATCGACGTCACCACGTCGGCCCTGCTGGTGGGCCTCGGCATCGTGTCCATGTTCGTCTACGCGGTCGACAGGACGATCCTGGAGAAGCTGGCCTTCAGCGGCGACCAGGTGCGCAGCGGCGAGGTGTGGCGGGTGGTCTCCTGGCCGCTCGTCAACCCGCCCACCCAGATCTGGGTGGTGCTCACGCTCGCCTTCTTCTGGTTCGTCGGCCACCGCATCGAAGACACCGTCGGCCGCACGCGGTTCACCATCCTCATCGCCTGCATGACGATCCTGCCGGCGCTGGTCGTCTCGCTCATCTCCTTCGATGTGCGCACCTACGCCTACGGGCTGGGCATCCTCGGCATCGCCCTGCTCGTCGTGTTCGCGCTCGACAACCCGGGGGCGATGTTCTTCTTCGGCATCCCCGCCTGGGTGATTGCCGGCGTCTACGTCGGCATCGACGTGCTGCGCTACCTCGGCGACCGCATGTACGAGGCACTGGTGCTGGAGCTGCTCGCCATCGGTGTCGGCCTCGTCGGCGCCCGCCAGTGCGGTCTCGTCAGCAACCTCGAGTTCATCCCCAAGGTGGGCGGCCGCCGCCAGGGCGCCACCCGCAAGCAGCCCAAGCGGCGCAAGGCCGCGGGCGGCTCCACCGTGGTGGCCGGGCCGTGGGGCGGGGCCGAGCCGGCGCACTCGGCCATCGACCAGCTCGAGCTCGACGGGCTGCTCGACAAGATCAGCGCCCACGGCATGGACTCGCTGTCGCGCGGCGAGAAGACCCGGCTCAACGAGCTGAGCAAGAAGCTGCGCGGCCGCTGACGCGCCTGGCCGTCAGGCCGCAACCACCCGCGAGCGCAGGTGACGGGTGTAGGCGACGATCAGCAGCACGCCGGCCAGCAGCGTCGCGGCGTTGGCCAGCACGTGGAAGCCCCACGACTGCTTCACGAACCCGGACACGAAGGCAGCGATGCCACCGCAGAAGCTCATCGTCAGGTCGGCGGTGCCCTGCACCTCCACCCGAACTCCTGGCGCCACCGAGCCGGTGAGCATGCTGCTGCCCGCGATCAGGCCGACGTTCCAGCCCACGCCGAGCAGGAACAGGCCGACGAAGATCAGCGACGGCACGTAACCGGCCACCACCGACGCAACGGTGCCCACGGCGAGCACGACGGCCCCGACCATCACCGCCCGTACCTGACCGATGCGCGCCACGAAGCGGCCGACGAACGGTGCGAACGCGTACATGCCGGCGATGTGCAGCGCGATCACGTAGGCCGACAGGTCGGCGTGGCCGTGATCCTTCATGTGCGACGGAGTCATCGTCATCACCGCCACCATCGCGGTCTGGGAGATCACCATCGCCACCAGCCCCAGCGTCGCGATCGGGCTTTCCCGGATCGCCGACGACGACAGCCGCACCTGGCGCATCGGCCGCACCCGCGCCGCCTGCGGATCGAGCTGCCCGTTCACGGCCAGCGGGTCGGGCCGCAGGCGCAGGGCAATCACCGCCAGCGCCACCAGCAGCAGCACCGCGGCGAACAGGAACGGGCCGATGAACTCGTCGAGCCCGAGCGACTCGCCCACCCGCCGCTCCCACGGCGTGAGGATCGGGCCGAACACCGCGCCGAGCGTGCCGACCACCACGACGCTGGCGATCGCCCGCGCCCGGTCGTGATCGGGCGCCAGGTCGGCGGCCACGTAGCGGCCCTGCAGGGTGGCCGCCTGCGCACCGCCGAAGCAGGCCATGCCGGCGAGGAACAGGGGAAACCAGCGCAGCTGGCCACCGGCGGCCGCGACCACCGCACCCACCGCACCGAGCCCGAACGCGAACATCAGCCCCGGCCGGCGGCCGTTGCGGCGCATGTACGCGGACAGCGGCACGGCGAGGAACGCCGACCCGAGGGTGAACGCGGCACCGCCCGCCCCGGAGAACGTGTCACGACCGCGCAGCAGATCCTTGGCCAGCAGCGCACCGACCGCGACGACACCGGCGATCGCCGCCTGGCCGGGCACCTGCGCGAGGCGCAGCGTGACCAGTGTGCGCCGCTGCAGGACGGAGTGATCGGGCTCCACACCCGTGGCAGCCACGGCTCAGCCGTCGAGCAGTGCTTTGAGGAACATGCCGGTGTGGCTGCCGTCCACCTTCGCCACCGTCTCCGGGCTGCCCTGGGCGACGACGGTGCCGCCGCCACTGCCACCCTCCGGGCCGAGGTCGACGATCCAGTCGGCGGTCTTGATCACATCCAGGTTGTGCTCGATGACCAGCACCGTGTTGCCCTGGTCGACCAGTCGCGAGAGCACCGTCAGCAGGCGGCGCACGTCGTCGAAGTGCAAGCCGGTGGTGGGCTCGTCGAGCAGGTAGATGGTGTGGCCGGTGTTGCGCTTCGCCAGCTCGGTGGCCAGCTTCACACGCTGGGCCTCGCCACCGGACAGCGTGGGCGCAGGCTGGCCGAGGCGCACGTACCCGAGCCCGACGTCCATCAGGGTGCGCATGTAGCGGTGGATCGCCGGCTGGTTGGCGAAGAAGTCGACGGCCTCGGCCACCGGCATGTCGAGGATCTCGGCGATGTTCTTGCCCTTGAACTGGA
>CAYZFZ010000378.1:0-3176 GCA_964477795.1 uncultured Bifidobacterium sp.
GCCGGTGACGAGGCTGCGTTCGTCGAGGTCGTCCGCCGCTACCAGCCGCGCCTGCTCCGGCTCGCACAGGCGACCGTCGGTAACCGTGCCGTGGCGGAGGAGGTGTGCCAGGACACATGGCTGGCGGTCGTGCGCGGGGTAGATCGCTTCGAGGGGCGATCGTCGTTCACGACATGGTTGTTCCGCGTGCTGCTGAACCGAGCTCGATCTGGTGCGTCGCGCGAGGAGCACGCCCATCACGTCGACGACAAGATCGTGGACCCATTCGACGCCGACGGCGAGTGGGCCGAGCCCATCGTGCCGTGGTCGGAGCGCGTCGACGATCGCATCGTGGCTGAGCATGTCGCGCACCTCGTTCGCGACGCGCTGCCGACGCTGCCAGAACTGCAGCGTCAGGTCGTCGTGCTGCGCGACGTCGAGGGCCTCGCACCGGCCGACGTATCGGCGCTCCTCGGCATCACCGACGGGAATCAACGCGTGCTGCTGCATCGAGGCCGGGCGAAGTTGCGCGAGCGCCTCGCCGGCGAGTTGGCTGAGGACCGATGAAGTGGATCTGGCGTCGCCGGCGTGAACTGGCATGTCGCGAAGCGGTCGCCCTCATGACCGCCTACCTCGATGGCGCGCTCGATCACCGCGATCAGGCGCGACTGGAGGAGCACCTCGCCGAGTGCCCCAATTGCTCGGAGTACCTCGCCCAGCTCCGCGTCACCATCGAGGCACTCGGCCATGTCGACATCGACACACTGCCCGACGACACCGTCGACGAACTCGTCGAGCTCTACCGGCGCTGGCGCGCCGGCTGACGGGCCAGCCACCCGACCCGGCAACCGCTGCCGCCTGTTCCGCGATGGAGTGAAGCCCACGGGCTAACGTTCCGCGCGATGAGCTCGATGCCGCCTCCGCCGCCACCTTCCGGATCCTTCGGGGCGCCGCCCCCCGGGTACATGCCGTACCAGCAGGCCTACGCCACGCCGGCGTTCGCCAGCTGGGGCAACCGCGTGGGCGGCCACCTGATCAACGGCCTCATGGCCGCGCTGTTCGAGGTGCCGGCGATCATCGCCTGGTTCGCGGTGCCCAAGCACCTCGAGGCGTGCACCGTCAACGACGAGCCGCGGCTGTGCAAGGTACCCAACGGTGCCGGCTGGGGCATCATCATCGCCGTCGCCGCAGTCGCCCTCATCGCCTTCTTCGTGATGTACACCCGCATGGTGTCCACCAAGGGCCAGGCGTGGGGGCACAAGGTCGCCGGTGTGCGCATCGTCGACGCCCAGACGGGTGGCAACATCGGCGCCGCCAAGGCGTTCTTCCGCTTCACGGTCGGCCACTGGATCGACGGCGTCGTCTGCTACCTCGGCTACCTGTGGCCACTGTGGGACAAGCAGAAGCAGACGTTCTCGGACAAGATGTTCGGCACGTACTCCGTCAGAGCCTGAACCGCCCGGCTCGCGCGAGCGTTCAGACGGCGGGATCGCGCAGCACGATCGCCGATGCGACCGAGGGGTCGCTGATCGGCGTCGACTTGGGGGCGTTCACCGTCACCTGACCACCGACGACGGTGCCGAGCACCACCATGTCGCGGGCGAGGCCGGCAACCAGGACGTCGCGCACCGTGCACGCCTCGGTGATCCCCAGGCGCGAGAGCGGCACCACCGAGAGGTCGACCTGCTCCGCATCGAAGAGCACGTCGAACACCTGCATCAGCTCATGGTTCTCCGACAGCTGCGACATCAGCAGCGCGACCAGGCGATCGCTGACGATGAAGTTGTCGGTGGCGCCGGCGCCGGCGCCGGCGATCCCGACGTCGGCCGCGTCGCGCAGCTCCGTCACGATCAGCGCGTCCTTGCTGGGGCAGTCGTCGTGGGCCACGATCTGGCGCAGGCTGAGCAGGGTCAGCAGGTTGCGGCTGTCGTCGTCGGCGACGCTGCGGACACGGCCGCACAGGATCGCGATGTTGTCGTAAGCCTGCTCGTGGACGAGGCGGCGCAGGAGGTCGAAATCCTGCAGATCGCCTTCCTGCACACGCAGGCGGCAACGCTCCAGCTGCACCGCGCTGCTGGGCGGCTGCGGCGCGCAGACGACGATCTCGGAGCCCTCCGGCAGGCGACGGTCGAGCTGGCGCAGCAGCGGCATCGCCATCGGGTTCCAGCCGAGCAGCAGGATCGCGGTCGTCTGCGCGATCTCCTGGAAGGGGATCGGGGTGATCGGCACTGGCGTGAACCCGGGGGCGACGACGACGGTGTCGTCGTCCTCGCTGACCGCGATGAGCAGGTCGCCCGAGCCGAGCACGGTGTCCATCGGGGGTGCGAGCTGGATGCTGCCGTCGGCGTGGCGCACGCCGAGGATGGAGGACGACTCGAACGCCTGCACCACGTCGCCGAACGAGCTGCCGATCAGCGACTGCTCCTCGTGGAAGTAGATCTCGTCACCGTCGAAGTCGAACAGCTCCTGGTAGACGGCGCTCATGCCCTGGTAGCGGCACACCTCGGCCGTCACCTGGGCGATGATCTCCGGCCCGGTGACGGCAAGGGCCCGGCCGCGCGACACCGTGCGCAGGCTGTCGGAGAGGGTGCGCCGGCGCAGCTCGACCACGACGTTGCCCTGGTACTCGGTGGCGTTGAGGACCGCGAGCGCCGTGCGCACCGCATCCGGGTCGGCGTCGGCAGAGTCGGCGTTGGACACCACGACGACGGACTTCGCCCGCTCGACGCCCACGGAACGAAGGTGCTCCGGGCTGGCGGTGCTGCCCGTGCGGGTGACCGTGAGCATGCGCGGGTTGAGCGTGGAGACCGTGGCGAGCGCCTCGTCCATGTCCTCTTTCGGGAAGTCGGCGAGGACGACGACGGCCGATTTGCGCTGGTTGCTGTTCGCCTCGGCCAGCTCGGACACGATCGCCTCGACGTTGGCCGACCAGCCGAGGATGAGGGTGTGGCCGGAGAGCTCGACGGCACCACGGCCGCGGCGCAGCGACTCGAGCTTGCCGTCCAGGCCGGTGGTGATGACACCGATGAGGGCGCTGACGATGAAGATGCCGCCGATGGTGGCCAGCAGGCCCACGCCGCGGAACCCCCAGCCGACGTCGCCGCCCATCGTGCCGGCGTCGAACGTGCGCATCAGCGCCGCCCAGCCGGCCTCGATGAAGCTGACGTGCTGGTGGTCGGAGTTCTTGATGCCGCCGA
>CAYZFZ010000379.1:0-3140 GCA_964477795.1 uncultured Bifidobacterium sp.
GCCGCGATGGCCAGCGGGCCGCCCGGCAGTTCCCACAGGTCGCCGTTGACGTTGGCGGCCACCACGTTCTGCGCGGTGTTGGCGGCCTGGAAGCCGCTGGGCGCCACGTAGCCGCGCGCGGCTTGGCTGAAGTTGCCGCGTCCGAACAGGTTGAAGGGCACGCAGTTCGGATCGTCATTGGCGGTGGTGGCGTCGGTGTTGATCGCGCAGGCGATCGAGCCATTCGGCAGCGCCACGGCATTGATGGCATTGCGCATGCGCGCGATGACCACGTTGCCGGTGTAGTCCTGGCGGAAGCTGTTGTGGCCGTAGGCGTAGTAGGCATCCCACTTCCACTTGTCGTTGATGCGGCCTTCCAGCGAGGCCACCGACTGGAAGGTGCCCGGCGCCGGCAAAGTCACCATGACGTACACGCCCGCAGACGGGGGTGCCCCCACCGAGCTGCACGTGGCCGACTACGGCGACGACGGTGGCGTGGTGATGGGCATGTACAACTACAACGACAGCATCCGCGACTTCGCCCGCGCCTCGCTGCGCTACGGCATCCTGCGCAACTACCCGGTGTACCTGTCCACCAAGAACACGATCCTCAAGGCCTACGACGGCGCGTTCAAGGACATCTTCGAAGAGGTGTACCAGACCGAGTTCAAGGCCGAGATGGACGCGCTGGGGCTCACCTACGAGCACCGCCTCATCGACGACATGGTCGCCTGCGCGATGAAGTGGGAGGGCGGCTACGTGTGGGCCTGCAAGAACTACGACGGCGACGTGCAGAGCGACACGGTCGCCCAGGGCTTCGGCTCGCTGGGCCTGATGACCAGCGTGCTGATGACGCCCGACGGCAAGACGGTGGAGGCCGAGGCCGCCCACGGCACGGTCACCCGCCACTACCGCGAGCACCAGAAGGGCAACAAGACCTCCACGAACCCGATCGCCAGCATCTACGCCTGGACGCAGGGCCTCACCTACCGCGGCCGCATGGACGACACCCCCGAGGTGGTCGCGTTCGCGCAGGCGCTCGAGAACGTGTGCGTGGAGGCCGTCGAGGCCGGCGAGATGACCAAGGATCTCGCCCTGCTGATCGGCAAGGACGCCCCGTGGCTCACCACCGAGGACTTCCTCGACGCACTCGATCGGCGCCTGCAGGCCAAGATGGCCTGATCCGCAGCGAACGGCCGCGACCTGGTCGCCGGGCTCAGGCCTCGGCGGCCAGCTCCTCGGCGTAGCCCTCGTCGAGCCAGCCGCGCACCGTGGCCGCGTCGACCTCGACCACGCCCTGGCAGCTGAGCACGGCGGCGCCGTCGGGCACGTCGGCGAGCTGCGCCCACACGTCGGTGTCCCACATCCCGCTGCGCATGAACGCCTTGGCGCAGTGCATGTACGTGGTCTCCACGCGCACCACGACGGCCGACTTGGGCACCTTCGGCAGTGCGAACCCGGCGAGCAACTCGGGGTCAGTGGTCACCCAGGCAGCGCCTTTGACGCGCACGGTCTCGGTCTGGCCGGGCGTGATGAGCAGCAGTGCAACCCGCCCGGTGGTGACGATGTTCTCCAGCGTGTCGAGACGGTTGTTGCCGCCGAGGTCGGCCATCGCCAGGTGTTGCGGATCGAGTACCCGCAGGAAGCCACTGGGGCCGCCGCGCGGCGACACGTCGGCGTTGCCGTCGGCGTCGAAGGTGCCGATGGTGAGGAACCGGCAGCGGGCCGCGACCGCAGCGGTGGCGTCGTCGAGCTGGGCGCGCTCCTTGTTGCGGGTGCCCTCGTGGGCGTGGCGGTAGAACGTGCGCAGTGCATCGAGCGACTCGATGCGATGGGCGTCGCGTGCGTGAACCTGGTCGTGATCGAACATCCTGCAACCGTATCGTTGACCGTCCATGCGCCTGGCCGACTTCGACTACGAGCTGCCCGAGGAGCGGATCGCACAGCACCCTGTGGAGCCGCGGGATTCGGCGCGCCTGCTCATCGACCAGGGCTCGGCGGCCCCGCTGCACCGCCATGTGCGCGACCTCGGCGAGTTCCTCCGTGAGGGCGACCTGCTCGTGGTGAACGACACGAAGGTGATCCCTGCCCGACTGCGGCTCACCCGCGCCAGCGGCGGTGGGGCCGAGGCGCTGCTGCTCGAGCCGCTCGACGGCGACCGACGCACGTGGGAGGCGATGGTGCGCCCGGCGAAGAAGCTGCGCCAGGGCGAGGAGCTGTTCGCCGGCGGCCGGCCGCTGGTGCGCATCGTGCGCCGCAGCGACGCCGGCGACACGATGATCGTCGAGCTCGTGGGCGAGGGCGACCCGCTCGCGCTGCTGCAGGCCCACGGCGAGATGCCGCTGCCGCCGTACATCGCCGCCCGCCTCGACCAGCCCGATCGCTACCAGACCGTCTACGCCAACGACCCCGCATCGGCTGCGGCGCCGACGGCGGGGCTGCACCTCACACCCGAACTGCTGGCGTCGTTCGCGGCGCGTGGCATCGAGACCGCACACGTGGAGCTGGTCGTGGGGCTCGACACGTTCAAGCCGGTCAGCGCGCCCGATCCACGCGACCACCTCATCCACAGCGAGCGCTACCGCGTGCCCGCCTCCACCGCAGCCGCGTGCGCCGCCGCCCGCCGGGTGGTCGCGGTCGGCACCACCAGCGTGCGCGCGCTGGAGAGCGCAGCGACGTTCGGTGCCTCCGCCGGCCGCACCCGCCTCTTCATCCACCGGCCCTACGAGTGGAAGACCGTCGACGTGCTGATGACCAACTTCCACCTGCCGCGCACCACGCTGCTGATGATGATCGATGCGTTCGTCGGCGACCGGTGGCGCACCCTGTACGCGGAAGCCCTGCGCGAGGGCTACCGATTCCTGAGCTTCGGCGACGCGATGTTGCTGGATCGGAGCCTGAGCTAGATGCATCCCGTCCGATTCGACCTGCTCGCCGCCGACCGTGCCGCCCGCACCGGCGTGGCGCACACCGCGCGCGGCAGCTACACCACGCCGTGCTTCATGCCGGTGGGCACCCGTGGCGCGATCAAGTACCTCAGCGCCGCCGACTACGAGCGCCTCGGCGCCGAGATCGTGCTCGGCAACACCTATCACCTGATGCTGCGGCCCGGCGCGGAGACGGTTGCGGGCTTCGGTGGACTGGGCCGCTTCGCCGGCTGG
>CAYZFZ010000380.1:0-3129 GCA_964477795.1 uncultured Bifidobacterium sp.
ACCAGGCCCGGCGCGATGCCCACCACCCGCGTGGGGCCCAGCTCGCCGGCGAGCTGGCGGGTGAGGTGTATGAGCGCGGCCTTCGTCAGGTTGTAGACACCAAGCCCGCCCTCGGCGCGCAGGCCACCGACGGAGGCGATGTTCACCATCACGCCCGGCTTGTCCTTCATCGCCTGCTCCCAGGCGGCCTGGCACCAGAACAGCGGGCCGCGCAGGTTGACGCCGAACGTCTTGTCGAAGCGGGCCTCGTCGACGCCGAGCGTTGGGCCGAAGTACGGGTTCGTGGCCGCGTTGTTGACGAGGATGTCGAGCCCGCCGAAGCGCTCGACGGTGGCGCGCACGCACGCGTCGGCGGCCGCCACGTCGCCGGCGTTGGCGGCGAACACCTCCGTCTCCCCCACCATCTCCGCGGCTGCGGCCTGCAACCCGTCCAGCTTGCGTGACGTGAGCATCACCTTCGCCCCGGCGGCCGACATCGTCGCCGCGATCGCCTTGCCGATGCCCCTCGACGCGCCGGTGACCAGCGCGACCTTGCCCTCCAACGAGATCTGCATGCGCCGGAACCTACTTCACGCCCGGTAGCCTGGGAATCCTGCGGCACGGTTGTCGCAGGAGGTCGAGTGCAGCGGTTGTTGGCCACGCCCAACGCAGTGTGAGTGCATCCACGGCCACCCCTACACAGAGAGCCCCCAATCTTCATGTCGTCCCCTCAGCCCGCGCGTTCGTTCGCGTCCCTGGGCGTCCCCACCCCGATCATCGACGCGCTCGCCGCCGGCGGCGTCACCACCCCGTTCCCCATCCAGGCCGTCACCCTGCCCGACTCGCTCGCCGGCAAGGATCTCCTCGGCCGCGGCAAGACCGGCAGTGGCAAGACCATCGCGTTCGCGATCCCGCTCGTCGCCACGCTCGCGACGCGCAACGAGAAGGCCCGCCCCGGTTCGCCGCGCGGCCTCGTGCTGGTGCCCACCCGTGAGCTGGCCAACCAGGTGGCCGCCACCATCGCCCCGCTGGCGAAGGCGATGGGCCTGCGCCACACCGTCGTGTACGGCGGTGTCGGCTTCGGCAACCAGACGGCGGCGCTGCGCCAGGGCGTCGACATCGTCGTCGCCTGCCCCGGTCGCCTGGAAGACCTGATGCAGCAGGGCCACTGCCGGCTCGACCGGGTGGAGGTCACCGTCCTCGACGAGGCCGACCACATGGCCGACATGGGCTTCCTGCCCGGCGTCAAGCGCATCATGGATCGCACTCCGAAGACGGGCCAGCGCCTGCTGTTCAGCGCCACGCTCGACAACGACGTGAAGGTGCTCATCGACCGCTACCTCGTCGACCCGGTCACCCACGCACTCGACCCCGCCGACTCGCCGGTGGAGGCGATGACCCATCACCTGGTGGAGACGACGCTGGTCGACAAGCTGGGCGTGGTCACCCGCCTCGCGGCCGGCGGCGATCGCTCGCTGCTGTTCACCCGCACCAAGCACGGGGCGAAGAAGCTCGTCAAGCAGCTCGGCCAGTCGGGCATCCCGGCCGTGGAGCTGCACGGCAACCTGTCGCAGAACGCCCGCGAGCGCAACCTCGCCGACTTCTCGTCCGGCGAGGTGAAGGTGCTCGTCGCCACCGACATCGCCGCCCGCGGCATCCACGTCGACGATGTGCGCCTCGTCGTGCACGTCGACCCGCCCGCCGAGCACAAGGCGTTCCTGCACCGCTCGGGCCGCACGGCGCGCGCCGGCGCCGAGGGTCTGGTGGTGACGGTGATGACGCCCGAGCAGCGCAAGGACGTGCGCTCGATGACCCGCGCCGCGGGCATCAAGCCGATCGTCACCGAGGACGTCCACTCGGCCCACCCCCTGCTGCACGATCTCGCCGGCCCGGCGCAACCCGCCCGCAAGATCAGCCGCGCGCCGCAGCAACCGCAACAGCCACCGCGACCGCAGCGGCCGCAGGGCCGCCCGGCTCGCGTCACGCAGGACGGCCGCCCGGCAGCTCCCCGCCCGAGCGCGAACACCCGCGGCCGTCGCCGCCGGTCGTCGTCCAGCTACTCGGGTCGCTGACACGCCCGTACCCGTCCACCGGCCCGGCGTGGTCCGGTGCAAGGATCGCGCCATGCGCATCCGTCAGCCCCGCATCCAGCCCGCCACCGAAGCCGACTGGACCGACGACACGCGCCCGGCCCTCAGCGCCATCGCCGCGCGGGGGCCGGTGCTCAACGTGTTCTCCACGATCGCCCGCCACCCGAAGCTGATGAAGCGCTGGATGGTGTTCGCCAACCATGTCCTGTCCGGCAGCACGTTGCCGCCGCGCGAGCGCGAGCTGGTGATCCTGCGCACCGGCTTCCTGTGCCGCTCGGGTTACGAGTGGGCGCAGCACGTCGCGATCGGCCGCCAGGCGGGCCTGGCCGACGACGAGATCGTCCGCCTCACACGCGGGTCGGCAGCCGACGGGTGGAGCGACGGCGACCGCCTGCTGCTGGAGGCCACCGAGCAGCTCGTCGGCGACCACTTCGTCGCCGACCCGACGTGGGCCGCCCTCGCTGCCACCTGGAGCGAGCAGCAGCTGATGGATCTCGTGTTCGCCGTCGGCCAGTACACGCTCGTCTCGATGGCGCTGAACAGCTTCGGCGTGCAGCTGGAGGACTCCACCGAGCGCTTCCCCGCCGGCTGCTACGTCGACGGCCTCTTCCCGGGCGCCGAGCAGTGATCGCACCACTGCTCGCCGGCGGCATCGCGCTGATCTGCTCGGTGATCGGCACCGCGCTGGCCACCCGCTACTTCGCCCGCCGCGGCCGCAGCCAGCCGATCCTGGTGATGAACGACGACAACCTGGCGGTACCGGCGCACACCCACAAGGCCGGTACCCCGACGATGGGCGGCCTCGCCATCGTCGCCGCCGCGCTGATCGGCTACCTCGTCAGCCACGTGCGGCGTGGCGTGGTGTTCTCCAACCAGACGTTGATCGTCATCGCCGGGGTGCTCGCGATGGGCGCCATCGGGCTCATCGACGACCTCATCAAGGTGCGCACCGGCCACAACCGGGGCGTGCTGTGGAAGCTGAAGGGCTGGATCACGCTCGGGGTCGCGTTCGTGATCGCGATCGCGCTCGTGGCCGGCACCGACATCGACACCCGCCTGT
>CAYZFZ010000381.1:0-3127 GCA_964477795.1 uncultured Bifidobacterium sp.
TCGCCTGAGAAGAACAACCGCCACGACCACTTACACAATCAGGCTGACAGCCCCGTCGGGATCGGCGAGCACGGATCCGGCTGGCCGTACGTCACCTTGGTCTCGGCACCCAACTCGTCCTTCACCGCGTCGATCCGCCACAAACGCATCCACGAACCACTGGATACCACACGGTTCGCGAGCAACGAGGCCGAGTCGAACCGGATCGCGGGGGTGCACAAGGCGCTCGTCCCACACGCGTCCGGATCATCCGCGCCGGTACCCACCACGCCGGTCACCGACGCCTTTCGCTGGATGTTGCGGAGGAACAACTTGCGCAGGTTGTCCACCGACCCATCCCACGGAAACTCCTTCACGAACCGAACACGATCGAGCAACCGGTAGCCAGGCACCGAACCCGTCGTGATGCTGCCATCAGCAACGAAGGAGTCGATCGCCACCAGATGCTTCGTCGTGAAGAACGACGGAGCCGTCTTGCTGCACGATGCTGAGCCGCAGATCAGATCCGTCGGCACGTCGGGATACGACGCCGAGTTCGCTGCTGTCGGCAACACCGTGGTGTCGCACGACGAGTTCAGGTTCGTGCATCGGTTCTCGACCCGGAAGATCACCTTCGCCGGCGGCGCCGCCGCCTCGGAACCACTGATCTTCGTATAACCGATCGCCGCCACATAGCCACCACGGATGTACGGCTTCACGCCCGGCGACGACAGACCCGTCGAGTAGTAGTTGATCTCGCTGCCGTAGTAGAAGGTCGTCACCGCCGCGCCGGTCTGCACCGGTGCAGCCGAGGACGTGACGATCGGGGCCTCGATGCGATCCAGGTTCCATCGGTACGCCTGATAGCACCACTGCTGCGAATTCACGGTTGAGTAGCACGGCTCGCCCGAGTTGTTGCCGGTCACCGGCACCGCCCAGATCGAGTCGGTCGTCAACCCGCTTCCCGGTTCGCGCCCTCAACCGAACCGGTACCTCACACCATCCGGTGTCGTGACCACGAAGTACTCGTTGTCGTTGTCCACCAGCGGGCCACCCTTGCCGGACACGACGCCAGTCGGCGTACCGCCGATGCACTCCCCGCCGTACAGGCGCTGCACACGCCACCCGGTGTCGTCCTCCAACCGCCACTCGTTCGTCGAGATCGCCACCAGACGCGACGACGAACCATTCAGCGAGAGCGACAGGTGCTCGCGGACACCGGCGGAGTCGGTGAACCAGCACAGATTCCCATTCGATGCGATGCCCCCATCGTTCGCGCAGCCGATGTAGCTGCGCTCGATGAAGCCTGTCGACAGATCCCACCCGGCCCCCACCCACGAGCCCTGGTTGTTCGCATCGTTCGTGTACGCATCCAACGAACTGGAGCTGTAACCCACCGAAAGCGCCGGCCCAACACCCGCGATCGGCTCTGGCGTCGGGATCGGATACGACCAGGAGAAACCGCCGTCCGCGCCCGTCTGCGCCCACTTCCCGGAGCGACCCAACGACGTCGCACCCCAGTCTCCTGCCGACCCTCCCACTCCCGACGACAACCCAAACAGGTCCGGCCCGCCGAGCAGGGCCCGGCGAGCAGCCGATGCACCGAACCCCGCACTCCCGCCAGACGTCAGCGGCAGCTCCACTGTCAGAATCCCGTTCACCACATCGTTGGAGATCAGCCGCACGCTCTGCGGCGTCGCGGTGCAATCAGCGACCCGGTTGCCGCACTGCGCAAGCCGGACAACCTGCAACCGCTCAGCCCAGTCGCCACCGAACGCGTAGCGAAACGACGTGTAGTCGATCGAGACACGTGCAGCCGACGTGTTCTGCAACCGCACACCGTCCACCGCGAACGCAAGCCAGTCAAGATGTGCCGACGTGGCCGCCGCGGTCGACAGCACCGACACCACCATCTCCGCCGAGACTTCCGGCGGTGCTGCCACGATGCGATCGGCCGATTGTGTGACCGCACCCCCAGCGGCCGTCAGCGTGATCAGGTCTCCCTTGGTCGCAGCATTCGCCACGCGCACCGAACGCGCCCCCTCCAGCGACACAGCCGTCGAGCCAGGTTGCACCGGAACCGCCTCCGGCATCGGCGCCGCCGGCCTCGATGCGGGACTTTGCGTCACCGGCTGCGGAGCAGGTGGCGGCTGCGGCACATCATTTGCCGACAGCCCTTGCGGAAGCGACGACGACCCGCGAGAAGTACTCGCCGGCGCCGCCTCCACCACCACCGACCCAGAACCTGCAAGCAGCACCCAGGAGAAGATGACGACGATGACCCGTCGCTGCACTGACGCCATGGTGGTGCCCCTCCGTTGCCGCTGAACGCACGATGCCGACTATGAGCGGTCAATCGACCACTCAAAGTCGACCTTTCGCTGCAGCCAATCACAGATCCGAAGAGTCGGTCAAGAACTTCCTTGCGAATCCTCCGCTCGGAGGCGCTCCAAGCGCTCGGGCTCCGATCGCGCCCGAGCCGCCGGTCCGGCGGTCAGTTGGCGCTGAGGTCGTCGGGGGCGTTGGCTACCCAGGCGAGGCGGCCACCCTGGCGGCGCAGCACCGTGCGCCACAGGTCGGCCGGCTCGGGGCTGAACACGTCGCCGGTCTCGGCCGGCAGCACCATCCAGGCACCCTCGGCCAGCTCTCCGTCGAGCTGCATGGCGCCCCAGCCGGAGTAGCCGCGGAAGACGCGGAGTGCGAGCACGCCCTGGGCCACCTCGTACGGGTTCAGCATCAGGTCGATCGAACCGAGCCCTTCGGCCACCTCGCTCCACGAGCTGTCGACCGCGCCCGTGAGGCGAGCGAGCGCGATCAGCGCCTCGTCGTCCACCGGGCCACCGCCGAACAGCGTGACCGGCGGGCTCATGTACTCCAACCAGGGTTGCAGCTCGTCGGGCGCGGGCTCGTGCAGAGGGCGGTTGAGCACCACACCGACCGCGCCGTCGGCCGTGTGCTCGAGCATGTAGACGACCGTGCGGTCGAAATTGGGGTCGGTGAGCGGGGGAGTGGCGACCAGCAGCTTGCCCTTGCACGAGGGTTCGGGGGACGGGAAACCGGGCGAGCTCACCCACACAGTGTGGCCCATCGACCTCCCGGTGAACGCTCACACTGCGGGTGTGTCGGGTGTGTACGTGTATTCGGCGAC
>CAYZFZ010000382.1:0-3064 GCA_964477795.1 uncultured Bifidobacterium sp.
CAGCCGGCCTCGATGAAGCTGACGTGCTGGTGGTCGGAGTTCTTGATGCCGCCGACGATCACGATCACCGCGCACAGCACCACGAGTGCGAGCGCGACGAGCGCCAGCAGCACCATCAGCGGACCGGAACCCCGCGACATCAGCCGGTCGAACCAGAAGCGGAGGCGCCGCCGCCGCGAGGGTGCCGCAGCCGTCGCGCTCATGCCTGATCAGCGCGCGCGAGCGCACCCGTGGTGTCGACTGTCATCGCCATGCTCCCGTCCGTTCACAGAAAGCGAGAGCGGTACCACTCGCCCCTGGCGGCGGAACAACCACGCACTACGGTGGCGCCCGTGGACATCACGACCGTCGCCGACGATCTCATCGTGCTGCACGACGGCCCCACGGTCACCCGCTACGACGGTCTCCACGCGGGCACCACCTACACCCTCCACGGTCGCGAGATCACCACCCTGCCCCGCCCGGGCGGTGAGCTGCTGTGCCGGCTGGCCACCGTCAACGACGTGCACTTCGGCGAGGTGGAGGCCGGGCGCATCGACGACCACACCGAAGGGCCGATCCAGCGCGCGGAGCCGGGCGAGCCCCCGTACCCGGAGACGATGAACCGCGCCGCCGCGCAGGAGATCACCGCGATCGCCCCGGCAGCACTGGTGGTGAAGGGCGACCTCTCGCAGGACGGGCAGCCCGAGGAGTGGGCGGCGTTCGAGGCGTGCTACCGCACCGCGTTCGGCGAGCGGCTGCACGTGGTGCGCGGCAACCACGACGCGTACCAGGGCCAGACGGGTTATGCGGGCGACCAGCGCATCGAGCTGCCTGGTGTGGTGGTCGCCCTGCTCGACACGGTGATCCCCGAGCGCACCACCGGCACGATCAGCGGCGCGCAGCTGGAGTGGCTGGACGACCTCGCCGCCAGTGCCGACCGGCCGGTGCTGGTGATGGGCCACCACCAGCAGTGGCTGCCGGGCACCGTCAACGACCACCGCTCCGCGGACTACTTCGGCCTGCACCCCGACGCGAGCGACGCCCTTGCCGAGGTGGTGGCGCGCCGCGAGCGCATCGTCGCCTACACCGCCGGGCACACCCACCGCCACCGCGTGCGCCGCATGGCCAGCGGTGTGCCCAGCATCGAGATCGGCTGTGTGAAGGACTTTCCCGGCACATGGGCCGAGTACCGCGTGTACGAAGGCGGCATCATGCAGGTGGTGCATCGGGTGTCCAGCCCCGCGGCGCTGGCATGGAGCGAGCGCTGCCGGCACCTGTACCGCGACTTCGGTGTCGACTACGAGACATACGCGCTCGGCGCGTTGGAGGACAGATGCTGCAACATCCCGCTGCGGTGAGGGCCGCCTTCGACGAAGGCGCGGCAACGCTGTTGAGCACGCTGCGGGCGATCACGCCCGAGTACTGGGACCGGCGCGGTGCGCTCGGCGAATGGACCACCCGTGAGCTCACCGCGCACACGCTCCGTGCGTTCGTGACCATCGAGGGCTACCTGGAGGCTGCGCCCGCCACCGACCGGGTGCTCGCCGACGCGGCCGAGTACTACGCGACGGCACTCAGCGACCCGTCCGCACACCAGGGCGTGGCGGCACGTGCCCGCCAGGCAGGCCGGCAGCTGATCGACCCGGTCGGCGAGGCGGAGGCAACGATCGAGCGCGTGCTCGCGCAGGTGGCCGCCACCGCCGACGACGAGCCGGTCAACACGTTTGCCGGCCAGATCACGCTCGTCGAGTACCTCGCCACCCGCGTGGTGGAGCTCGGCGTGCACACGCTCGATCTGCAGCGCGCCACGGGCCAGTACCCGCAGCTGCACCCCGACACCTCGGCGGTGGTGCTCTCCGTGCTCACCCAGCTGGCCTCGCCGGTTCCCGTCATCCTCGCCCTCACCGGCCGCCAGCCACTGCCGGCCGGCTTCAACGCGCTGGGCTGACCGATGCCTGCCGCGAACACACTGCGCGAGGCACTCCGCGCCGCCGACGTGCCGCCCTTCCACGCGATGGCGATGGCCCGGCACGCCGCCGAGGCGGAAGCGCACGGCCAGCGCGTGCTGCA
The DNA here is from genome assembly GCA_964477795.1 of uncultured Bifidobacterium sp. GTDB lineage: Bacteria > Actinomycetota > Acidimicrobiia > Acidimicrobiales > Ilumatobacteraceae > UBA668. The sequence goes on from CAYZFZ010000382.1 coordinate 2,053, forward strand.
CCTGGAGGTCGGCCAGCCGGCCACCGGCGCATCCGCTGCCTCGCGGGCTGCGGTCGTCGCGGCGATGGAACGCGCCGACCCGCTGGGCTACACGAACGCGCCCGGTTCGATGGCACTGCGCCGCCGCATCTGCCGGCACTACGACGAGGTGTACGGGGTCGCCGTCTCGGCCGACGACCTGCTCGTCGTCGGCGGCGCGTCCGCGGGCTTCACGCTCGCGTTCCTCGCCGCCTTCGACGCCGGCGACCGGGTGGGCGTGCTCGAACCCGGGTACCCGTGCTATCGCAACACGCTCATCGCGCTCGGTGTCGAGCCGGTGGTGATCCCCGTCGGCCCCGACACGCGTTGGGCACCCACGCCCGAGCTGCTGTCGGCGGCCGGGCGGCTGGACGGGCTGGTGATCGCCTCGCCCTCGAATCCCACCGGCACGGTGCTCTCTGCCGAGCGGTTGGCCGAGGTTGCCGCGTGGTGCGCCACCAACGGCGTGCAGCTGATCGCCGACGAGATCTACCACGGCATCACCTACAACGGGCCGGCGCCCACCGTGCTCGCCGCCACCCGCGAGGCCGTGCTCGTCAACAGCTTCAGCAAGTACTTCAGCATGACCGGCTGGCGGCTCGGCTGGATGGTGGTGCCCCCGCACCTGCGCGAGGCCGTCGAGCGGCTGCAGCAGAACATCTACATCTGCGCACCGCACGTCTCGCAGGTGGCCGGTCTCGCCGCGTTCGACGCCGCCGCCGAGCTCGACGGCCACGTGCGCCGCTACGCCGCGAACCGCGAGCTGCTCACCGCTGGGCTCGCCGGCGCCGGCATCACCAACATCGCCGAGGCGGACGGCGCGTTCTACGTGTACGCCGACGTCTCCGAGCTCGCCGAGGAGGCGGGCGGATCGATGGCACTGTGCTACCAGTGGCTCGCGGAGCTGGGCGTCGCCACCACGCCCGGCCTCGACTTCGACCTCGCCCGTGGGCATCGCTTCGTGCGCTTCAGCTACGCCGGCAACGCCGCCGAC
>CAYZFZ010000383.1:0-3032 GCA_964477795.1 uncultured Bifidobacterium sp.
GAACGGGTGCACGCCGTGGTAGGCGTTGCCGGTGCGGTAGAGGTGCTTGTACCACTCGTCCTCGGCGTACTGCTTCTCCCACTTCTTCGACATCTCGGCCGGGCTGGTGGTGTCGGCCAGCACCTGCTCGAAGAAATCGATGTAGCTGGGGTGGTGCACGGGGTTGAAGTCGCGGTAGCAGGGGTGGGTCATGATGATCACCCCGCCCTCGCGCACCAGAGGCTTGTTGCGGTACATGTTGAACAGATAGCCGAGCCCCATGCACATCACGAGCACCGGGTTCATCACACCGTCGGGGTTGTACGGGCACACGTAGGGGATGCCCATGGTGAGGATGTCGGTCTGCCCGGCCACCTCCACGAGCTGCTGCTCGTAGACCCTTTCCAGCGTCAGCTTGTGCACGGCCTCGGTGTCGCCGGCCTGCACGCTGGTCATCTGGTGGGGGCCCTCCATGCCGTGGAAGATCTTGCGGGCGAGCTTGATCGGCGTGCGGTTCAGCGACTTGGTGGTGGCAAGGAACGTGGCGCGATCCTTGCCCGTCCACTCCCACTCGCGCTTGGAGAGGAAGTCGAACGGCGCCGGGAACATGTCGGTGTTCAGCGTGGTCTCGATCTGGAAGATCTTCGGCCCGTGCTGCTTGAGCACGTTGCCCAGCCGCCAGACGCTGGTGTGCAGCGCGCTCTGGTGGCGGTGCCCCATCAGGCTGCGGGTGTTCTCCAGCGTCTCGGGGTTGTGGTGGTGGCTGAGGCAGCGGTACGACGCGAGGCCGGTGGTGATGCTCTTCCAGCCACCGTCCATCGGGACGGAGTTGATGTTGACGTAGACGACGAGGTCGCTGTCGGCCGCACGCTTGTTGATCTCCAGCACCTCGCCGTGGTCGGTGGTGCCGATCTCGGCGAGGTTGTCGCGGTCCTCCGCATCGTGCTGGTAGAGCATGCCGCGCGGGTGGAACGCGTCGTAGATCCGGTCGCCGAGCGCGTGGCGCAGCTCGTACTCGTGCATCCGCCGGTGCAGGCCGAGCGCAGCGATGATGTGCACGTCGTCGACGCCGGCCTCGGCGGCCATGTCGAGCACGGCCTCGATCACCCGCTGGCGCGTGTCGGGGCGGCGCATCTTCGGCAGCGGCAGGCTGACGTCGTCGAACGCGATGGTGAGCTTCATGCCGGCGAACAGCTGGGCGGGCAGCGGGTCTTGCTCGAGCGGGTTGAGTAGGGCGTGGCGGATGGCGCCGTCGATGTCCTTGATGGCGTCGAGCGGTTCGGGCGGGTAGACGACGCGGCTGCGGCCGGCGGGCAGCTTCTCCAACGAGAAGTTCTCGCCGCGCCAGAACATGATCGACGGGGTCGACCGGTCCACTTCGAGCACGAATCCGGGACGGGGCATGGTTCAGTTACCTCTCAGATCGGAGCCGTCGCGCAGGTCGAAGGCGATCTTGACGGCGCCCCGGCGGCCCGCCGCGGCCGCATGGGCGATCGCGTCGGTGTAGTCCTTCAGGGCATAGGTGGCCGACAGCAGGCGGCCGAGATCGTGGCGGCGCACGACGTCGATCGCGGTGTGGAAGTCGGCGTGGTCGTAGGCGTAGCAGCCGCGGATGGAGGTTTCGCGGTGCCACAGCGAGGTGAGCTCGAGCGACACGTTCGCCGGCATGCCCACCACCTGCACCTCGCCGCCGGGGGCGACGACCTGCAGCGCCTGCTGCAGCGACTGCGAGCTTCCCACGCAGTCGATCACGTGCGGGGCACCGCAGGTGAGCTGGTCGCCGACGACGAGCGAGCGGGTGGCCGAGCGCACGTAGCGCGGCATCTCGTCGGTGGTGCACACCACGTCGGCGCCCAGCTCCTTGGCCAGGCGGCGCTGCTCCGCGTAGCGGGCGGTGACCACGATCGGTGCGGTCCGCACCGTGTCGCGGGTGGCCGTGATGGCGGCGAGCGTGAGCAGGCCCAGCGTGCCGGCGCCGATGATCACCGTCTCCTTGCCCGTGTAACGCGCCGCCGCGTGCACCGCGCACGCGGTGGGCTCGACGAGCACGGCCGCCTCGTCGGTGAGGTCGGCGGGCACGTCGACGAGCTGGCTGGGGTGGGCGATCATCTGATGGCCCCAGCCGCCGCCCGTGTCGGCGCAGAAGCCGCTCTGCAGGCCGGGCTGGAGGTGGCCGAACGCGATCCGCTCGCACAGGTTGACGTGCCCGGCAGCGCACGCATGGCACAGCGGATCCATGCCGCGAGTGACGCAGGACAGCACGGGCACGAGCACGACGCGGCGATCCGTCCCCACGACGTCAGCCACCACCTCGTGGCCGGGAGTGAACGGGTAGCTGACCAGCGGGTCGAAGTAGGCCGAGGCGGTGCCGTCGATCATGGACAGGTCGCTGCCGCAGATGCCGGCGAGGCGGGTACGCAGCCGCACCCACTCGGGTGTGGGCAATGGCAGGTGCTCGTCGGGTTCCAGATCGAGTGGGCCCACCGAGGCACCGGAGCCGGGCATCACCGCGCCGGCCAGCCGCGCCAGCGCGAAGCGGGCGGGCTTGCGGGAGAAGACGAGGCGGCTCATCCGCGCGACGTCCCGCTGAACGACTCGAACTGGGCGCTGCGCGCGCCGGCACGGTCGAACGACCGGCGGCGCTCGTGCTCGGCCATCAGAGGGCCCAGCGGCAGCAGCATCTTCGGCGCCCCGCTGGCCTTGGCCCAGTCCTCCACCAGCCAGCCGCGCTTGCGGGCGATGGCCGCGAGGCGGGTCTCCGGGTTCACCGCCACCGGGAAGCCGACGGCTTCCAGCATCGGCAGGTCGCTGGTGCTGTCGGCGTAGGCGATGCTCTCCTCCAGCGCCAGGCCCTCGGAGGCGCAGTAGTCGGCGAGGATCTCCGCGCGGGTCTCGCCCGTCGGCGGCACGAGCGCCATGTTGCCGCTGTAGGTGCCGTCGGGGCGGACCGTCAGCTTGGCGGCGACGATCTCGTCGAACAGGGGGCGCAGGCCCTCGACGGCGAAGTCGAGCGCGCCGGTGATGAGGATCGTGCGGTGGCCCAGCGCGCGGTG
>CAYZFZ010000384.1:0-3029 GCA_964477795.1 uncultured Bifidobacterium sp.
GCCGTCCTTGCCCATCGTCTGCATGACGATGCCGTTCTCGATGAACTCCACCGACGTCTCGGCGAGGTTGCGCACGCCCTTGGGAGCCTCCAGCGCGTTCTTGCGGACGGCGAGGACGAAGATCAGCGAGCCGATCACCGCCGCCGCCACCGCGATGAGGGCGACCTTGTTGAACGTGGCGAACAGGTCTTTCCAGCGCAAGATCGAGTTGATCTCTGGGAATGAGAAGGATTCGGCGATCACGACATGTTCCTGTGGGTTCGGTAGTTACGGGTGGGTCGGCTTGAGCCCGGGATGGGCCAGCGAGAGGGCGACGTACTTCATCTCCCAGATGAGCAGACCGAGGTGCGTCACGATGATGGTCGCTCCGAGTGCCGGAAGTGAAATCCAACCGGAGTCCTTCACGAGGAACACCGCGAGGAAGATGAGGCCGAGGCGGATGAGGTAGCCGAACAGCACGGCCCCCATCATCAGCCCGAGGCTGATGCGGGCCGTGGTGGCGACGAGCGCGGCGGCCAGCGAGAAGTTGACGAGCACGATGGCGATGCCGTAGGCGCTGCTGTACGCGCCATGCATCCCCCAGATGAACCCGCACACGAGCACGATCAGCGGGGCGACGACGAGGCCGCGGCGCACCATGTCCTTGGTGACGCCCACCTCGGGGGCCGGCCCGGTCAGTGCGGTGGTGGCGATGGAGGCGTCGCTCATGCGGGCCACTCGGTGATCTGCGGCGCGGCAGCCTCGTCGGCGGCGCCGACGGTATGGCGCGGCTGGCGCTGGATGGCGGCGAGGCGCTCGGCCTCGTGGGCCTGCATGCTCGCGGTGTACTCGAAGTACATCTTGACGAACTGCCCGACCACGCTGAACACGACGAGCCCGATCATGAACGCCGGGCGCGTGTCGAGCACGCGGTCCAGCACGTAGCCGATGCCGAGGAAGACCAGCACGACCAGCGCGAAGTCCATGCCGCGGCCCAGCGTCTGGCCGGACTGCTGCGCTTCGGCGATCTTCTGCCGGTCGGGCACGACTTTCAACAGGGCGGGTCCTCGGGGATGCGCGCCGACCACGACGTTGTGGCCGAGCTTGTGAACGCGCACACAATGTAGTCGATCCGAGACCAGGGCGCGCAAACCCGAGCGGGATCGCGCGTCACACGCGACGGCGACGGATCTGCGGGTGCAGCACCGTGTACAGCACCAGGCCGAGCATGGCGGCCCCGATCGGGATGTAGCTGATGCCGCTGCCGGTGAACACCGGGTAGAGCACGAACGCGCTGAGCAGCGCCGTCCACGTCCACAGGATCACCACGCTGCGCTGCTGGCCGTGCCCCATCTCCATCAGGCGGTGGTGGAGGTGACCCTTGTCGGCGGACGCCACGCCCTGGCGGCGAGCGGCGCGGCGAATGATCGCGAACAGGGTGTCGAGGATGGGCACACCGAGGATGAACAGGGGGATGATCAGCGGCGCCAGGAAGAAGTAGGTCTGGCCGACGAAGCGCTGGTTCGTCGGGTCCGCACGCCCGCCGACCACGCTGGTGCTCACGGCCATCAGCAGCCCCAGCAGCAGGGCACCGCCGTCGCCCATGAAGATGCGCGCCGGGTTGAAGTTGTGCGGCAGGAAGCCCAGGCAGATGCCCACCGCGAGGATCGCCACCATCGGCCCCAGGTTGGGCTGGGTGAGCATGCCCACCGACGGGTCGGCGAGGTGTTGCGCGTAGAGGAAGAACGCCCCGCCGGCGATGGCGACGATGCCCGCGGCGAGGCCGTCGAGCCCGTCGATGAAGTTGATCGCGCTCGTCATCCCCAGCAGCCACAGCACGGTGATCAGCGGCACCCAGTCGTCGCTGAGGATGTACACGTCCATGAACGGCAGGCGGAAGTAGAACATCGTCACGCCGTAGATCACGAGCACCACGCCCACGAGCACGGTGCCGATCATCTTCGCCGGGGCGGAGATCTCGCGGATGTCGTCGATGAACCCGATGATGAACATCAGCCCGGCGGCGAACAGCACACCCCGCGGTTCGGAGTTGCGGGCGAACAGTGGGTCGAACGTGTCCATCAGCCGGGCCACGCCGAAGGCGACGACGAAGCCGATGAACATGGCGATGCCGCCCACGTCGGGGGTGGCCACCTTGTGGATGCGCCGCGGGTCGGGCTGCACCACCCAGCCGACGCGGCGGGCGACCTTCACCACCACCGGGGTGGTGACGAACGTGACCGCGGCCGCGATCGCGCCGATCAGCAGGTAGGCACCGGTACCGGGCATCAGCCGCACCCACCTGGGCGCGCCACGGCGGGCGCCATTGCGGGGTCGACCTCACTCACGAGGTGCAACCTTACCGAGCGGCGTGATCAGCGTAGGCAGGGAAGCGGCCCACAGGGCCGCCACCTCGGCCCGGGCGGCGGCGATCACGTCGAGATTGCGCCACCATCCAATTGCTGACAGCCGGCCTCGTCGGCCGCGACCAAGTCCTCGAAGACCTGGAAGTCATCGGGAGAACTCCATCCCTCGTTACGCTCCACAACGACGAGATACGCATTGATCGCCTTGGCCACCCCAGGGGGAACGTCGGGTTCCTCAAGCAAGGATTCCAGCGTGGTCACCTGCTCGTCACCCATGTCCCCAGCGGAGGCAATGATCAGGACCTCGTTCAGGCGTCGGCACATCGACAACGGTTCGCTCTGGTCAGAATCGCAGCCAGTGCCGATTGTCGAAGCAGCACCAATCGAGAGTGCTGCGGCCCAGATCCGTCCTCGTGTCAGTCGAGTTTGCGACAAGGCATCTTGGCGTTCGCGAGGCGTCTCGCTGACCTCGGCAGGGTGCCCGCATCCAGCTGTGTCCTCATTTCCTTCGGGGCGCACCGGTAGCCGATTATCGAGTCCACGGAACATCATCTTCACCACGTACCCGACCACCCTACAGTGGACGGATGAGCCGATTGCGCCCCAAGGCCCAAACGCATCGTCGACGCAGTTGCCGTCATGTGTGAAAGCACATAGGCTGGCCCAATGACGACGAGGTTTGGG
>CAYZFZ010000385.1:0-3001 GCA_964477795.1 uncultured Bifidobacterium sp.
CCGACCCGCCGCCGACGATGATGTAGTCGTAACGCTCCACGCTGTTCCCTCTCACACGCACCCTGCTCAGTCGATCCGGATCTTGTCGGCCGTCGCCTTCACGATCTCACCCAGCGTCGCACGTGAGCGCTCGCCGGGGAAACGCGATGCCGGACCGTACACGTGCAACGACGCGACCACGCGGCCGTCGGTGGTGCGGATGGCGGCCGCCACGGAGTTCAAGCCGACGGCGAACTCCTCCATCGCCCACGCGTAGCCGTCGGCGCGCACCTGCTGCAGGCGCGCCAGCAGCGCCGCGGCCGTGGTGATCGTGTGCGGTGTGAACGCCTCCAGCGCTTCCGAGCTGACCCGCTGGGCGAGCGCATCGTCGGCGGCGAGCACCACATGGCCGGACGGCACCGCGTGCATCGGGATCTTGTGCCCCGTCCAGTCGCGCACCTGCAGCTCGCTGTCGGGGGTGAGCTGGTCGAGGTACAGCATGTCGTCGCCGTCGGGGATGGAGATGCCTGCCGCCTCGCCGGTGAGGCGGGTGAGCTCGGCGAGGTGGGGGCGGGCGAGGGAGATCAGCGAGCGGCCCGGGCGTGCCGCGGCGGCGAGCTCGATCATCGTCCAGCCCACGCGGTACTCGCCGCCGGCGGACACCTGCTCGACCGCGCCGAGCTCTTCCAATGTGGACAGCAGGCGCGACACCGTGCTCTTGGGCAGGCCCACGCGGTCGGCGATGTCGGTGACGCCGGCGGGCCCGGCGGCGAGCGAGCGCAGCACGCTGAACGCCCGGTCGATGGATTGCACGGTGCTCATGGGGCCGCCTTTCTGGCAGGGGAGCCGTGTGCCGCGTAGTCGGTGAGCAGCGCGAACAGCTCGCCGGGCACCTGCACGCCATTCGTCGCCGTGCGTGCCCGCTCGGCCAGGCGGCCGTCGCCGGGCAGGCGCGCACCCGCCTCGGCGAGCAGTGCGCTGCACTCGGTCTCGATGCGGTCGAGGAAGGCGGGGCCCATCGTCGCCGCCGGGTCGATGGCGATGATCACCTGGCCGACATCCGGCGGGCCACCCTCGGTGCCGCTGAAGCTGCCCGCCTCGAAGGAGAAGTTCGAGCCGGCCACGCCGCCGGACATGATGTCGACGAGCAGCGCCAGCGCCGAGCCCTTGTGGCCGGCTGCGGGCAGCATCGAGCCGGCCAGCGCCGCGGCCGCGTCGGTGGTGGGGTTGCCCTCGGCGTCGAGCGCCCAACCCAGCGGGATCGGCTCGCCGGCCTGCGCCGCCGCGTTCACCTTCACCCACGCGACGGTGCTGGACGACAGGTCGGCGACGACGGGGTCGCCACCCGGGCGTGGTGCCGCCCAGGCCAGTGGGTTGGTGCCGAAGAACGGCCGGCGGCCCCCGTGCGGCGCCATCAGCGACGACGAGTTGGCGAACATCAGCGCCACGAGCCCATGGCGGGCGAGGCGCTCGACGAACCAACCGAGCACTCCCGCCGAGTACGAGTGGGTGAGGGCGAGCACGCCGATGCCGTTGGCCCGGGCGACTGCCACCAGCGGCGCCTCGCCGGCCTCGTACGCCGGGTGGCAGAAGCCCAGCCGGGCGTCGACCACCACCGTGCCCGGCCGCGGCGTGGAGACCACCGGCACGGCCTGGCCGGAGACCTTGCCGCAGGCGACGTGGTCGCAGTAGGTGGGCAGGTAGCCGAGCCCGACGGTGCGGATTCCCTCCGCCTCCGCGTCGCGGATGCTGCGGGCGGTGGGAGTGGCCTGCAGCGTGGACGCGCCGCTGGCCGTGAGCATGCGCAGGCTGATGCCCTCCACCTCGTCGAGGGTCAGCGTGTGCACGGTCATCGGCTCAGGCCGGGAACGCGCCCTGCATGCGGGCGGCGGACAGGGTGTTCTCCAGCAGGCAGGCGATCGTCATCGGCCCGGTGCCGCGCGGCATCGGGGTGATGGCGCCGGCGATCGCCTGCACCGCGTCGAAGTCGACGTCGCCGACGATGCCCGCCTCGGTGCGCGACACGCCCACGTCGACCACTGCCGCGCCCGGCTTCACATGGGCGGCGGTGACCATCCGCGCCTGGCCGGCGCAGGCGACGATGATGTCGCTCTGCCGGCAGACGTCGATCATGTCGTCGGCGCTGGTGCGCGAGTGGGCCAGGGTGACGGTGCAGTCGACGCCCTTGCGGCTCAGCAGCAGCACCTGCGGCAGCCCGGTGAGCGTGCTGCGGCCGATGACCGTCGCCCGCTTGCCGGAGGTGGCCACGCCGTAGCGCTCGAGCAGGCGCATCACGCCCAGCGGGGTGCAGCCGACGTGGCCGGGCAGGCCGCGCACGAGCCGGCCCATCGAACGCTCGGTGAGCCCGTCGACGTCTTTCTCCGGCGGGATGAGCGCGAGCACCGGCTCGGGGTCGAGACCCGCGGGCAGGGGCAGCTGGCACAGGATGCCGTGCACCGCCGGATCCGCGACGAGCGCGGCCACCGCGTCTTCCACCTGCGCCTGGCTGGCGTCGTTGGGCAACCCGACGTGCTGCGACACCATGCCGGCCTCGCCGGCGAGCTTGCGCTTGCTGGCCACGTACAGCTGGCTGGGCTTGTCGTCGCCGACGAGCACCGTCGCCAGGCACACCGGCGGCGAGCCGGCACCCTCGATGGTGGCCCGCAGCGAGGCGATGATCTCGCCGCGCAGGCGGATGCCGTCCATGAGGATGGCGCCGCCGGGCGTGCGCTCGAAGTTCTCCGTGTTCACGACAATCCTTGGATGACGCCGTGCTCGTCGAAGTCGATGATGCTGGCGGCGGGCGCGGAGCCGAGGCCGGGCATCGTGGTCATGTCGCCGCAGATGGGGTAGATGAAGCCGGCGCCGACGCTCGCGCGCACCTCGCGCACGTTGACCGTGTGGCCGGTGGGGGCGCCTTTGAGCGACGCGTCGGCGCTGATGCTGAGGTGGGTCTTGGCGATGCACACGGGCAGGTTGCCGAAGCCGTTCTTCTCGTAGCGGGCGAGCTGCGTGTTCGCGG
>CAYZFZ010000386.1:0-2997 GCA_964477795.1 uncultured Bifidobacterium sp.
AAGTCCACGTTCTTCACACCGAAGCTGCGCACCGGGCTCGTACTTCGGCCGCTGGCATGACGGGTATTACGCTGGCAGCGTGACCGCATCAACTGACTTCCCCGCCGGCGTCCTCACGGGCGACGCCGTCACCGACCTGTTCGCGCTGGCCAAGGAGCGCGGCTTCGCGCTCCCCGCCGCGAACTGCACCGGCAGCAACACGATCAATGCCGTGATGGAGACCGCGGCGAAGGTGAACAGCCCGGTCATCATCCAGTTCTCCCACGGTGGCGGCGCCTTCGTCGGCGGCAAGGGGATGGCGCTGAAGGGCGATGCCGCTGCCGTCGCCGGCTCTGTCGCGGCAGCGCACCATGTGCACGCGCTGGCGGCCGCCTACAACGCCCGCGTCATCCTGCACACCGACCACTGTGCGAAGGACAAGCTCGGCTGGATCGACGGCCTGCTCGACGCCGGCGAGGCCCACTTCGCCCGCACCGGCAGCCCGCTGTACAGCTCGCACATGCTCGACCTCTCGGAAGAGCCGATCGAGGAGAACCTCGACATCTGCGTGCGCTACCTCGAGCGGATGTCGAAGATGGGCATGACCCTGGAGATCGAGTTGGGCATCACCGGTGGCGAGGAAGACGGCGTCGACAACAGCGACGCCGACGAGAGCGACCTGTACAGCAAGCCCGAGGAGGTCAGCTACGCCTACGAGCGCCTGCTGGAGGTGAGCCCGCGCTTCACCGTCGCCGCTGCCTTCGGCAACGTGCACGGCGTGTACAAGCCCGGCAACGTGAAGCTGAAGCCCGCCATCCTGCAGGCGTCGCAGGCACACATCCAGGCCAAGCACGGCACGGCCGCGAACCCGGTGAACTTCGTGTTCCACGGCGGGTCGGGAAGCTCCGCCGAGGAGATCGCCGAGGCAATCTCCTACGGCGTGGTGAAGATGAACATCGACACCGACCTCCAGTGGGCCTTGTGGGACGGCATCCGCCGATACGAGGCCGACAACCACGACTACCTGCAGGGCCAGCTCGGCAACCCGAAGGGCCCCGACGCCCCGAACAAGAAGTACTACGACCCGCGCATGTGGCTGCGTGCCGGCGAGGTGGCCTTCGTCGAGCGCCTCGAGCAGGCGTTCGGCGAGCTCGGCAACCTGAACACGCTGGCCTGAGCCGCTCGTTCCAGGCCGGTTGGCTGTAGTCAGGCCGCGTCGGCCTGTAGCTGCGCCGCGGCGCGCCCCAGCGCAGCACGCGCCGCTCGCCGCCGCGCCGCCGGTACCACCTGCGACGCCACCACTTCGGTGCGGCTCTGGGTGGCACCGCCGGATCGGAAGAAGCGGCGGCGCACCGCGCCGGTGACCACCAGCACCTCGCCCGCCGCCCACGTGACCTCGCCCGGCGGATCGAACCAGGCCACCGGCACCGACGCGGTGCCGCCGTCGGTGGCGGTGGACAGCTCGAGCGACACGACCACCGAGCCGGATGCCAACGTGCGGGTGACGGGGTCGCTGCTCAGCGTCCCTTGGAGAACGACGATGTTCATCGGACGTCCCTTTCGTGCCGCCCTCGGGCGGCGAAGTGTGCGGTGCAGGCGGGGGAAGCCGGTGCCCGTCACCCTACGCAGGGGGTGCCACAGAGATCGACGTGTTGCTCGACGACGTGTTGCTCGACGACGTGTCGGTCAACGGCCGAGGGTGCGCAGGCGATCCTTCACGTCGGCGAAGTCAGCGTCGGCGGCGGCCACCAGCCCGAAGTAGCGGCGCGCCTTGATCACGTCGCCGGAGCGATCCAGCAGGTCGGCGAGCACGTACCACTGGCGAAGGTGGTAGTCACGCGGCTTCTTGGGCACCTCCAGCGCCTTGGCCATCGTGTGCAGCGCACCCGGCAGGTCGCCCTGGTCAGCCAGCGCACCGGCGGCGATGATGCGCCCCTCGGCGAGCAGTGCCGGCGCCGGCGAGGCCTCGCGCAGCTCGCGCCACAGCGTGTCCACCTCGTGGTACCGGCGCAGCGCGCGGTAGCAATCGGCCAGCACGGCGTGATGGTTCACTGTGCCGTCGAGCAGGCGCGCCGTCTCCAGCTCGGCAGCGGCCTTGCGCCACTGCCCGAGGCGGTACGACGCGAGGCCGGCGATCTCGTGCCCGAAGGCGAGATCGGGCAGATCGCGCACGACCGGCTGCACCATCCGGCGCGCATCGGCGAAGCGGCCGCGGTCGAGCGCTTCCGCCGCCGAAGCCAGCCGCTCCTGGTAGCGCGACTGGCGGCCCGGCGCGGCCGCCTTCGCCACCTCGTCGGCCACCTCGGGGGCGAGCTCGCTGCGCGCCGGGCGGCCACGCGGCACCTCGGTGGCGGCCCGCTGCGCGGCCTTGGAGGCCTCGTCGCGCAACGATCCCTCGTCGATCCACTGCTCGCGCTCCCACGCCGGCGGCGCAGTCTCGGGCCGCTCCACCTTCGGGCCGCGGCGGGCCTTCACCATGATCGACCGCTGCTCGGCTGCCGTCATCGGCTTCTCCACACGGCGTGGGGCGACGCGCTCGGGCCGGCCTCTCCCCTGCCGATCGACACCCGAGTCCTGACGCGGATCGCGCCGGCCGCCACGAGCGCCGTCGGGTCGCGGTCCACGGGGACGGTCGCCCGCGGGACGGGGACCACGCGACCGATCACCGCTCACCGTGGGTCGCGATCCGCGCGGGCGATCGCCATCAGGGCGGGGCCCACGGGGACGGTCACCTCCGGCGTGCGGCCCGCGCGGGCGATCGCCATCAGGCCTCGGCCCACGGGGACGGTCAGCTTCGGCACGGGGGCCACGAGCCCGATCTCCACCCGGGCGCGGTCCGCGCGGCCGATCACCATCAGGCCGCGGCCCACGGGGATGCCCACCCTCGGCACGCGGCCCACGGGCCTGGTCGCCATCAGGACGCGGCCCACGGGGACGGCCCGCCGCGGTGGATGAGCTGCGGCCCTCGCCGGATCGTGCCGGGCGAACGTCGTCACGTCGCGCCGGCCGGCCTGCACC
>CAYZFZ010000387.1:0-2979 GCA_964477795.1 uncultured Bifidobacterium sp.
GTTCACCGGCGAGCCGGCCGCGACCGTGCGCAGGCTGGTGCGGGCGATCGTCTCGTCGCGGACGTCGGCCTCCCACCCGCCCGGTCCCTGTGCCACCAGGGTGAGGCAGCAGCCGTTGACGGCGATCGAGTCGCCGAGGTGCACGTCGTCCAGCACGGTGGCGGCGTTGATCCGCAACCGCGTGCCGTCGAAGGATGCGACGCTTCCGAGTTCTTCCACGATGCCCGTGAACATGTGCCATCCGTTCTCTCGTTGCGGGGCCTGTTCCGGCGCACGGCAACGCGAACAAGACGGCAAGGCCGCTGTGCCCGTACGGACATGGCGGCGCGACCGAATCGCATGCGAAGACCCTGCTCCCATCCGGACTGTCACCGTCGGCCCCGGAATCTCACCGGATCGGCCCCACACGTTGTTGCTGTGTGGGGTTCGCGGGCTGTACCGCCGATTGGGAATTTCACCCAACCCCGCAGGGGGTTCATTCAGTTGTGGCCGTGACGCTACCGCACCCCCGTTTGCGTCAAGAACTCGGGCTCACAGCCCCAGCTCAGCGCCCGACAGCCTTTACGTAAAGGCCGGGTGAGGGGAGGTGTCGGGGAGGCGGGTGGCGAGGAGGCGTTGGTAGAGGTCGAGGTAGGCGCCGGCCGCGACGGACCAGCTCACGTCGCGGGTCATCGCCCGCTTCACCACCCGCTGCCAGGCCACCGTGTCGGCGAACAGCTCGCAGGCGCGCTCGAGCGCCACCGCCAGCGGGTCGACCTCCACGGGGGAGAACTGGAAGCCGGTGGCGACGCCGTCGCGCAGCGCCGCTTCGTTGGCGTCGATCACCGTGTCGGCCAGCCCGCCCACGCGAGCGACCACCGGCAGCGTGCCGTAGCGCAGGCCGTAGAGCTGGGTGAGACCGCACGGCTCGAAGCGGGAGGGCACGATGATCGCGTCCGCGCCTGCCTGCAGCCGGTGCGACAGCGGTTCGTCGTAGCCGATGGTGACCGCCACGTGCTCGGGATGCTCGTGCGCGGCGTGGCGGAACGAGTCCTCCAGCCAGCGGTCGCCGGCGCCGAGCACGGCCAGCTGCCCGCCGCGGGCGACGAGGCGGGGGAGCGCGGCGACGAGCAGGTCGAGCCCCTTCTGCGTGGTGAGCCTGCTGACCACACAGAACAGCGGCGCGTCGGGACGAACCGGCAGGCCCAGCTGTGCCTGCAGCGCCGCTTTGTTGGCGGCCTTCGCCGGCAGGCGCCGCACGGAGTACGGCGTGGTGAGCGCGTGGTCGGTGAGTGGGTTCCACACGGTGACGTCGATGCCGTTGGCGATGCCGGTGAGTTCGTGCTGGCGCTCGCGCAGCAGGCCGTCGAAGCCCATCCCCTGGCCGGGCGTGAGGATCTCGCGGGCGTAGGTGGGGCTCACCGTGCTGAGGTGGTCGCTCCAGCGCACCCCCGCCTTCAGGAAGCTGAGGTTGCCCCAGTACTCCATCCCGTCGCTGTCGAGTGCCGTCGGCGGCAGGCGCAGCGAGGCCAGCTCGGCCATCCCGAACAGGCCCTGGAACGCGAGGTTGTGGATGGTGAGCAGCGTCGGCGGGTCGGGCCGGGCGCTGCGGTCGAAGTGGAGGTAGCCGGCGACAAGCGCGGCCTGCCAGTCGTGCAGGTGCACGAGCTCGGGCTGCCAGCCGCCCAGCCGGCCGGCCGCGATCTCGGCACCCACCCACGACAGCGCGCCGAAGCGGAGGTGGTTGTCGGGCCAGTCGTGCCCGTTGGCGTCGAGGTACGGGCCGCCACCCGTGCGGGCGAAGAGATGCGGTGCCTCCACCAGCCACACCTGCAACCCGTCGGCCGTACGACCGGCGACGAGCGCACCGGTGCCGCCGAACAGATCGGGCAGCGTCGCCACCTTGCGCGCACCCGTGAGCTTGTCGCGCACACCCGGGTAGGCGGGCAGCAGCACCCGCGACTCGACACCGAAGGGAGCGAGCGCGAGCGGCAGCGCACCGGTCACGTCGGCCAGGCCGCCCGTCTTCACCAGCGGATAGCACTCCGGTGTGACGAAGAGGACCTTCACACTGCAAGACGGTAACGGATGGACCCCCGCGCCCAGGCGACGCGGTACATTCCGGGCATGGCCGAACCCAAGGTGCTCGTCATCGTTCTCGCCGGCGGAGAGGGCAAGCGGATGTTGCCCCTGACGCAGGACCGGGCCAAGCCGGCGGTGCCCTTCGGCGGCAGCTACCGCATCATCGACTTCGCGCTGTCGAACTTCGCCAACTCGCGCTACCTGAAGATCGTCGTGCTCACCCAGTACAAGAGCCACAGCCTCGACCGGCACATCAGCCAGACATGGCGCTTCAGCGGCCTGCTGGGCAACTATGTGACGCCGGTGCCCGCGCAGATGCGCCGCGGGCCGCACTGGTTCGCCGGCTCGGCCGACGCGATCTACCAGAACCTCAACCTGATCGGCGACGAGAACCCCGACGTGGTGTGCGTGTTCGGTGCCGACCACATCTACCGCATGGACGTCAGCCAGATGGTCGAGCAGCACCTCGCCTCCGGCGCCGGTGTCACGGTCGCGGCCATCCCGGTGGGCTACGAGGAGGCCAAGTCGTTCGGTGTCATCGAGGCCGACGAGCATGGCAAGATCAAGGCCTTCCACGAGAAGTCGCCCACCCCACCCACCATCATCGGCGACGACACCCGCTGCCTGGCGAGCATGGGCAACTATGTGTTCACCACCAAGACGCTCATCGACATCGTCACGCCCACCGGCGAGGACGGCCAGCACACCGACATCGGCGGGCACATCATCGCCGCGCTCACCGCCGCCGGCGTCGCCCACGTGTACGACTTCTCCAAGAACGAGGTGCCCGGCCAGGACGACCGTGAGAAGGGCTACTGGCGCGACGTCGGCACGCTCGACTCGTACTACGACGCGAACATGGATCTGCTGTCGCCGGTGCCGGTCCAGCATACGCACGAGTATTTCACCGATGCGACC
>CAYZFZ010000388.1:0-2972 GCA_964477795.1 uncultured Bifidobacterium sp.
ATAACCGACGGCGACACATGGCTGGCGTGCCTGCCGCAGTCGCACGTGGGCGGGCTGACGGTGGTGACGCGGGCGATCCTCACCGGTACCCGGCTCGTCGTCCACGACGGCTTCGACGCCGCGCGGGTGACGGCTGCCGCGCACGACGGTGCGACGGCGGTGTCGCTGGTGCCCACCGCGCTGCAGCGCGTGAACCCGGCGCTGTTCCGCGTCATCGTGCTCGGCGGCGCGCGGCCGCCGGCGGATCGACCGCCGAACTCGTTCACCACGTACGGCCTCTCCGAGACGGGCAGCGGGGTCGTCTACGACGGCTGGCCGCTCGACGGGGTCGACGTGCGCGTCGCCGACGACGGCGAGATCCTGCTGCGCTGCCCGATGCTGCTGCGCTGCTACCGCGACGGCACCTCCCCGCTCGACGGCGGCGGCTGGCTGCACACCGGCGACCTCGGCCGCTGGCGGCGCGACGGCCGGCTGCACGTGGAGGGCCGCCGCGGCGACCTCATCATCACCGGCGGCGAGAACGTGTGGCCGGAGCCCGTCGAAGCAGCGCTGGCCACCCACCCGGGGGTCGCCGACGTCGCGGTGGCCGGCGTTCCCGACCCGGAGTGGGGCCAGCGTGTCGTCGCCTGGGTGGTCCCCCACGGTCCGCCGCCGACGCTGGCCGAGCTGAGGGCTCACGTCGCCGCCACGATGCCCGCGTTCTGCGCGCCCAAGGAGCTGCATCTGGTGCACACCCTGCCGCGCACCGCTCTCGGCAAGGTGCAGCGCCACCAGCTCACTTCGCCGCAGAGCGCCTGAACCGGGTACGCAACAGCGCGCAGCCGCCGATCAGGCGTGGCCCGTCTCGCCGCCGATCTCGTGCTCGATCGCGACCTTCACCTGGCGGATGCGGCGGCCTTCCATCTCGGCGGCGGCGAAGCGCCAGCCGTCGTGCACGACCGCCTCACCCACCTCGGGCACGTGCTCGAGGGTGCCGAACAGGAAGCCCGCCACGGTGTCCCAGTCGTCGTCGGGGATCGACGTGCCGAGCAGGTCGTTGACGTCGTCGACCGACATGCCGCCGTCGAACAGGTACGAGCCGTCGGGCAGGCGCTGCACCTCGGCGTCCTCGTCGTCGTGCTCGTCGACGATCTCGCCGACCAGCTCCTCCAGGCAGTCCTCCAGCGTCACCAGCCCGGCGAAGGCGCCGTACTCGTCGGCCACCAGTGCGAGGTGGAACTTCTGCGCCTGCATCTCGCGCATCAGCCGGTTGACCGGCTTGTTCTCCGGCACGAAGTGCACCGAGCGCAGCAGCTCGGTGACGGGCTGCTCGCCCCCGCCTTCGCGCTCGGTGCGCATCATGTCCTTCGCGAACGCGAGGCCGAGCACGTCGTCGCCGTCACCGTTGACGACGGGCAGGCGGCTGTAGCCCTCGCGCAGCGCGACGTCGAGCGCCTGCGACACGGTGCAGTCGTGCTCGACGACCACGATGTCGGGGCGCGGCACCATGATCTCGCGGGCCACGGTGTCGCCGAACTCGATGATGCTCTCGATCAGCTCGCGCTCCTCGTGCTCCACGACGCCGTCCTCGGCGGCGACCTCGACGATGCCGAGCAGCTCCTGCTCGGACACGAACGGCCCGGTCTCCAGACCCTTGCCACGCACGATCACGTTGGTCAGCTTGATCAGACCGCGCGACACCCACTGCAGCGGCGGGAAGCTGACGAGCAGCAGCGTCGGGCGAGCCGACAGCAAGGCGGCGCGCTGCGGGTAGAGAACGGCGTACGTCTTGGGCACCGCCTCGGCGAGCACGAAGAAGACGACGACGTTGAGGACGACACCGATCACGATCGCGGCCGGGCCGAAGAGTCGGTCGGCGACCAGCGCCGTGAGCGTGGTCTGCACCGTCTGGCAGATGTTGACGGTGAGCAGCAACGGGTTCACCCAACGATCGGGGTGCTCCACCAGACGCTTGAGCGCCGAGCCCGAGCGGAGGCCCTGATCGGCCAGCGACGTCGCCCGCGGCTTGCTCATGCGCGACAGGCTCATCTCGGCCACGGCCGCGAAGATGAGGAACACCAGCAGCACGAAGATCACCACCAACATCAGCAGGTCGACGTTGGTGAACTCGGTGGCGATCATTCAGGTTGCTCCTGCCGGAAACCCTCCGGCGCAGGGCCACCCCAGTGGTGCTCCTGCAACAACGCCAGCTCGCGGGCGCGCATCGCCTCGCGTGCGGCCGGCTCGTCGTGGTCGTACCCGAGCACGTGGAGCACGCCGTGCACCACCAGCAGGGCCAACTCGTCGTCGACGGTGCCCGCGTGCTGCGGCGCCTGGCGGGCTGCGACGGCAGGGCACAGCACCACGTCGCCGAGCAGCAGGGGCATGTCGCCCGGGTCGGGCGGCGAGCGATCGGGGCCGCGGCTGGGCGGTTGCCCGTGGAGCACGATCTCGGCCTCAGCCGCGTCGATGGGGAAGGCGAGCACGTCGGTGGGGCCGGCTTTGCCCATGTGTAGCTCGTTGAGCTCGGACATCTCCACCTCGGTGACGAACAGGATCGACAGCTCGCACAGGCCGCGCACGCCCTCCGCCCGCAGGACGGCGGTGGCCAGGGACTGCCAGCGCTCGAGGTCGACGGGCAGGTCGGCCTGCTCGTCGGCGCAGAAGACCTCCGGGTCGCCGTCGCCACCAACGCGCGGTGGCGCGCTCAGCCGCGGTCGCGAGGGTTCAGCCACGGCGGTGGCCCCGCTCGGCCTTGGCCTCGTCGGAGCGCTCGTAGGCGGCGACGATGTCGGCGACGATGCGATGGCGCACCACGTCGCCGGCCTTGAGGTGCACGAACGCGAGGCCCTCGATGCCCGACAGGGTGCGCTCGAGGCCGATGAGGCTGCTGCGCCCGTCGGGCACGTCGATCTGGGTCGTGTCGCCGGTGACGACGACCTGCGAGCCGAAGCCGATGCGGGTGAGGAACATCTTCATCTGCTCGGGCGTCG
>CAYZFZ010000389.1:0-2967 GCA_964477795.1 uncultured Bifidobacterium sp.
AGCTGGTGCCGCACTTCGGGCAGGCGAGGTGCTGGCTGAACGTGAGCGTCTCGCCCTCCACCGTGTCGCCGCCCGCGCCCGCGGCATCCTTGCTCGCGAACAGTTCGATCTCGGCCACACCGTCGGCCAGCTTCAGCGCGGTCTCCAGCGAGTCGGTGAGCCGGCGCTCGATGCCGTCGCGGCGGACCAACCGGTCGACGATGATCTCGATGCGGTGCTGCTCGTAGCGGGCCAGCTTCTCGTCGCGCTTGAGGAACTCGGTGATGTCGACGACCTCACCGTCGATGCGGGCGCGCACGAAGCCCTGCCCGGCCAGATCGTCGAGCAGGGTGCTGTACTCGCCCTTGCGACCGCGCACCACCGGCGCGAGTACCTGGAAGCGGGTGCCGTCGGGGAGCAGCAGGATGCGATCGACGATCTGCGACGGCGTCTGGCGCTGCAGGCGGGTGCCGTCGTTGGCGCAGTGCTGCACACCGATGCGGGCGAACAGCAGGCGCAGGTAGTCGTAGACCTCGGTGATGGTGCCGACGGTGGAGCGCGGGTTGCGGCTGGCGCTCTTCTGGTCGATGGAGATGGCCGGCGACAGGCCCTCGATGACGTCGACATCGGGCTTGTCCATCTGGCCGAGGAACTGGCGGGCGTACGCGCTGAGCGACTCGACGTAGCGGCGCTGCCCTTCCGCGTAGATGGTGTCGAACGCGAGGCTGCTCTTGCCGGACCCGGACAGGCCGGTGAAGACCACCATCTTGTCGCGCGGGATCTCGATGCTGACATTCTTCAGGTTGTGCTCGCGCGCGCCGCGCACGATGATCTTGGCTTCGGGGGCAGCGGCCATGGCGGGAGGCTACCGAGCGGTGGCGAGGGCCGGACGAGGGCTGATGGTCACGATGGCACCGTAGCACAAAGGCGAACACACGTTCCCACCCGCGGTCATCATCCGGCGTGACCGGACTTCTGCTTTTCGTCAGGACATGCTGAAGTTGTCGCCCGGGGTGACCGATAGCTAGTCATGACCATCGGCGCCAGCCACGACACGACGTTCACGAGAGCCGCGCAGCAGGTGCTGGCCCACCTCACGAGCAGCTCCGGATTGCGCACCTGGGCCGTGTGCCGCGACGACGCGAACGGGCGGCACACACTGGCGGTCGACGACTCGTTCAGCACCATCCGCCCCCACGTCGGCTACAACTCGCCACTGGGAGTGGGTGCCGGCTTCCGGGTGTCAGTGCCGATCTCCTTCCCCGACGGCCAAGCCTTCGGCGAGGTCGTCGGTTTCGACGACCGCCCGCCGCTGCTCTCGGTCGAGCAGACCTCTGCGCAGGCCGGTGCGCTCGCCAGCCTGCTCGGCGCGCTGGCCGCGGCGGAGTCCACGCTCACCATCGAGCGGCGGGCCATCGAAGTCACCAACGGCGTGTCCGACCCGCTCACCGGCCTCGCCACCCGCCAAGGCTGGGAGCAGCGCGTCCGCCGCGACGATGAGTTCTGCCGCGAGTTCGGCGAGTCCGCCGCCGTGATGCTCGTCGAGCTCGACGAGTTGCAGCGCCAGAACGAGTTGCACGGCCACTCGGCCGGCGACGAGCAGCTGCGCATCGCCGGCACGGTGGTGCGCGAGGTGCTCGCCGGCGAGCACTACGGCGCGAGGATCACCGGCGACCGGCTGGGGGTGCTCATGATCGGCGCCACCGACCACGAAGTCGGCGAGGTGGAACGGGCGTTGCGCCAGGCGATCGCCGCCTCCGAGATGTCGGCGTCGATCGGGATCGGGCGCCGCCGGCCGGAGACGGGCCTGGACGGTGCGATCGCGATCGCCGACGAGGCCATCCGGCGCACCCATGCCATCCGCGACTCGGCCCTCGCCGATGCCACCCAGGTGACCGGGCTGCTGGAGGCCATGGAGCGCGGTGCCATCAAGGCGTACTTCCAGCCGATCGTCGACCTGCGCACGGGAGAGGTCGTCACCCTGGAAGCACTCGCCCGCTGGCAGTCGCCCGACGGAGTGCGCGAGCCCGACCAGTTCCTGCCCATGCTGCAGCAGGCAGGGCTGCTCGGTGCGCTGTTCGACCGCATGCTCGACGACGGGCTGCAGAAGCTGGTGGAGTTCCGCCACATCAACCCCGGCCTTCAGTTGGCCGTGAACTTCGAGTTCGACACGAAGCCGGTGAACTCGCTGCTCGACACGATCCGCGACCGTCTCGCGCTGTACGAGCTGCCGCCCGACGCGCTGTCGCTGGAACTCAGCGAACGCCAGACGTTCGAGCTGCCCGCTGAGGTGCGCCAGGAGCTGTTCGCGATCGCGGAGATGGGCGTGCACCTGATGCTCGACGACTTCGGCACCGGGTTCGCCTCGCTGGAGACGCTGACCAGCCTGCCGGTGACGGGCGTGAAGCTGGACCGCAGGTTCACCGGCCAGGTCGCCAACGGCGAGCGGGAGAGCATCGTCGTGAAGGCCATGATCGCACTCGCCGCGGAGACGGGACTGAAGGTGATCGCCGAAGGCATCGAGACCCAACTGCAGTGCGATCGCCTGGTGCGCCTCGGCTGCCGGCTCGGGCAGGGCTACCTGTTCGCGCTCCCCCAGCCCGCCGACGCGGTCGCCACTGTCCTGTCCGCCCCTCTCGTCAGCACGTTCTGATCGAGCCCGACCAGGCCGGGCCGCGGCTCAGCCGGCGTCGCGCAGCTCGCGGCGCAGCTCGTTGACCTCGTCGCGCAGGCGGGCGGCGTACTCGAACTTCAGCTCCGCCGCGGCCTCGTGCATCTCCTCCTCCAGCGTCTGGATGAGGCGGGCCAGCTCCTGCTGCGGCATCGTCTTCAGCTCGCGCTGCACCTTGTCGCGCTCGCGGTTGCGGCGGTTGCCCTTGCCGGGCACGGGCGCCGTCTCGTCGGGCCGCAGCAGGGACAGGATGTCGCCGACCGCCTTGCGGATCGTCTGCGGGTTGATGCCGTGCTCCGCGTTGAACGCGATCTGAC
>CAYZFZ010000390.1:0-2966 GCA_964477795.1 uncultured Bifidobacterium sp.
GGTGTTGGTGAGGAGATCGGTACTCAGCCCGGCGGCATACGCGGCGAGCAGCCGGGCTGTCGCCGGTGCGACCAGGATCAGATCGGCGCGCTGGCCGAGGCGGGTGTGCGGGATCGGGCTGGCTTCGTCCCACAGGCTGGTCTGCACCGGCTCGCTGGCCAGCGCCGACAGGGTGGTGCGGCCGAGGAAGTGCTCGGCGCCGGCTGTCATCACCGGGGCAACGTGCGCGCCGGCGTCGACGAGGCGGCGGCAGACCTCGACGGCCTTGTACGCCGCGATGCCCCCGGTGACACCGAGCACGATGCGCTTGCCGGCGAGCATGGCGAGAAGGGTGGGATCAGACCGCGGCGTCGACCGCATCGGCGTCGGGCGCCTCGGCGGGTTCCACGAGTTCCGCACGCTCGATCTTGTCGGCGGCGATCTCCTCGAAGGCGATGCTGAGCGGCTTGCGCGCGACCGAGCTGACCTGCGGCGGCACCATGTGACCGAGCCCGTCGCCCAGCTGGTTGAAGTAGCTGTTGATCTGGCGGGCACGCCGCGCGGCCAGGGTGACGAGCGAGAACTTGGAGTCCACGCGGTCGAGGAGCTCCTCGATCTGCGGGTTGATCATGGTGTCGAACGAGCGCGTGGACATCTGCAGGCCTCCTGAAAACAGCGATGCAGTGTACCTGGCGGAATCAGCCCAGCATGCGATGGTGGTCGATGATCTGCATCATCTCGGTGACGGTGCGCTCGAGATCGTCGTTGACCACGACATGGTTGGCCAGGGCCATCCCGATGGGTTCCTCGTCGAGTGCCTTCTGCAGCCGCTCGTGGATCTTGTGCTCGTCGTCGCCGCGACCGCGCAGCCTGCGCTGCTGCTCGTCGCGCGTGGGCGGCAACACGAAGATCAGCACCGCCTCCGGGTGCAGCGCCTTCACCTGGCGCGCGCCGTCGACCTCGATCTCCAGCACCACGTCGCGCCCCACCTGGGGTTCCGGGGTGGGCGTGCCGTAGTAGTTGCCGAGGAAATCGGTCCACTCCAGGAAGCCGTTGGCCTCGATGCGCGCTTCGAACGCGGCGCGCTCGGCCCACACGTAGGCGGTGTCGCTCTCACCCTGCCGCTGGGCGCGGGTGGTCCAGGAACGGCTCAGCCAGAGCTGAGGGTCGCGCTCTGCGAGCGCGTTGACGATCGTGCCCTTCCCGACCCCGCCGGGACCGGAGACGATGAAGATGCGCGACGAGGAAGTGGCAGGACCGGCTGCCATGGCCTCACTTGCCGAGCTGTTCGAGCAAGGCCTGCTTCTGCTGCGCGCCCAGGCCTTGCACACGACGGTTGTCGGCGATGCCGATGTCGTCGATGATCTTGCGTGCCTTCACCTTGCCCACGCCGGGCAGGGATTCCAGCAGCGACACGACCTTCAGCTTGCCGACGGTGCTGTCGGTGGACGACAGCGCCTCGGCGAGCGAGACCGAGCCCATCTTGAGCTGGTTCTTCAGCTCGGCGCGAGCAGCGCGAGCCTCAGCAGCCTTCGCGAGCGCACTGGCTCGCTGTTCGGGGGTGAGTTGCGGAGGAGTTGCCATAGCGAGACCCTAGCGCTGCTGCAGCAGCGCGCGATGGCATCCTTCAGATCACGCGGTCAGGCCACCACGGTGCGCGCGACCGGTGAGGGCCGCCGGAGTGGTGCCGTGACGCGCGCACCAGGCCAGCAGTGCCCGTTGCACGTGCAGCGGCGCGGCCGGATCGGCGAAGGTGGCCGTGCCCACCTGGACCGCGCTCGCCCCGGCGAGCATCAGCTCGGCGGCGTCCCAGCCGTCGGCCACACCGCCGACCCCGACGATCGGCAGGCCGGGCAGCGCGGCGTGCACGTCGAAGACCGTGCGCACCGCGACGGCATGCACCGGCCGGCCGCTGTACCCGCCGCCACCGGCTCCCAGCGCCGGCAGGCCCGTCGCCGGGTCGAGCACCATGCCGAGCAGGGTGTTCGACAGCGTCACCGCCTCCGCGCCCGCGTCGTGCACCGCGGCCGCGACTTCCACCACACGGTCGGTGTTCGGGCTCAGCTTCGCCCACCGCGGGCGCCCGCACGCGGCCGTGGCGGCGATCACCTCGGCGGAGAGCGCCGCATCGTGGGCGAAGATGCCGCGGCGGCCCTCCAGGTTCGGGCACGACAGGTTGACCTCGACGGCGACCACGCACTCCGGGGCGCCGGCGAGCTGCTCGGCGGCCGCGCGGTAGTCGGCGAGCGAGCGGCCCCAGATGCTGGCCACCACGCGGGCACCTGTCGCCGCCAGCGCGGGCAGTTCGTCGCGCAGCCAGGCGGTGACACCGGGGCCCTGCAGGCCCACCGCGTTGAGCATCCCCACCCCCGCCGGGTGCACGCGCGGCGCCGGGTTGCCCGCCCATGGGTACGCGGCCAGCGACTTCACCACGACTGCGCCCAGCTCGGCGAGGTCCATGTACGGTGCCAGCTCGGCGCCGTGGCCGGCGGTGCCCGACGCCGTCATCACCGGCGCAGGCAACGTCAACGACCCGACCTGCACCGAACCTGCTCCCGCTGCCATCAGGCGTGATACTCCTGCAGCGGCCGCACGCTGATCTCGTGGCCCACCATCTCGGCCATGCCGTGCACCGCCGCAAGGGCCGCCTCGACGGTGGTGACCGAGCTGACGTGATGGCTGTTCGCCGACTTGCGGATCTGCTCGCCGTCGGTGCGGCCGCCGCGCCCCTGCGGCGTGTTGATCACGAACGCGATCTGGCCGCTCTCGATCAGCTTGACCGCGTTGATGCCGTGCCCGTCGGAGACCTTGCCGACCACCTGGTCGACCACGATGCCGAACTTGGAGAGGTACTCCCCCGTACCGCGGGTGGTGGCGATGGCGAGGCCCAGCTCGCGCAGCCGCGTGGCCACGACGATGCCGGCGGGCTTGTCGCCGTCGGCCAGCGACAGGAACACGGTGCCCTCGGTGGGCAGCACCGTGCCGGC
>CAYZFZ010000391.1:0-2961 GCA_964477795.1 uncultured Bifidobacterium sp.
CCACCGAGCAGCAGAGCGAGATCGCCGGCTACGTGGACCGCGACGGCATGTCGCCCGCCGACGCCGCCCAGAAGTGGGTCGATGCCAACCCCGACGTGTGGCAGGCCTGGCTCGCCTGACCTGACACGCCAGTTCGTTCGCCGCGGCGGCGATCGCACCCCTCACGGGGCTGCGGTCGCCGCCGTTGCGCGTGCGTGGTCGGGGCACGACACTGGCACAGTGAGCAACCACGACACATCACCGCGCCGGGTCGGGTACGTCGGCCTCGGCAATCTGGGCGTCCACCTGGCGGGAAGCCTTGTGCGGGCCGGGCACGCCGTCACGGTCACCGATCTGCACCGGGAGGCGGCGGCGCCGCTGCTCGCACTCGGCGCCCGCTGGGCCGGCTCCGCGCAGGAGGTGGCCGCGGTGAGCGATGTCGTGTTCACCTGCCTGCCCTCGCCGGTGGCGGTCGACACGGTGGTGGCCGGCCCGGCGGGGCTGTTGCAGGGCATGGCTGCGGGTACCACCTGGATCGACAACAGCACGAACGATCGTGACGAATGCCTGCGCCTTGCCGCGCTGGCCGCCGAGCGCGGCGTGCGCATGCTGGAAGCGCCGGTGACGGGCGGGGTGCACAAGGCGGCCGCGGGGGAGATCACCGTTCTCGTCGGCGGCGACGAGTCGGTGTTCCGCGAGCACGGCGAGTTGCTGGCCGCGATCGGTGATCCGGTGCTGTACATGGGCCCGCTGGGCAGCGCGGCACTGATCAAGGTGATCACGAACATGCTCGCCTTCGTGAACCTGGTGTCCGTGGGGGAGGCGCTGATGCTGGCCAAGCGTGGCGGTCTCGACCTCGCGATGGCGTTCGATGCGATTCGCAATAGTTCCGGCAACAGCTTTGTGCACGAGACCGAGGGCCAGGTGATCCTCAACGGCAGCTACAACATCGGCTTCACGATGGATCTCGCCTGCAAGGACCTCGGCTTCGCCACCGGGTTCGGCCGCGAGTTCGGGGTGCCGCTCGATCTCGCCGGGCTCACCGAGCAGACGTTCATCCGCGCCCGCAGCCAGTACGGCGGTGGTGCCTGGAGCAGCCAGGTGGTGAAGCTCTTGGAGGACGCGCTGGGCACCGACCTCCGCGCCCCCGGCTTCCCCGAGGTGCTGTCGTGAACCGGCCGCGATCTGCATGCTCGACGACGCGTCGTAGACTCGCCTCGTCCGGCTGAGAGACCGAGGGGGCGTGCGATGGCTGAGTGTCGACTGTGCGGGCTCGAGCTGCGCGAGGGCGAAGACGTGGTGGAGATCGGTGGTCACGCCGTCCACCCCGACTGCGCCGGCACCCACGTCGAACCGCAGCGCCACCACCTTGGCGACTGGGCGTCGATGGGCCAGATGCAGCAGATGGCCCTCGGCGACGTCCAGCGCTCCGACGACCAATGAGCGCAGCCGGCTACTGCTGGTGGCGGTAGAACTCGATCGGTTCGGGGGGCAGGGGGGTGTTGCCGAGGATGAGGTCGGCGGCCTTCTCGGCCATCATCATCACCGGCGCGTAGATGTTGCCGTTGGTGACGTAGCGCATCGCTGAGGCGTCGCACACGCGCACGCCCTCGATGCCCCACACCTTCATGGTCAGCGGGTCGACCACGCTGTCGTCGTCCTCGGCGCCCATGCGGCAGGTGCAGCTGGGGTGCAGCGCGGTCTCGCCGTCGGGGCGCACCCACTCGAGGATCTGCTCGTCGGTCTGCACCTGCGGCCCGGGGGAGATCTCGCCTCCGTTGAACTCGTCCATCGCCGCTTGCCCCAGGATCGCTCGCGAGGTGCGGATGGCCTCAACCCACTCGCGACGATCTTGGTCGGTCGACAGGTAGTTGAAGCGCAGTTCGGGCTTGGCCTTCGGGTCGGTGGAGACGATCTTCACCGAGCCTTCCGAGTTGGAGTACATCGGCCCGACGTGCACCTGGTAGCCGTGGCCGCCGGCTGGTGCCGAGCCGTCGTAGCGCACCGCGATCGGCAGGAAGTGGAACATCAGGTTCGGGTACCGCACGTCGTCGTTGCTGCGCGCGAAGCCGCCCGACTCGAAGTGGTTGCTGGCGCCGGGGCCTTTGCGGAACAACCATTGCAGGCCGATGAGGGGCCGCCGCCAGAACTGCAGGCTGGGCTGTAGTGAGACGGGTTGCGTGCACGAGTGCTGTACGTACACCTCCAGGTGGTCCTGCATGTGCTCTCCCACGGCCGGCAGGTCGTGCACCACCGGAATGCCCAACTTGCCGAGCTCCTTGGCGTTGCCGACGCCGCTGAGCTGCAGCAGTTGCGGGGTGTTGAACGCGCCGCCGCACAGCACGACCTCGCTGGCCTGGGCGACGTGGCGCTTGCCGCGCACCGTGTACTCCACGCCGGTGGCCTTTTTGCCCTCGAACAGCACCTTGTTGACCATTGCGCGCGTGGTGACCTTCAGGTTCGGGCGCCGCTTCACGGGGTGCAGGTACGCGCGAGCGGCGCTCAGGCGGCGTGCGCGGTGCACGTTGCGGTCGAAGCGGGCGAAGCCCTCCTGGCGAAAGCCGTTCACATCGGTGGTGCGTGGGTAGCCCGCCTGTTCGGTGGCACGCAGGAACGCTTCGATCAACGGATTCTGCGACGGGCCGCGCTCGAGCACCAGCGGGCCGCTGCTGCCGCGCCACTCGTCACCGCCGGCAAGGCACGTCTCCATCCGCTTGAAGTACGGCAGGCAGTGGGCGTAGTCCCATGTCTCCATGCCCTTGTCGGCGGCCCAGCGCTCGAAGTCGAGCGGGTTGCCGCGCTGGAAGATCATGCCGTTGATGCTGCTGCTGCCGCCCAGCACCTTGCCGCGAGCGTGGTAGATGCGCCGGCCGTTCATGTGCGGCTCGGGCTCGCTCTCGTACTTCCAGTCGTAGAACCGGTTGCCGATCGCGAACATCAGCGCGGCCGGCATGTGGATGAAGACGTCCCACTTGTAGTCGG
>CAYZFZ010000392.1:0-2934 GCA_964477795.1 uncultured Bifidobacterium sp.
GGGTGCTGCGCGAGCAGATCACCGGCATCCGCGTGGTGCGCGCCTTCGTGCGCGAACCGTACGAGACCGAACGCTTCGAGGTGGGCAACGACCAGCTCACCACCACCGCCTTGCGCGGCGGCCGGCTGATGGGCCTGATGTTCCCCACCGTCACCGTCATCGTCAACATCTCCAGCGTGGCGGTGATCTGGTTCGGCGCCAGCCGGGTGAACACCGGCGACCTGCAGATCGGCGCCCTGATCGCGTTCCTCACCTACCT
Source organism: uncultured Bifidobacterium sp. (assembly GCA_964477795.1). GTDB lineage: Bacteria > Actinomycetota > Acidimicrobiia > Acidimicrobiales > Ilumatobacteraceae > UBA668. The sequence continues at coordinate 260 of CAYZFZ010000392.1, forward strand.
CACCCAGATCCTGATGGCGGTCATGCTCGCCACCTACATGGCGGCGCTGGTGCCGCGCGCATCGGTGAGCGCCGAGCGCATCCAGGAGGTGCTCGACACCCCGTCCAGCATCGCCGCCGCCGAGCACCCGGTGGCCGCGCTGCCCGCGGGGGCGTCGATCGAGTTCCGCGACGCCGGGTTCCGCTACCCGGGCGCCGAGCACGCCGTGCTCTCCGATGTCACGTTCACCTGCCGCGCCGGCGAGACCACCGCCGTCATCGGCAGCACCGGCTCGGGCAAGACCACACTCGTCAGCCTCGTCGCCCGCCTGTTCGACGTCACCCAGGGCGCCGTGCTGGTCAACGGCGTCGACGTGCGCGAGCTGGCCACCGACGCGCTCTGGCAGCGCATCGGCCTGGTGCCGCAGCGCCCGTACCTGTTCAGCGGCACGGTCGCCAGCAACCTGCGCTACGGCAAGCCCGACGCCACCGACGACGAGCTGTGGGAGGCGCTCACCGTCGCCCAGGCGGCCGACTTCGTGCGCTCGATGCCGGACGGCCTGGACTCGCCGATCGCCCAGGGCGGCAGCAATGTCTCGGGTGGCCAGCGCCAGCGGCTGGCGATCGCCCGCGCGCTGGTGCGCAAGCCCGAGGTCTACCTCTTCGACGACTCGCTCTCCGCGCTCGACATGGCCACCGATGCCCGCCTGCGCACCGCGCTCGTCCCGTACACCCGCGACGCGGCCGTGCTGATGATCGCCCAGCGCGTCACCAGCATCAAGCACGCCGACCAGATCCTGGTGCTCGAGGACGGCGAGCCGGTGGGCCTGGGCACCCACGACGAGCTCGTGGCCGGCTGCCCCACCTACCTCGAGATCGTCCAGTCGCAGCTCACCGCCGAGGAGGCCGCGGCATGAGCGGCCACGACGCGCACGACGCTCACGCGCACGACGATCACGCCGCCGACGGCGGCCACGACGGCAAGCAGCCGCCGCGCCCGCCGGCCAGCACCTCCGAGCTGCGCGGCGGCCGGATGAGCACGGTGGGCGTGCCCACCGAGAAGTCGAAGGACTTCTTCGGCTCCAGCAAGCGCCTGTTCCGCCGGCTCGGCCCCGAGCGCCCGAAGGCGTACCTCGTGTTCGCGCTCGCCGTCGTCAGCGTGTCGCTCGTGGTCTCCGGCCCGAAGATCCTCGGTCACGCCACCAACCTGCTGTTCGAGGGCATCGTGCGTGCCGCCCACGGCGGGCCGGGCATCGACTTCGGCGCCCTGCACCGCACGCTCTGGATCGCCGTGGGCATCTACCTGGTCGGCTACGTGCTGTCGTACGCGCAGGCGTACGTGCTGGCCGGTGTGGTGCAGCGCACGATGTACCGCCTGCGCGCCGACGTGGAGGCGAAGCTGCACCAGATGCCGCTGTCGTACCTCGACCGCCAGGCGCGTGGCGACCTGCTCAGCCGCGTCACCAACGACATCGACAATGTCGCGCAGAGCATGCAGCAGTCGCTGAGCCAGCTGCTGCAGGGCGTGCTCAGCATCGTCGGCGTGATCGCGATGATGGTCTGGATCTCCTGGGAACTGGCGCTCGTCGCGATCGTCACCGTGCCCTTGTCGATCTGGGTGATGAAGCAGATCGCCGGCCACTCGCGCAGCCGGTTCATCGCCCAGTGGAAGCACACCGGCGCACTCAACGCGCAGGTCGAGGAGACGTTCACCGGGCACCCGATCGTGAAGGCGTTCGGCCGCCAGCGCGAGGCGCAGGCCCGCTTCGACGCCACCAACGACCAGCTCTACGAGGCCGGCTTCTCGGCGCAGTTCATCAGCGGTTGCATCCAGCCCGCCACCGTGCTGATCGGCAACCTCAACTATGTCGCCATCGCGGTGCTCGGCGGGCTGAAGGTGGCCAACGGCTCGCTGGGCCTGGGGGACGTGCAGGCGTTCATCCAGTACTCACGCCAGTTCGCCCAGCCGCTCACCCAGACCGCCTCGATGATCAATGTGCTGCAGTCGGGCATCGCCTCCGCCGAGCGGGTGTTCGAGCTGCTGGATGCGCCCGAGCAGACGCCCGACGCGCCGCCCACCGCCCACCCCCAGCCGGTGCAGGGCCGGGTGGAGTTCGCCGACGTGTCGTTCCGCTATCGCGACGACACCCCGCTGATCGAGCACCTCTCACTCGTCGCCGAGCCGGGGCAGACCGTCGCCATCGTGGGCCCCACGGGCGCCGGCAAGACCACACTGGTGAACCTGATCATGCGCTTCTACGAGCTCAACGGAGGCGCCATCCTGCTCGACGGGCGCGACATCTCGCAGATGCCCCGCGCCGAGCTGCGCGGCGAGATGGGCATGGTGCTGCAGGACACCTGGCTGTTCGGCGGCACCATCCGCGACAACATCGCCTACGGCAACACCGACGCCACCGACGAGGAGATCGTCGCCGCGGCCAAGGCGTGCTACGTCGACCGCTTCGTGCACTCCCTGCCGCAGGGCTACGACACGGTGCTCGACGACGAGGGCAGCTCGGTGAGCGCCGGCGAGAAGCAGCTGCTCACGATCGCCCGCGCGTTCCTGTCGAACCCGAGCATCCTCATCCTCGACGAGGCCACCAGCTCGGTCGACACCCGCACCGAGGTGCTCATCCAGCGGGCGATGGCCAAGCTCCGCGGTGGTCGCACCAGCTTCGTGATCGCCCACCGCCTGTC
>CAYZFZ010000393.1:0-2916 GCA_964477795.1 uncultured Bifidobacterium sp.
ACCGACGGCAGCACCATCGCCCAGCTGTCAATGCCCGACATGCGCCTGCCCATCGGCTACGCGCTGGCCTACCCGGCGCGCATCGGTACTCCGTTCGGCCGCATCGACTGGGCGTCGCTGGGCCGCCTCGACTTCGAGGCGCCCGACACCGCGACCTTCCGCTGCCTGTCGCTCGCCTACGAGGCGGGGCGCATCGGCAGCACCGCTCCGGCGTGGCTGAGCGCGGCCAACGAGGTGGCGGTGGAGGCGTTCCTCGCCGGCCGCCTGCGCTGGCACCAGATCGCGGAGGTCGACGACGCGGCGCTGCAGCGCTACGAGCCGGGCCCCCACCACACCATCGACGACATCATCGCCGCCGACGCCCGTGCCAGGGTGGTGGCCCAGGAGGTGCTTCCCACATGAGCAACGAGACGCAAGAAACGGCACAGGAAGAGGCCCAGCAGACCAGCCGCTTCGAGCGGATGAAGGTGGAGGTCGTCTCCGGCGGCACGCAGGGCGAGACGCCGGAGGTGATCGAGCGCTCGACGATGCTCATCGGCATCGCCGCATGGGTGCTCGCCTTCGTGCTGCTCGCCGTGTACAGCAAGTGGTACTTCATCTTCGCCGTCGGCCTCACGGTGTCGATCGTGCTCCACGAGCTCGGCCACTTCTGGACCGCCCGCAAGAGCGGCATGAAGGCCACCCAGTTCTTCCTCGGCTTCGGGCCGCGCATCTGGAGCACCCACCGCAACGGCGTCGAGTACGGCGTGCGCGCCATCCCGCTCGGCGGGTTCGTGAAGATCATCGGGATGACCAACGTCGACGAGGTGGCCCCCGAGGACGAGCCGCGCACCTACCGGCAGGGCACCTACGCCCGGCGGATGTGGGTGATCACCGCCGGCTCGGTGATGCACATGATCATCGCCTTCGTGCTCATCGTCGGCGTGTACCTCGCGTGGGGCCGGCCGGAGGAGACCGGTGTCGTGCGCCTCGCTGCCGTGTCGGCCGACACCCCCGCCGCCGATGCGGGGCTGCAGGAGGGCGACATCGTGCGCTCGATCGACGGCGCCACCGTCACCACCGGCGACGCGATGCGCGCCATCCTCGCCGCCACGCCGCCCGGCGACACACTCAGCCTGCAGATCGAGCGCGACGGCCAGCCGCTCACCGTCGAGGCCACGCTCATCCAGAACCCTGCCTTCCCCGACGAGGTACGCGGCTTCCTCGGCGTCTCGCCCACGGGTGAGGACCGCGTGTCGCAGTCGGTCGCCGACGCCCTCACCATGGGCCCGAAGGATCTGCTGGTCGGTGTCGGCCAGGCCATCTCCGGCGTCGCCAAGGTGCTCAACCCGGTCACCGTGTGGGGCCATCTCGTGGGCACAAACGACGACCCCACGTCGCGCCCGGGCACGATCGTCGGCGCCACGAAGGTCAGCGACGACATCGGCGACTTCGACGGCTGGGCGGGCATCCTCAGCCTGATCGCCGCGCTGAACGTGTCGGTCGGCGTGTTCAACATGTTCCCGCTGCTGCCCCTCGACGGCGGCCACGCCGCGATCGCCACCTACGAGCGCATCCGCTCGCGCCGGGGGAGGCGCTACTACGCGGATGTGAACAAGCTGATGCCCGTGGCCGCGGTGTGCATCGCCTTGATCGCGTTCATGTTCCTCACCGGTCTCTACCTCGACTTCGCCAAGAGCTAGGCGCGCGCCGCGCCGCCCGTCATGTTCCTGTGACGAGCGCCGGCAGGTCGGACATCGAGGCGAAGACCGTCACGCCGGCGAGTGCGAGGCGGTGGGCCGGGATGACGCTGCCGGAGAAGCCGAACGCTGCCATGCCCGCATCCAATGCGGCGACGAGCCCGAACGGGCTGTCCTCGACGACCGCGCACCTTCCTGGTGCGAATCCCATGCGCGCAGCGGCATGGAGAAACAGATCGGGGGCCGGCTTGCCGCGAGCGACCTCGGGGTCGGTGGAGCTGAAGATCCGGCCGCTGAACCTTGCGAGCAAGCCGGTCGTGCCGAGCGTGAGCGCCATCTTCTGATGGCTCCCGCTGGAGGCGACGCAGGTGGCGAGACCCGCTCGTTCGATGGCGTCGATGGCGGCCGAGATGCCATCCACGGCCTCCAGATCCCGGGCCAGCGCGTCTCGGTAGCGCTCGGTGTACTCGGCGTCCCAGTCCTCGTCCAGTTGTTCCCCGACGAGCTCGGACAGGCGGGCACGCATGGCGCTGTCGGAGAGACCGACGAACTCCCGGATGACGTCGTCCTCGGTGAGCGCCCATCCCCGCTCCTGGAAGATGCGAGCCTCGACCTGCACGATCAACCGCTCGCTGTCGACCAGCACGCCATCGCAGTCGAAGATGACGAGGTCGAAGCGGCGCATCTGGCAATCGTAGGAAGCGGCTGGTGGTCTGGGCGCGCGCCGCGCCGGCGGTGCGAACTGGCACACTGGGCGGCGTGAGTTTCGAACGTCGCGCCACCCGTCAGCTGCACGTGGGCAAGGTGCCCGTCGGCGGTGGCGCACCGGTCACCGTGCAGTCGATGACGGTCACCAAGACCGCCGACGTGGAGGGCACGCTGCAGCAGATCTACGCGCTCGCCGCGGCCGGCTGCGACATCGTGCGCTGCACGTGCAACGAGGCGGCGGCGGCCGAGGGGCTGGCGCAGATCGTGCCCCGCTCGCCGATCCCGATCATCGCCGACATCCACCACCAGTACAAGATGGCGCTGGCCGCGATGGAGGCCGGGGTGCACGGCCTGCGCCTGAACCCGGGCAACATCCGCCGGCCCGAGCACATCAAGGCCGTCGCCCAGGAGGCCAAGGACCGTGGCCTGCCCATCCGCATCGGCGTCAACGGCGGTTCGCTCGATCCCGCGCTGTACGAGAAGTACGACGGCCTGAAGCCCGAGGCGATGGTGGAGAGCGCGCTGCAGG
>CAYZFZ010000394.1:0-2911 GCA_964477795.1 uncultured Bifidobacterium sp.
GCATCGTCATCCCCGGCGGGTTCGGCGACCGCGGTTTCGAAGGCAAGATCGCCGCCGCCGGCTACGCCCGCGAGCACGACATCCCCTGCCTCGGCCTGTGCCTGGGCCTGCAGGCGATGACGATCGATTTCGCCCGCAACGTGATGGGGTTGGTGGACGCGAACAGCACGGAGATGGACCCGTCGACGAGCTACCCGATCATCGACCTGATGCACGACCAGCGCGACGTGAGCGACAAGGGCGGCACCCAGCGCCTGGGCGCCTACTACGCGATCCTCGAACCGGACAGCCGGGTGCACCGTGCCTACGGCGAGCCGGTCGTCAGCGAGCGCCACCGCCACCGCTACGAGCTGAACGCCCAGTGGAAGCCGCGGCTGGAGGCAGCCGGCCTGCGCTGCACCGGCCTGTCGCCCGACCGTCGCCTGGTGGAGTTCATCGAGCTCGTCGACCACCCGTTCTGGGTGGCCACGCAGGCGCACCCCGAGTTCAAGAGCCGCCCCGACCGGCCGCACCCGCTGTTCCGCGAGCTGGCCGCCGCCTCGCTGGCGCGCCGCGAGGCGCGCACGCCGCAGCTGCGGGTCGTGGACGACGCCGCCTCGCCGTCGGTCGCCTGACGTCCACGATGGACGACGTGTCATGAACGGCGTGTCGTGAGCGGCTTCCGTCACCTCGGCGACCGGCTGGTGCACAAGGGCCACCTCTGGCACGTCGCGGTCGCCGACTTCGAGTCGCCCGAGGGCGAGACGTTCCGTCGCGACATCGTGCGCTCGCCCGGCGCCGTCGCAGCGGTGCCGCTGCGCACCGGGCCCGACGGGGCATGGCGCGTCGTGCTCGTGCGCCAGTACCGTCCGCCGTTCGACGACCTGGTCATCGAGGTACCGGCAGGGATGCGCGACGTGCCCGGCGAGCCCACCGAGGTGACGGCGGCCCGCGAGCTGGCCGAGGAGGTCGGCCTCGAGGCGGGACGCCTCGAGCACCTGCTCGACATGTACCCCTCCGCCGGGATGACCGACTCCGTGCTCACCCTCTACCTCGCGACCGAGCTGCGCGACGTCCCCCGCGACCGGCACGGCCCCGAGGAGGCGCACATGGAGGTGCTCGACGTGTCGCTGGACGATGCGATCGGCATGGTGCTCGCCGGCGAGATCCACGACTCGAAGACCGTCGTCGGGCTGCTGCTGGTGGAGCGGCGGCTGCGCGAGCACGGGCGGCCATGAAGGAACTCCTCCCCGAACCGGTGGAGGAGTTCCTGTCGTGGATGGCCAGCGAGCGGGGCAGGTCGCCGAACACGTTGGCCGCCTACCGGCGAGACCTCGCCGGCTACTGCGGCTGGCTGGCCGGCGAGGGCTCGACGCTGCTGACGATCGACCGCACCGGCCTCGACCGGTTCGTGCAGGCGCGGCGGACGGCGGGCTCGGCGCCCTCCAGCGTCGCCCGCCAGCTCGCCGCGATCCGGATGCTGCACCGCTTCCTGGCGGAGGAGGGCGCCCGCCCCGACGACCCGGCCGCGGACGTGGAAGGAGTGCGCGTGCCCGCCGGGATCCCGCACCCGCTGACGGAGGGAGAGGTGGAGCGGCTGCTCGGCGCAGTCGTCGCCACCGACCCTGCATCCTTGCGCGATCGGGCGTTGCTGGAGCTGCTGTACGCGACGGGTGCGCGGATCAGTGAAGCGTGCGGGCTGTCGCTCGCCGACCTCGACCGCGACAACCGGTTGGTGCGCGTGTTCGGCAAGGGCGCGAAGGAACGCATCGTGCCCTTCGGCCGCGCCGCCGCTGCGGCGATGGACGAGTGGCTGGCCGCCCGCATTCACCTCGAGCCTGCCCGCTGGGCGCGCCGCGGCGACCAGGAGGCAGTGTTCCTCAACTCACGCGGTGGGCGGCTGTCGCGCCAGGCGGGGTGGGCGATCGTCACGAAGTACGGCGATCGCGTCGGCCTCACCGGGAAGCTGTCACCGCATGTGCTGCGCCACTCGTGCGCCACCCATCTGCTGGACCACGGGGCCGACCTGCGCATCGTGCAGGAGATGCTGGGTCACGCCTCGATCTCCACCACGCAGGTGTACACGAAGGTGAGCCAGGAGCGGCTGTGGCAGGTCTACCGGCAGGCGCACCCACGAGCGGAGCAGCGATGACGGTGCTCGCTCCGCTGCGTCACGCAGGCCACCTCGCACGGCGCTTCGCGACCTCGCTGTCGCGCCGGCCGCCACCGGCGACGGACGTCGCGTGGGCCCACACCCACCTGCTCGCGGCCGAAGCCGACCTCTGGGACCGCATGTCCGTGCAGGACCGTCGCCACTCGCTGCTCGTCGCCCGCCGCTTCGTCGCGCTCGCACCCGGGGCGCAGCGCCCGCAGGTCGCTGCCGCGCTGCTGCACGACGTGGGCAAGTCGGTCAGCGGGCTGGGCACGTTCGCCCGCGTCGTGGCCACCGTCGTCGGGCCACGCACCGCACGCTTCCGCGACTACCACGACCATGAGCGGCTGGGCGCCGAGATGCTGCACGCGGTTGGGTCGGCGGCGGACACCGTGGAACTGGTGCAGGGTCGCGGGCCGGCCGCGAAGGCGCTGCGTCAGGCCGACGACGTCTGACCCCGCACCACAGGGTCAGGCAGGCAGCATGCCCACCGCGGCCTGCGCCCGGGCAAGGGTGGCGGCGGCGACGGTGCGCGCCTTGCCCGCGCCGCGGCGCAGCAAGGACTGCAGCTCGCCCGGGTCGGCGATCAGCTCCGCGTAGCGGGCCTGGATCGGCGCGAGCAGCTCGATCACCGCGTCGCCGGCGTCGCGCTTGAGCGGGCCGTACTGCGTGTAGCGGGTGGCCAGCGCCTCGGGGGCCTCACCGGTGCACGCGGCCAGGATCTCCAGCAGGTTGCTGACCCCCGGCTTCTCCGCCCGGTCGAAGCGAACCTCGGTCTCG
>CAYZFZ010000395.1:0-2874 GCA_964477795.1 uncultured Bifidobacterium sp.
ACGCATGTGTGCTGAGGCGCGTCCGGCAGCATCGCGGCCGGCCCGAGCGGGCGGAATCAGACGAGGACGAGCAGGTCGTCGCGGTGGATCGCCTCGTGGGCGACGTCGGGCGGCAGGTCGCTGGTGCGCTTGCCGCGCACGGCGCGCAGTACGTCGGCGTCGCACAGGGTGATACCGCGCGCGATGGCCGTGCCGCTGAGGTCGCGCACATCCACCACGTCGCCCTCCACGAACGCGCCCACCACGTCGACGATGCCGGCGGGCAGCAGCGAGGTGCCACGCTCGAGCAGTGCGCGGCGGGCACCGTCGTCGATGACGACCGCACCCTCGACGTTGGTGGCGAAGCCGATCCAGAGCTTGCGCGCCGGCAGGTTGCGGCTGCTGGCTAGAAACGTGGTGCCGACGCCCAGCCCCTTCACGGCGTCGACCAGCACGCCCGGCTGCGAGGCCTGCGCGATCACCGCGCGGACACCCGACCACGAGGCCATCCGGGCGGCGGACAGTTTGGAGGCCATGCCGCCACTGCCCCGGAGGCTGCCGGGTGCCGTCGCCGCCACCGACAGCAGTGGGTCGTCGGCGGCGACGACCTCCACCAGCTCGGCGGTGGGATCCGTGCGCGGGTCGGCTGTGTACAGGCCCGGCGTGTCGGTGAGCAGCACCAGCACGTCGGCGCCGACGAGCTGGGCGACGAGCGCGGCGATGCGGTCGTTGTCGCCGTAGCGGATCTCGTCGTCGGCGATGGCGTCGTTCTCGTTGGCGATCGGCACGCAACCCAGCTCCAGCAGGCGCACCAGCGTCTGGCGGGCGTGCAGGTACTGGCGGCGATCGACGAAGTCGTGGGGCACCAGCAGCACCTGTGCGGCCACCAGCGAGTGGCGGCCCAGCGAGCGGTTGTAGTGCTCCATCAGCCGGCTCTGCCCGGCGGCGGAGATGGCCTGCAGCGTGATGACGTCGGTGGGGCGCGAGGGCATGCCCAGCGCGGCCTGGCCGGCCGACACCGCGCCCGAGCTGACCAAGATGACCTCGTGGCCGGCAGCACGCAACTGGGCCAGCTGGTCGCACACGGCGTCGATGATCGAGGCGTCGATGACGCCGCGGTCGTCGGTGAGCGACGACGTGCCGATCTTGGCGACGACCCTCATCGTCAGACTTCCTCTTGGTACTCGAAGCTGAACTTCGCGATCCAGATGATGTCGCCGTCGGAGGCACCCGCACGGGTGAGCAGGCGAGGCACACCGATGCGCTTGAGCTGGTGATCGATGTAGGACAGCGCCTCGGGGGTGGTGACGTCGTTGAGCGCGACGAGCCGCTCGACCTGGCGGCCGACGAGCCGGAACTCGTGCTCCCCCAGCCGTTCGACGCGCGCGCCGTCCGCGTTGGGGCGGATGATGACGATGCCCTCGGTGTCGGGCTGCTCGGCGCGAGCAGCATGCACGAGCGCGGCCATCCGGCCGACGAGCTCGCGCACGCCCTGGTTGGTGATCGCCGAGATCTGCTCGCCATCCCAGTCGTACACGGCAGAGTCGCTCTTCGTGCCGACGACGAGGCGCGGCCGCTCCAGCAGCTCGGGCCGGTAGGCCTCCAGCTCCTGCAGCAGCACGCGCTCCTGCTCGTGCGGATCCACCCCGTCGATCGCGGCGAGATCCACCATCACACACAGCACGCGGGCACGCTCGATGTGCTTGAGGAAGCGGTGGCCGAGCCCCTTGCCCTCGCTGGCCCCCTCGATGAGGCCGGGGATGTCGGCGACGACGTACTCGGTGTCGTTGTAGCGCACGACGCCGAGGTTCGGCTCGAGCGTGGTGAACGGGTAGTCGGCGATCTTCGGCTTGGCCGCGCTGATCACGCTGATGAGCGTGCTCTTGCCGACGTTCGGGAAGCCGACGAGCGCGACGTCGGCCATCAGCTTCAGCTCCAGCTTCAGCCAGTGCTCGTCGCCCTCCTCGCCCTGCTCGGCGAACGACGGCGCGCGGCGGCGGTTGGAGGCGAACTTGGCGTTGCCCCGGCCACCGCGGCCACCGGCGGCGGCCAGCCAGCGGTCGCCGTGGTTGGCGAGATCCGCGAGCAGCTCGCCGGTGTGTAGGTCGGTGACCACCGTGCCCTCGGGGAGCATGACCTCCAGATCCTTGCCGCGCTTGCCGTGCTGATCCTTGCCCGAGCCGTGCACGCCGTCGGCCGCGCGGCGGTGGGGATGGTCGCGGAACGCGAGCAGCGAGGCGACGTTGCGGTCGGCCACCAGCCACACGTCGCCGCCCTTGCCACCGTCGCCGCCGTTGGGCCCGCCGAAGGCGACCGGGCCCTCGCGGCGGAACGAGACGCAGCCCGCGCCACCGTCACCACCGCGCACGTTGAGTTGGGCTTCGTCGACGAAGGAGCTCATAGGACCTCTTGAGGCTATCGGGCAGGCCACGGAGCAGCCGGGAACGAATGCGACTCCGAGGTGCGTGTCCGAGGTGCGCGTCCGAGGTGCGTGTCCGAGGTGCGTGTCCCGCCTGCCGGGGCGGGCGACGGATACCCTTCGGGACATGACCGGCATCGACGAACGCGCCGAACGGTGGGCATCCACCATGGCGGGTCATCACGCGGGCGACGTGCGCCTGGCCCATGCCGATTCGTGGGCGGGCTCCGGCAGCCGGCTGCTGCTGCCCCGCGACGCGCGTGAGGAGCGCGAGGCTTCGTCGCTGGCCATCCTGGCGACGCGATCGGTCGGTGCCGGCGACCGTGCCGTCGAGGAGGAACCCGACCCGTGGCGCACGGCCTTCGAGCGCGACCGCGACCGCATCCTGCACGCGAACGCGTTCCGCCGGCTGGCCGGCAAGACGCAGGTGTTCGTGTTCCCCGACGACCATCAGCGCACCCGGCTCACGCACGCGC
>CAYZFZ010000396.1:0-2872 GCA_964477795.1 uncultured Bifidobacterium sp.
GGCGTGGAAGGGGGCGACGGTGCACAGCTTCTCCGCGTACTCGCGGATGGCTTCGACGAGCTTGGGGTGCTGGTGCCCGATGTTGACGTTGACCAGCTGGCTGGAGAAGTCGAGGTACTTGGTGCCGTCCTCCACCCAGAACTCGCTGCCCTGGGCGCGCGTGACGACGGCCGGGTTCAGCGCGCCCTGCGCGCTCCACGAGTGGAAGACGTGCTTGCGGTCGTTGGCGAAGGCATCTGCGGCGTGGGTGTCGAGCGCGGTCATGTCCGGCATCGTAGTTGTCACACCTGGTGGCGTACAGACCGCGCTTTGTTCCCGTACAAACTTCGTCGGATAGGGTCGCTGATCGTGACGGCAGTGATCGGTGTCGATGTCGGGGGAACGAAGACGAACGCGACGGTGCTCACCGAGGACGGTGGCTTCCTGATCGACCGCATGGTGGAGGTACCCAGCCGCGTGAACGAGGGGCCGCCCGCCGCGATCGAGGCAATCGTCCAGGTGTGCGCAGCCGCGCTGGGCGCAGCCGGTGCGGCGGATCGCACCGTGCTGGCCGTCGGCCTGGACACCCCTGGGCCGGCGAGCGCGGATGGAGTGATCTCGCAGCGCGGCTCCACCAACTTCGCCCAGCAGGTGTGGTGGGGGTTCGACGTACGCAGTGCGGTGGAGGCGGCGTTGCACGTCCCGGTCATCTACAACAACGACGGCAACGCGGCGTCGCTGTACGCCCACCAGCAGCATTACGGCGAGCAGTCGGCGAAGCGATCGTCGGTCGCCGCGATCGTCGGCACCGGCCTCGGCGGCGGCGTCATCGAGATGGGCGCGGTCGTCCGCGGCGCCTCCGGGATGGCCGGCGAGCTGGGCCATGTGCACATCCCGATGGACGGGTTGCTGCGGCCTGGTCAGCCGGTACCGCACTGCAACTGCGGCTTCGACGGAGATCTGGAGAGCGTGGCGTCGCTCAGCGGCATCGTCAACAACCTGCTGCCGTACTGGCTGACGCAGTACCCCGATCACCCGCTCGCCGTCCAGCCGATCTCCGATGCGGCCAAGGCCGTGCGCGGCTTCGCCCAGGACGGCGACGAGATGGCGCTGAAGATCTTCGAGCAGCAGGCGATGGCGATCGGCCGCATGTTCACACTCGCCGCCAACTTCACCGACCCCGATGCCTACTTCGTCGGCGGCGGTGTGGTGGAGGCGGAGCCGCACTTCCGCGACTGGTTCCTGGCACTCGTGTCGCAACACACGTTGCTGCGCCAGGAGCAGCGTGCGGTCGCCGAGTTCCTCGTCGTCCCCGATCTGGACATGGCGGGGGCCCGCGGGTCGGCGATGGCGGCGCTCAACGCGATCCGCCCGTGACGATGGGCGCGCAGGCGTCGCGGTACAGTCGCCGGCATGGGTGAGATGGTCACGTTCAAGAGCAATGGTCACACGTGCGACGGGTACATCGCGGGTAGCGGCCCCGGTGTGCTGGTCATCCAGGAGTGGTGGGGCCTGGTGCCGCACATCAAGGACGTGGTCGACCGCTTCGCTGCCGAAGGCTTCACCGCGCTGGCCCCCGATCTGTACCACGGCGAGTCGACCACCGAGCCGGACGGTGCCGGCAAGCTGATGATGGCGATGAACCTGGAGCAGGCCGGCAAGGATCTCAGCGGGGCCATTGCGCTGCTGCAAGAGCGGTCCGGTCGCTCGCACGTCGGTGTCGTCGGCTACTGCATGGGCGGCGGGCTCGCCCTGGTGGTGGCCGCCCAGCGTCCCGATGCGGTCGCCGCGGTCGCACCCTACTACGGCGTCATCCCGTGGCCCACGGCGCAGCCCGACTGGGCGGCGATCTCGGCGAAGATCGTCGGCGAGTACGCCGAGTTCGACGACTTCGCCGGCCCCGAGGCGAGCCGCGCCCTGCAGGCCCAGCTGCGCGAGCTGGGCAAGGACGCGACGCTGCACATCCACCCCGGCACCCACCACGCGTTCTTCAACGACTCGCGCCCCGAGGTGTACGCCGCCGAGGCGTCCACCGAGTCGTGGGACCGCACCCTCGAACTGTTGCGCAGCTCGCTCTAGCGCTCCAGCCGCTCGCGCCACCGCAGGCAGCGCTGTCGCGTCGAGCGGCTCATCGAGGAGGCGACGATCACGTAGCGCCCGCGTGCCGTGCGCCGCACCCGGCCCGCCCGTACCTGGTAACCGAGCATGTCGGCGATCACCTGCGCCGGCTGCTTCACGGTGAGCGGGGGCGTGGTCACGCCCTCGGCATGCAGTGCGGCGAGCACGTCGTGCGCCGACAACGGCCGGTCGGCGCGCAAGAGCACAGCGAACATCGCTCGCCGCAGGGTCAGCCCCGTGATCGGTCGCAGCTCCATCACCGTGCTGGGCACAGTGAGCCGCCCGATCCGGCAAACACTCCCGCCTGCCCGCCTGCCCGCCTGCCGCCCGACACCCTCCGCTCGACACCCTTCGCCCGACACCCTTCGCCCGACACCCTTCGCCCGCCCCCGGCGACGGTGCCCGCCATGCGCCCTCCGTGTTCACTTCTTTCAGAATTCGATGCCCGCAGCGCGGACTTGGACGTGTCGAGGGGCGTCCTGCGGTCGGGACCCGAATTCGGAATCTGAAAGACGTGAACGCGTGCGAACTGGGCGGCGCCGGCCGATTGACTGCGGCTCCACCTCGGTCGGGTGACAGTGCTGCGGGGGCGACGGAGGGTGGGGATCGGTCGCCGGCACCGTGCGCACCCACCTGGCGCCCCGGCTCCCTGCACCTTGCGGCCGGCGCCATGCACCGTCGGTGTTCACCTCTTTCCCAGTGTCAGGCTGGGGTTGTCCTCAGGGGTTCGCTCTACCTCTTTCTGCCTTCGTGGCCATAGTCCGTTGTGCGGCTC
>CAYZFZ010000397.1:0-2859 GCA_964477795.1 uncultured Bifidobacterium sp.
CGATCGTGCCCGGCAACTCACGATCGAGGTACACGCAGTGCACGAGGTGCCAGTCGTCGCGGGCGAGGTCGTGCAGGCGCCGCCCGGCCGTCGCGTCGTCGGGCCCCTCCGCGACGTGAATGTGCACGCCGACACCGAGGTCGGCAGCCAACCCGGCCGCAGCGCGCAGCGTGTCGTCGGTGCACGTGAACGCCGCGTGCACGCCCACCATGCCGCGGCCGCCCGCGCGCAGGAAGCGCTCGTTCTCCTCCAGGCCGCGGCGTGCACCGTCGGCGCCATGGCGATCGGTGACGCCGTAGGCCAGGTTCGTGCGCACGCCCACCGCCGCACACGCGTCGGCGATGACGGACAGGCTGCCCTCGATGGCCGACGGCGACTCGTGGTGGTCGACGATGGCCGTCGTGCCGCACTGCAGCGCCTCGACCGCACCGAGCATCGCCGACCAGCGGATCATCTCCTCGTCGAGTGCGACGTCGAGCCGCCACCACACCTGCTCGAGAATCTCGACGAACCGGGTGGGCTGCTGCGGTGGCGCCGGCATGCCGCGGGCGAGCGTCGAGTACAGGTGATGGTGGCTGCACACCATGCCGGCGGTGACGGCGCTCATCTTCGGCACGGTAGCGCGCCAGGAGGTGGCAGACTCCGGCGATGACCGAACCGACCACCGCCGAGCGCATGGACGTCCAGCGCACCATCCCCGCCGACGCCGCCACCATCTTCGCGGTGCTGTGCGACCCCCACGGCCATGTCGCCATCGACAGCTCCGGCATGCTGCAGGATGCAACGGGCGAGCCGGCCTCGGCCGTCGGCGACCGGTTCGTCGTGCACATGGACCGCGAGTCGCTCAACGACTACCCGCTGGGCCGCTACGACGTGACCGTCGAGATCGTGACGTTCGAGCAGGACCGCGAGATCGCGTGGACGATCCACGGCCAACTCGACCCGCCGATCGGGCACATCTACGGTTACCGGCTGGAGCCCGCGGCGGACGGGGCCGGCACGGTGGTCACCTCGTACTACGACTGGTCCACCATCCACCCGGTGTGGCGCGAGCGCAACATCTTCCCGATCCTGCAGGAGGGTGCACTGCGGGCGACGCTCGGCATCCTCGAGCGCACAGTCGTGCGCGCCGCACGTCAGAACGAGGCGTAGACCGCGTCGATCAGCGCCCGGTTGCGAGTGCTCTGCCAGCGCGGGATGACGTGGTTCATCACGTAGCCGAACGAGAGGCCCGCGTCGGGGTCGCCGAACGCGAGCGAGCCGCCGGTGCCGAAGTGACCGAAGCTGCGCGGGTTCGTGCCCAGCGGCCGTCGCGTCGAGGTGGGCGTGAAGCCGAGGCCGAACGCGACCTCCTCGCCCAGCACCGGGCAGGGCCCCTCCGACTGCACGCGCGTGGCCTCCGCGAGCAGTGCCGGTGAGAGCAGCCCGCCGTCGACGATCGCGGCGTAGAGGCGGGCGAGCCCCGTGGCGGTGCCGTGCCCGTTTGTCGACGGGACCTGCGCGCCGCGCCAGTCGGCGGTGTTGACGACGCCGTTGGACGCGTAGCCGGGCGGGTTGAAGTAGCTCATCATCGGGATGTGCGCCTCACCTGCGATCGCGAACGGGTCGATGCCGTCCATCGAACGCGGTGGCGCCCAGATCAGCTCGGCGCAGCGCGCCTGCTCGCCCGCGGTGAGACCCCAGTGCACGTCGGCGGCGAGTGGTTCGGTCACCTCGCGCAGCCGTTCGCCCGGCATGCGGCCCGTCGCCCGATGCACGATCTCGCCCACGAGATGGCCGTACGTGTTGGTGTGGTACATGTGCCGCGACCCGGGCTCGAACCAGGCCTCACTGGCCGCGAGCGCATCCGCCATGCGCTGCCAGTGCCACAGATCGTCGTTCGTCATCCGCTCGCGGATCGCAGGCACGCCGGCCTGGTGGCACAGTGCCATCCGCACCGTCGCGTGTTCTTTGCCGCCGGCCGCGAACTCGGGCCACACCGTCGCGATCGGGTCGTCGAGCGCGAGCAGGCCGTCGTCCACCAGTTGTAGCGCGAGCAGGGCAACGATCGCCTTGCCGACGGAGTAGAAGTTGACGAGCGTGTCGGGCTGCCACGGCTTGGTACGCGCCGCGTCGGCCCAGCCGCCGACGAGATCGACGACGGGCTCACCGTGCACCATCACGCACACCGCGGCACCGACCTCACCGCGCTCGGCGAAGTTGGCGGCGAACGCGTCGCGCACGCCCTCGAAGCCGGGTGCGCAGTGACCGCTGATCGGCACGTCCATCGGCCCAGCGTGGCACGCCGCCCGCTCGTGCCCCGATCCCTGCTGCACCGCCACCGTGGCGTGCTGTCGTGGTAGCCCGCGGCGGGCGTGGGAAGCTGGGCACCGTGATCAGCTCCGATGCTCCGATGCTCCAGGTCGATGGGCTGGTGCGCCGCTTCGGCGAGCGGGTCGCGGTCGACGGTGTCAGCTTCCGAATCGCGGCCGGCGAGACCTACGGGCTGCTCGGGCCGAACGGCGCGGGCAAGACGACGACGATCTCGATGATCGCCGGCATCCTTGCCGCCGATGCCGGCACCGTGCACCTGGCTGGCGTGCCGGTGAGCACCGACGCCAACCCGCAGAAGCGCCTGGTTGGCTTCGTTCCACAACAGATCGCGCTGTTCGAGGACCTGACCGCCCGCGAGAACCTGCGCTTCTTCGGCGGCCTGCAGGGCATGCGCGGCAAGCGACTCGACGAGCGCATCGAGGAGACGCTCGCCCTCGTCGGCCTCGGCGATCGCGCCGACGACCGCATCGATGCCTACTCCGGTGGCATGCAGCGGCGGGCCAACATCGCGGTGGGCCTGCTGCACGAGCCCAGGCTGCTGATCCT
>CAYZFZ010000398.1:0-1712 GCA_964477795.1 uncultured Bifidobacterium sp.
GTCGTTGAACATCGCCTTCACCATGTCCTGGCAGTCGTCGAAGGTGCCCTCGACGGCGACGACGCGCACGTTGGGGGAATCGACGGTGGTCATCTGCCGGCGCTGCACGTCGCTGGTGCGGCCGTGCGGGTAGAGGATGACGATGTCGACGTTGGCGCAGTCCTTCACCCCGTCGATGGCCGCCGAGCCGGTGTCGCCGCTGGTGGCGCCGACGATGGTGACCCGCCGGCCGCGCTGGCGCAGCACCTCGTCAAACAGGCGGCCGACGAGCTGCAGCGCGACGTCCTTGAACGCGAGCGTGGGGCCGTGGAACAGCTCCTGCACGAAGTGCTCGTGGTGCAGCTGCACCAGCGGCACCACGGCCGGGTGGGCGAAGGTGGCGTAGGCCTCGTCGCACAGGCGCTGCACGGTGGCCGCGGGCAGGTCGTCGCCCACGAACAGCTGGACGATCTGCGCCGCCCGCTGGGCGTAGGTGGCACCGGGCACGCGGGCCGGCAGCGCGGGCCACTCGGCGGGCACGTACAGCCCCCCGTCGGTGGCCAGGCCGGCCAGCAGGGCGTCGGTGAACGACAGCTCGGGGGCACTGCCGCGGGTGGAGACATAGCGCACGGAGGCCATGGATCAGGCGCCGATCACGCGCAGCAGGCTGCCGACGTTGCGCACGACGTCGAGGTCGCGCAGCTCGCGCACGGTCGCCTGCACCGCTGCCTCGCGGGCGGTGTGGGTGATGAACACCAGCCGCGCATCGGGCGCGTTGCCCTCCTGCTCGGCGGCGCGGATGCTGACACCGTGGCGGGCGAAGACACCGGTAACCGCGTGCAGCACGCCGGGGCGGTCGGCGACCTCCATGCTGAGCAGGTACTCCGCCGAGGTCTCGTCGATGGGCAGGATCGCGGCCCGGCCGAACGTGCCGAGCGCACCGTGGGTGCCGTTGGCGAGGTTCACCGCCGCGTCGATGATGTCGCCGAGGACGGCGCTGGCCGTGGGCGAGCCACCGGCACCGCGGCCGTAGAACATGAGCGAGCCGACCGCGCCGCCTTCGACGAACACCGCGTTGAAGCTGGACCTCACGCTGGCCAGCGGGTGGGTGAGCGGCACCATCGTCGGGTGCACGCGCACCCCGATCGCCCCGCTGGCATCGGCCTCGGCGATGCCGAGCAGCTTGACCACATAGCCCAGCCGCCTGGCCATCGCGATGTCGGCGGCGGTGACGCCGCTGATGCCCTCGTGGTACACGTCGCCGGCGACCACCTTCGCGCCGAACGCGATGGTGGCCATGATCGCCGCCTTCGCCCCGGCGTCGTAGCCCTCCACGTCGGCCGTGGGGTCGCGCTCGGCGAAACCCAGCGCCTGCGCCTCGGCGAGCGCCGCCGCGTAGTCGGCGCCCTCCTCGGTCATCTTGGTGAGGATGAAGTTGGTGGTGCCGTTGATGATGCCCATGATGCGGCGGATCGGTTCGCCGCGCAGGCTCTCACGCAGAGCCCTCACGATGGGGATGCCACCGGCGACGGCTGCCTCGAACAACAGGTCGACGCCGGCCTCGTCGGCGGCGGCGAACAACTCGGCACCGACATTGGCGAGGAGTTCCTTGTTGCCGGTGACCACCGGCTTGCCGTTGCGCAGCGCGGTGGTGATGAGTTCGCGTGCCGGCTCGATGCCGCCGATGACCTCCACCACCACGTCGATCTCGGGGTCGTTCACCACCGCCATCG
>CAYZFZ010000398.1:1722-2858 GCA_964477795.1 uncultured Bifidobacterium sp.
TCGCGTCGCGGGTGAGCACCCCCGCCGGGAGCGCGACCTCGCGCGCCTTGGAAAGGTTGCGCACCGCCACCGCCACGACCTCAAGACGTACGCCCGTGCGCGCCTCGATCGCCGCCTGTTGACGGGCGATCAACGCCACGAGCGGGGCGCCGACATTGCCGCACCCCAAGACACCGACCCTGATGAGCTTCACGGGGTGCAGGCTACGAGTTCTGCGCGGCGAGCGAGCACGCCTTATCGCGCGGCCGGGCGGCGACGACCGAGCGCCGTGACGAGGGCGCCACACCCCACGAGCGCGCCCGCCACAACGGCGAGGTGGGCTGACGCCCCGGTGCGCGGCAACTCATGGGCGCCGGCGACGCCCGACTGGCCGGTGGGACCACCGCTCTGCACCACGGGAAGTGCGCAGGCGATCGCCACGGTGAGTTGCGAGGGAACGCCATCGATGGCCACGAGCAGCGCAAACTGGCCGTCGACGAGACCGGTGAGTGTGACCGCGTACGCCTCGCCCGGCCCGACGAGCACCTGCGTGACCGCTGACGGCGAAGGGGCCAGCACCTCGAACCTGGCGGCGACCCCACCATCGTTCACGAGGGTGAGATCGAGCACCCCGCGGCCGGTCGCGTCGCACTGCACGTCGGCCTCGACGCGAGCCGCTCCCTCGGCGTGGGCCACCGGCGACAGGCCGAGGCCGACGACACCGAGCGCCGCGCCGCACACGACGGCGCGGCGCATCCGGGTGCCCAGGGAGGCCCGTACGAATCCGTCCACACTTCGTACGGTATTCCTCAATTTCGCTCACGGAAAGAGAGACCCGAGAAAATCAGCAGGAATCTCGGGTCGGCGGTGTCCTCCGCCCCAGCATGGTCACGCTCAGCGCGCGGCGAACCGCTGTACGCCCTTCACCACCGCGTCGAATGCCGTCCGCGGCAGCACCGCGCCCTCGCGCCTCACCTGGGCGGGATCCACCTCCAGCAGGCGCTCGACCTTGGCAAAGCTCGGCCGACCGCTGTTGTCCCACGGCCCAGCGCCCACCGTGACCTGGTGTTCGTTGTCGTGTGGCTTGGAGGTGAGTGGTACACCGACGAGGTTCGCCGCACGCCGCCCGATGATCACCACAGGGCGATCCTTGCCCT
>CAYZFZ010000399.1:0-2851 GCA_964477795.1 uncultured Bifidobacterium sp.
CTACGGCCAGCCGATCACGACGTTCGATCCGAGCTCCCGGGGTGCCGTGGCCTACAGGGAGCTGGCCCGGGAGGTGAGCGGTGGCGCGTAAGAGCGGACTGGGACGAGGGTTGACCTCGTTGATCCCGGCTGGGGCCGGTGAGGATCCCGATGCCGTCGCGGCCGGGTTGTCCGAGGTCCCGATCGAGTCGATCCGACCGAACCCCTACCAGCCCCGCCGTGCCTTCGACGAGGAGTCGCTCGAGGGGCTCTCGGACAGCATCAAAGAGCTGGGTGTCCTCCAGCCGGTCCTGGTTCGCGAGCTCGACGACGGCTACGAGCTGATCGCCGGGGAGCGTCGTCTGCGGGCGGCCAAGCGAGCCGGCCTTCGAACGGTCCCGGTGGTGGTGCGAACCGCCGATGACGTCTCCTCCCTCGAGCAGGCGTTGGTGGAGAACCTCCATCGGCAGGATCTGAACCCGCTCGAAGAGGCGGCGGCCTACCAACAGCTGATCGAGGACTTCTCCTACACCCAGGAGCAGGTGGCGCAGAGGGTCGGTCGGAGTCGGTCCGCGGTCACCAACCTCCTGCGTCTGTTCCAGCTTCCGCCGGCAGTCCAGCGGTTGGTGGGTGAGCAGCTGATCAGCGCCGGTCACGCCAAGGCGATCCTGGGTCACCCCGACCGCGCCTACCAGGAGGCGCTGGCCAAGCGGACGGTGGCCGAAGCCCTGAGCGTCCGCGACGTCGAGCAGCTCGTCCGCGAACGGATCGAGCTGGAGAACAGCCTCGACGGATCAGCGGCAAACGGTGCTGCAGCGACCGACGAGCCGACGTCGGGCGGGACCGGCGCGTCCGAGCCGACCGGCCTCCGGCCACCGGGGCTGCTGGAGCTCGAGGAGCTGATGGCGGATCACCTCGACACGAGGGTGTCGATCACCATGACGGCCAAGCGGGGCAAGGTGCTGATCGAGTTCGCCAACCTCGAGGACCTGGAACGCATCTATCGGCGGATCATCGACTGATCGCGAGGCGGAGCCGTCGACCAGAGGTGAACCTCGACAAGAGGGGGGCATCCACCTCGAGTTGAGGGTGTTGTCCACAGGGTGGGCACAACGTTGGGGAAACACGAAGCTGAGGTACAGCTCAGGATGACCGGGTCAACCTCTCGCGAGAGTTGAGGTCGAGTTGTCTCGAACGGTCGGTCAGGACGCCGCCGCACCCGGGAATCGGGCCGGTTCAGGCCTCTCCGACGCGGCGGAGGGACCATCAGCGACGGGATCGCTGGCCCAGGCATCCAGTGCCCGCTGTAGCGAGGCGATGATCAGATCGCGGTTCCGGTCCACCATCATGCGGTCGCCGAGTTGGACCAGGACCGCCGAGCTGCGGGTCTCGCGGAGGATGGGGAGCCGCATCCCGGTGACGGTGCCGATGCCCCACCCCGGGCTGGCCGGAAGCTCCCTGACCACCAGTTCGGCCAGGTGACGGCCTCCCGTCGACGCGAAGCCGGCAACCTCGAAGTAGCTGGCTTCGATGACGGTGGCCGCCGTCATCGACAGACCCAGGTAGACGTCCACCGCGAAGTCGTTGGCCGCTGTGGCCTGGACCGACCAGTCGCCGTCGAGCAGGACCGTGGTGACCCCGGCGGACTGCAAGGCAGCCGCGAGGCGGGTGGCAACCGGTTGGAGGTCGTCGTCGGAACCGATGGCGACCCGGAGCGACGCGAGCGAGCGCATGGTCCGACGCAGACGATCGCGTTCGCGGACAGCGGTGACGGTGGCCCGTCCGGCTCGACCCTCGAGCCGCATCAGGGCCTCGACGGTGTCGGGTCCGCAGACCTCGTCGGCGACCAGACCGGCGTTGCGCTGGAAGTCACCGACCGCGGCCCTGGTCCCCGGACCGAAGATCCCGTCGACCCGACCGGCGTCGAATCCGAGCGCGCCGAGTCGCAACTGCAATTCGGCGACGTCGTTGCCGCGCATCATCGGTGAGCGCAGGCACACCAACCGGTCGCCCAGGCGGAACTCCGAT
The DNA here is from genome assembly GCA_964477795.1 of uncultured Bifidobacterium sp. GTDB lineage: Bacteria > Actinomycetota > Acidimicrobiia > Acidimicrobiales > Ilumatobacteraceae > UBA668. Next base: position 2,008 of record CAYZFZ010000399.1, read on the forward strand.
TCGACCAGAGCCGCCCAGGTAGCGGTGTCGCAGACGCCGTCGCTGCGAAGGCCTGCCTGTTGCTGGAACCCGCTGACCGCCGCGGTGGTCGACTCGCCGAACTCACCCGCCGGGTCGCCGGGGGAGTGCCCGGCCGCGGCGAGACGCCGCTGGAGGTCGGCCACGGCTGGTCCAACGGCGCCTGAGCGCAGCGGAAGGGCGGAGAGGGTGATGATGTCTCCCGGGGTCGCGGCAGGTCCGGGTGACCTGCGGACCGATGGTACCCGCAGCGCTCGTGCAGGTCAGAGGTAGGGGGTCAGATCCTCGAGGAGTTGCGGCTTGCCCCGGGCCCCGACGAGGCGCTGAGCCTCCTGCCCATCTTTGAAAACGATCATGGTCGGGATGCTCATCACGTTGAACTTGGTGGCAAGGCCGGGATTCTCGTCGACGTTGACCTTGGCCACCCGAACCTTGCCCGCCTGTTCGGCGGCGATCTCCTCGAGGATGGGCGCGATCATCTTGCACGGACCGCACCACTCGGCCCAGAAGTCGACGAGAACCGGTTCGGTCGAGCTGGCGACCTCCTCGTCGAAGGTGGACTCGGTGAGTTGGCTGATGGAGCCCATGTGGCTCTCCTCCGGTGGTTCGATGGGTTCGAGTGGTTGCGGGCGTGATCGATTGGGATTCAACCTGTCGGCGGCCGGGGCCCGGTGCCGCGGGGGTGGGGACGTCCTGGGACAACCGCCTGCCCCCGGTCCTCATTCCAGCACCGGCCGGAACCCGCGACGGGGATCGACCGCGTGGAATCCCCTCAGTGCTCCTGGGCCTCGAGCCAGCGCTCGGCGTCGATGGCGGCCATGCATCC
>CAYZFZ010000400.1:0-2851 GCA_964477795.1 uncultured Bifidobacterium sp.
TGAACTTCCCGGCCGCCAACCGCGACCCGGAGGTGTTCCCCGACGCCGACACGGTGGTGCTCGACCGCCAGCAGAACCGCCACCTCGCGTTCGGCGCCGGCATCCACCGCTGCGCCGGCTCGAACCTGGCCCGTATGGAGCTGCGCGTCGCCGTGGAGGAGTGGCTCGCTCGCATCCCCGAGTTCGAGGTCCGCGACGCCGCCGGCGTCACGTGGGCCGGTGGTCAGGTGCGCGGCCCGCGCACCGTCCCCGTCCGCGTCCTGTAGCGCCCGGCGCCCGGCGCGCCGGAGCGCTCACCCCGCCCCGCCGCGCTCACCCCGCCCCGGTGCGCTCGCCCCGCCACGCCCGTCCGCTGGTGGCATGTCCCGCTTCCCATGGGCGGTGGCTCATGCCCCGTGTGGCACGTTTGACCGCCCATGGGAAACGGAGGGTGCCAGGGGCGACGCTGGGTCGGCCATGCGGGTCGGCCATGCGGGTCGGCCATGCGGGTCGGTCGGGCGGGTCGGCGGCGCCGGGTCGGCCGCGCGGGTCGGTTGGGTGGGTCGGCCGGGTGGGTCGGCAGGAACGGGGCTGCTTCCTCAGACGATGTCGCGGCGCTCGATCGCCGAGAGCCCGGCGGCGACGAGCGCGAGCGCGGCGGCGCACAGCAGCGCCAGCGGTGCGATGTCGAAGCCGGCAGCGGGCATCGCCGGCACATGTTCGAAGGGGGAGAGGTCGAGCACCCACTGGGGCAGATCGAGCACCGCCTGCAGCACGCCCACGGCAACGATGAACGCCAGCGCACCCCACACCGCCAGCGCCCAGCGCGGCACCAGCCCGTAGACCAGCAGCGTCAGGCCGCCCACGGCCAGCATCGCCGGCACCATCGCCAGCGCGGCCACCACCAGCGACGGGATCTTGCCGGTGTCGCCGCTCACGGATGCGAAGCCGACTCCCATCGCAAGACCGCACGCGGTCATCACGACGATGCTGCCTCCGGACGCGAGCGCGAGGTGGCTGGCCACCCACCGGCGCCGCGACGTCGGCATCGCCAGCACCAGGTCGGCGCGGCCGGCGTTCTCCTCACCCCGCAGCCGCAGCACCGCGGCGAGCGTGAACCCGGTGGCGATCAGCCCCATCATCAGCATGCTCGTGGCGAGGTAGACGTCGGTGATCGATCCCTGGCCGAGCATCGCCAGGTAGTCGGCCATGTCGGGGTTGTCCTCCAGGATCGACTCCGCCTGGTTGGCGACGATCCCATAGAAGAAGGCGAGCAGCGCCAGGCCGATCGTCCAACCGATGATGGTGGGCCGGTGGAGGCGGGCGGCCAGGCCCAGCGGGGTGGAGAGGCGCGGGTTGGCAGCCGCCGGCCCCGGCCGCTGCTGGAACATGCCGGCGCCGAGGTCGCGGCGCGTCTGCAACGACACCGCGAGTGCGGAGCAGCCGGCGACGGCGACCGCCGGCAGCAGCAGCACCCACCAGCGCTCGTCGGCGTAGGCGCGGATGGCCTGCGCCCAGCCGATCGGCGACAACCAGGAGAGGCGGCCGTCGCCCACATCGCCGACTGCTCGCGCGACGAACGCGAGCGCGATGGTGCCGCTGGCCGCTGCCAGCGCCGAGCGTGAGCCCGACGCCACCTGTGCCGCGACGGCGGCGACCCCGGCGAACACCATGCCGGCGCCGATCGTCGCTGCGGCGAAGGCGAGTGACCCGACGGTCGGCAGATCGGTTGCGATCAAGCCCAGGACGAGGCCTGTCGCGACCAGCGCATTCGCCAGCAGGGTGCCGAGCAGGGCGGCCAGCAGTTGCGCGTGGCGCCCGACGGGAGCAGAGCGGATCAGCTCGGCGAGCTCGTTCTCCTCCTCGGTTCGTGTGTGGCGCACGACCATGAAGACGCTCATCAGACCCACCGCGATGTACGTCCAGACGCCGGTCTCGTTCATCAGCACGGCGCCTGCAGTCGGGTGGTCGAGGCCGTAGCCGGGGCCGGACTGCACGATCAGCGCCGCATTGCCCTTCACCAGCTTGGCGTAGCGCTCCAGTTCGAGCGGCGTGGAGTAGAGCCCGGTGATGCTCTCCGCGCTCACCAGGACGAGCGCGATGATCCCTGCCGCCCACCACGCGATGCGAACCCGGTCCCTGCGCAACAGCAGCCGGACGAGCTCACCGACGCCGCGGAACGGCATCTCGGAGACTCGGCGGGGCGTCATCTCGCGACCGGCTCCACGGTCGCCTCGCCGTTGCCGGCCAGCGAGCCCAACTGGTCGCCGTAGTGACGCAGAAACAGCTCCTCCAGCGTCGGCGGCCGGCTCACCAGCGAGTGGATGCCGAACGTCGACAGGTGGCGGATCGCGCCATCGAGCGCGCTGCCGTCGACGTCGAAGTGGACGTGGCCACCGTCGATCTTCACGTTGTGCACGCCGTCCAACGACTCCAGGCCGCTGAGCGGTCGGTCGGTGGCCACCGTGATGCTCGTCCGTGTCAGGAAGCGCAGCTCGTCGAGCGTGCCGTGCTGCACCGTGCGCCCCTGGCGGATGATGGTGACCCGGTCGCAGAGGCGCTCGACCTCGGCGAGGATGTGGCTGGACAGCAGCACCGTGCGCCCCTCGCCGGCCGCCTCCAGGATGCACTCCTGGAACACCGACTCCATCAACGGGTCGAGCCCCGAGGTGGGCTCGTCGAGCACCAGCAGTTCTGCGTTCGAGGCCAGCGCAGCGATCAACGCGACCTTCTGCCGGTTGCCCTTCGAGTAGGTGCGACTCTTCTTGCGCGGGTCGAGCGAGAGCCGCTCGACGAGGTCGTTGCGCTTGGCAACGTCGACGCCCCCGCGCAGCCGGGCGAGGAGATCGATGATCTCGCCGCCGGACAGGTT
>CAYZFZ010000401.1:0-394 GCA_964477795.1 uncultured Bifidobacterium sp.
CGTAGATCCGGCGCTCCATGCGCGCACCGTAGCGCAGACCCCCGCAGGTGTGCTTCCGCTCTTCCCGAATTCGCCGCAACCTCCTCCGAGTGGGGCCCCCGGTCCGAGTGCAGCGTGTGCATTCGAGTGCGCACTCACACCCCGGTATGCGAGTGCCCACTCCGTGAGACCGTGACACTCGCACCGGCGGGCTGACACTCGGACTGGGGAGATGGACGTGGGCTGGGGCTCAGCGGGCAGCGGGGTGCCGCGTGCAGCGCAGGTCGGTGCCGGCGGCGGCTTGGGCAAGGTGGTGAAGGTCGTCGGGGTCGACCACTGCGATCACCGGGTAACCGCCGGTGGTGGGATGGTCGGCCAGCATCACGATCGGCTGCCCGTCGGGCGGCACCTGGAT
>CAYZFZ010000401.1:404-2833 GCA_964477795.1 uncultured Bifidobacterium sp.
GGCGCCGGCGCCCTCGACGAGCCCCTCCGACGGGAGCTCGCCGCGGCGTGCGCGTGTGAGCGGCTCACCGACCAGGCGCACCCCCACCCGGCTGGTGTCCGCAACCCGGTACGGGGAATGCAGCAGCGCGTGCCAGGCCTCCGGCGTGAACCAGTCGCGGCGCGGCCCCGGCCACACGCGCACGGTGGTGAGCGGCTCGGCCCGCGATGCAGGATGCGTCGCGGGCGCGGACACCACCAGCGCATCCACCTCGAGCGCGCCGGTGCCAGCCTCGACGAGGCCACCGCGCACGGCGAGGTAGCTGCGCGCGCCGGCCAGCAGGCGGCCACCGCGCAGTCGCGCGCCCGCCGGGAGCACCACCGGGACGCCCCACCCCACCGGTGGCCCACCGAGGACGGTCCACTCCGCGACGGCACCGGTGATCGCCACCAACGCCGCCTCGGGCAGCTCGAGCTCCAGCCCGCCCGACGTCTCGATCGCGCCGGCCTGCTCCGCGTTGCCGACGAGGCGGTTCGCAAGTGCGTGCGAGCGCAGGTCGACCGCGCCACCCCGACTCTGCCCCAGCCAGGCCCGCCCCAGGTGGCCGGCGCCCACCAGCGAGCCCGCGATGCCCCACGACCGCACGACGATCATCGCGCCCGGAACCTCACGCGCGTCCCGGGTGCGAGCAGCGCGGCCGGCTCGCGAGCCTCCGACCACAGCACCGCGTCGGTGTGCCCGAGCAGGTGCCAGCCGCCAGGGCTCTCACGCGGGTACACGCCGGCGAACTCGGCGGCGATCGCCACCGAACCCGCTGCCACGCGCGGGCGCGGCGTGGCCCGCCGCGGCAGCTGCAGCGCCGCCGGCAGCCCCACCAAGTAGGCGAAGCCGGGCATGAACCCGCAGAACGCGACGATGTACTCACCGGCGGTGTGCAGCCGAACCACCTCGTCGACACCGAGACCGCAGCGACTCGCGACATCGTGCAGATCCGGGCCGTCATAGTCGACGTCGAGCAGCACGGAGTGTGTGTGCAGCGCCGGGTGGTCGCCGGCATCGAAGCGCAGCACCGCCGGATCGAGCGACCCGTCGTGGACGACGAGCACCGTGCGGGCAGCCGGCACGATGTCGAGCACCCCCGCAGGCGGGGCGGCCCGCCACTGCGCGGATGCAGCCATCACATCTGCGAGCGACTCGAACTCCGCAAGCACCGCCCTCGGGCCGGACGGCAGCAGCTTCACTGCACGAACGGCCGCAGCTCGTAGCCGTCGGCCGCGAGTGCGTCCGCCACGGCGGCAAGGATCGCCGGCGCACCCGGTGTGTCGCTGTGCACGCAAATCGAGTGCACGCCGGCGGCGGCCAACCGGCGAGCCTGGGCTGCCGCAGCGGCCGGCTCGGTGACCAGCGCCCCGGCCTCGGTGCGCGGCGCCAGCTGGCCGTCGGCGGTGTAGCGCCGGTCCGCGAAGCCCTCCGCCACGAATCGCATCCCGACTCGCCGGCACTCGCGCTCGACGCACGAGCCGGGCAACCCGAGGATGGGAAGCGACGGGTCGTAGGCGCACACGGCACCGGCGACGGCGCTCGCCTGTGCCTCGTGCGACACGATCGCGTTGTACAGCGCTCCATGCGGCTTGACGTAGCGGACGCGAGTGCCGGCCAGCCCGGCGAACCCCTCCAGCGCACCGAGTTGGTACACCACCGCGGCCGCCAGCTCGTGTGGCTGCATGTCCATGAACCGGCGGCCGAAGCCGAGCAGATCCGGGTAACTGACCTGGGCGCCGATGGCGCAGCCGGCTTGGACCGCGAGCTCGCACGTGCGCTGCATGGTGACCGGATCGCCCGCGTGGTAGCCGCAGGCGACGTTGACCGACGTGAGCCGCCCGATCAGCTGGTCGTCGGGGCCGCCCGGCCAGACGCCGTAGCCCTCGCCCACGTCACTGTTGAGATCGACGGAGCGGCCGCTGCTCACGGCTCAGCCGGCCAGTGCGGCGGCGACGGCCTCGTCGCCGAGGCGACGGAAGCAGCGGCGCCCGTTGCTGCGCGACAGCACCGCCACTTCGAGGTCGGTGGCGGCCAATGTGCGATCCGCGCCGGAGAGCGCCTTGGTGGCCTCCTGCACCGCTGCCTGCAGGCTCTGCCCCTCGGCAAAGGAGTCCTTCATCCGCCCGCCGATGGCCTCCGCATCGCCACCCAGCACGGTGTAGCGACGCTCGTCGACGACGGTGCCGTCGTAGAGGATGTGGAACAGCTGGTCGTCGGTGCCGTCGCGGCTGACCTCGGCGACGAGGATCTCGACCTCCATCGGTTTCATCTCGTGGGTGAAGATCTGCCCGAGGATCTGCGCGTAGTTGTTGGCCAGGCTGCGTGCGTCTACGTCGTCGCGGCTGTACTGGTAGCCCTTGAGGTCGGCGGCGCGCACACCGGCCACGCGCAGATGGTCGAACTCGTTG
>CAYZFZ010000402.1:0-2818 GCA_964477795.1 uncultured Bifidobacterium sp.
GGCGAGGTGGGGGCGGTCGAGTTGAAGCTGGTCGGCCGCGGGTTCGAGCGGGGGTTCGTCGCGGTCGAACGGGTGCTCAGCTTCGTGGCCGACCCGTTCCCATGGGAAGAGGTGGAGGGGTTCGCCGACGTGTTCGCGCAGTTCCGCGCCCAGCTCGCCCGGGCCGGGACGGTCGACTACGACGAGCAGGTCTTCAAAGCGATCGAGCTGCTGCTGCGCGACCCGCAGGCACGCGCCGCCGCCCAGCGCTCGTGCCGGCTGCTGCTCGTCGACGAGTTCCAGGATCTCACGCCCGCGCACCTGCTGCTGGTGCGCCTGCTGGCCGGGCCCGACGCTGCCGTGTTCGGCGTGGGCGACGACGACCAGACCATCTACGGCTACAACGGCGCCGACCCCTCCTGGTTGATCGACTTCGCCGACCTCTTCCCCGGTGCCGGCGAGCACCCGCTGGAGGTGAACTACCGCTGCCCCGCCGGCATCGTGCGCGCCGCCGACACCCTGCTGCGCCACAACCGCCGGCGCGTACCGAAGGTCATCCGGGCGTTCCACAGCGGGCACGACGGGTTCATGGTCGCGCCCGCCACGGGCGAACCCGTCGACGTCACCGTGCAGGCCGTCACCACCGCGCTCGCGGCAGGATCGGCGCCGGCCGACATCGCCGTGCTCACCCGGGTCAACTCTCTGCTCGCCCCCGTGCAGATCGCGCTACACGCGGCCGGTGTGCCCACCAGCGGCGGCGTCGGGGCAGAGTTCGCCGAGCGCACCGCCGTGCGCGCCGCGCTCGCCTGGCTGCGCATCGCCGCGGCCAAGGGCGACTTCTCCCCCGCCGATCTCGCCGAGGCGCTGCGCCGCCCCTCGCGGCCCCTTCACCCGCGCGTCGCCACCTGGGTGGGCGAGCAGGCCTCGCTGCCCGCCCTGCGCCGGCTCGCCGGCCGCGTCAACACCGAGCGCGACGCGCAGACGGTGGAGCAGTTCGCCAACGACATCGAGCGTATGCAGCGGCTGGTTGCCGCCCGTGGCACCACCGCTCAGGCGATGGCCGCGCTGCGCGACTCGATGGGCCTGGCCAGCAGCATCGCCAAGCTCGACGTGCACCGCCGAGGCATGAACCGCGCCGCGCAGAACGACGACCTGACGGCCATCGCCCAGCTCGCTGCGCTGCAGCCCGATCCGGTGCAGTTCGAGTCGTGGCTGCGCTCGGCGTTGGCGGCGCGGTGGCAGGACGGCGGTGTCACGCTCGCCACGGTGCACCGGGTGAAGGGCCAGGAGTGGCCCTTCGTCGTCGTCCACCACGCCGACGCAGACCAGTTCCCTCACCGGCTGGCCGAGGACGAAGAGGAAGAGCGGCGCCTGTTCCACGTCGCCATCACCCGCGCCGCCGGCGACGTGCTGGTGGTGCCCTCCGACGAGCCCTCGCCGTTCATCCTCGACTGCAGCACCGAGCCGCGCGCCCGCGTCGCGCCCGAGCGCCCGGCGAGTGCGCCGTCGCCACGCCCGGCTCCGGCCACGAAGCCGGGCGACGGCCTCAGCCCCCAGCAGGCGCGCCTGTTCGAGGATCTGCGCGCCGTGCGCCGCCATCTCGCGGCCGGCAAACCCGCGTACACCGTGCTGCCCGACACTGCGCTCCACGCGATCGCCGCCGCGCGGCCGGCGTCGCTCGACGAGCTCGCGTCGATCAAGGGGATCGGCCCTGCCAAGCTGCAGCAGTACGGCGCCGCGCTCCTGGCGGCGGTGGCCGCTGCCGGCAGCGAGAGCTGACGATCCCCTATCGCCGCGCCCTGGCGCGGGTATACGGTCGATCATCACCTACGCGATGGAGGTTCCGATGTCACGGTTCTTCTCCCGACGGCACCTGCTCGGCGCCGGCGGCGCCCTGGCGGTCAGCCCCCTGCTGGGCCCGATGCCGGCGACGCCGGCGAGGGCAGCGCCGTCGCTGCCCACTCAAACGATCGCCGGCCCGCTGTCCGCCTACCTGCCGCCGGTGCGGGCGTTCGACTCCCGCCAGCACGTGGCGCCGCTCAACGGCGCCAAGCTGCAGCCCGGTGAGTCCATCGCGGTCACAGTGCCCGCCGACTTCGGCAACGGCACGATCGCGGTCGCGGTGCTCGTCAACTGCACCGTCACCCAGACGGAGGTGAGCGGCTACCTCCTCATCCGCGGCTCGGATCTCAGCGGCGAGCGCCCGCTGCCGGCGACGTCGAACATCAACTGGACCGGCCCCAACCAGACCGTCGCCAACCTGACGTTCACCGACGTGGGCGGTGAGAACGCGATCGAGGTGCACAACGGAGGCCCGGGCGCCACTCACTTCATCATCGACGTGCAGGGCTTCGTGCCCATCACACTCGCGACCTGACGCCGCCGGTCACGCACCCAGGCCGCTGAGCCACGCCTGCACGTTGGCGCCGAGCGCGTTCACGTCGTAGCCGCCCTCCTGCAGCACCACGGTGGGCATGGCCAGCTCGCGCACCACCTCGCCGCAGCGGCGCATGCCCTCGGTGGTGACCGCGAGGTCGCTGATCGGGTCGGTGATGTACGTGTCCAGCCCGAGCGAGACGATCAGCAGCGACGACCCGAAGGCGGCGATCTTCTCGCAGGCATCGCCCAGCGCGGCCACGTACCGGTCGTCGTCGGCGCGCAGCGGCATCGGGTAGTTGATGTTGTACCCCAGGCCGCGGCCGGTGCCGGTCTCGTCGGCGAAGCCCACCGAGTACGGGTAGGCGCGGGCTGGGTCGCCGTGCAGCGAGACGTACTGCACGTCGTCGCGGTCGTAGAAGATCTGCTGGGTGCCGTTGCCGTGGTGGTAGTCCACGTCGAG
>CAYZFZ010000403.1:0-2796 GCA_964477795.1 uncultured Bifidobacterium sp.
GCGTGCCGCAGATCGAGGTCACCTTCGACATCGACGCCAACGGCATCGTCCACGTGTCGGCGAAGGATCGGGCCACCAGCAAGGAGCAGAGCATGACCATCACCGGTCAGAGCACGCTCGACAAGAAGGACATCGACCAGATGGTGCGCGACGCCGAGGCCCATGCCGAGGAGGACAAGCAGCGCCGTGAAGAGGCCGAGATCCGCAACAACGCCGACTCGCTCGTCTACCAGATGGAGAAGGTCCTGCGCGACAACGCCGACAAGGTGGACGACGCCGAGAAGGCCACCGTCGAAGGCCCGCTCGGCACCCTGAAGACCGCGCTCAACGGCAACGACATCGAGGCCATCAAGACGGCCCACGAGGCGCTGATGCAGGCCAGCCAGGCGTTCAGCCAGAAGCTGTACGAGAAGGCGGCCGCGGAGAACGCGGCCGGCACCTCGGCGGCCACCGGCCAGGGCAACGCCCACGGCGGCGGCGGCGACGACGACATCATCGACGCCGAGATCGTCGACGACGAAACCGGGAAGTGATCGCGCGATGAGCGACGACACGACCCCCGGCATGCCGTCGGAGCTGTCCGATCTCACCGCGGAGGAGATCGTCCTGAACGACGATCTCACCTCAGAGATGACCCGGCTGCGCCCGCTCACCGCCGACGCGGTTGCCGATGCCGACGCCACCGATGTCGCCGAGGCGGAGGGTGCCTTCGAGCACGACGTCGAGTCCCTGCTGGCGGAGCGCGATTCCTTCAAGGACATCGCGCTGCGCCTGCAGGCCGACTTCGACAACTACCGCCGGCGCGTGTCGGTGCAGCAGGCCGACGACGTGCAGCGGGCCACCGGCAAGATGGCCGAGACGCTGCTGCCCGTGCTCGATGCGTGCGAGGCTGCGTTCCTGCAGCACCCCGCCGAGGTCGAACCGATCTTCAACCTGCTGCTCGTGCAGCTGAAGAAGCTGGGCCTGGAGACGATGAACCTGCACGAGCAGCCCTTCGACCCCAACCTGGCCGAGGCCGTGCTGCACGAGGAGGGCGAGGCCGGCGCCGCCGGCCCCGTCGTCAGCGAGGTGCTGCGCAGCGGCTACACATGGAACGGGCGGGTGCTGCGCGCCGCCATGGTGAAGGTGCGCGGCTGAGGCCGCAGCATCGTCGCCCGATCGAGGCCGAAGGGAGGTGACCGGAGATGGCTGCTCAGCGTGAGTGGTTCGAGAAGGACTACTACAAGGTGCTCGGCGTCAGCGACGACGCCGACGCGAAGACGATCACGAAGGCGTACCGCAAGCTCGCCCGCGAGAGCCATCCCGACACCCACCCCGGCGATGCCGCCGCCGAGGAGCGGTTCAAGGCGGTCAGCAGCGCCTACGACGTGCTCGGCGACGACGCCAAGCGCAAGGAGTACGACGAGGTCCGCCGGCTGGGCCCCGCTGGTGGCGGCTTCGCCGGCCAGGGCGGCCCCGGCGGCTACAACTTCAACGTCGGCGCCGACGGCCTGGGCGACCTGCTCGGCCAGATGTTCACCCGCGGCCGCCGCGGCGGCGGTGCGTCGGCATCTGCCGGCCCCCAGCGGGGCAGCGATGTGGAGGCGACGCTCACGCTCGACTTCGTCGACGCCGCCCACGGCATCACCACCACCCTGCACCTCACCAGCGACGCCGAGTGCAGCACCTGCCACGGCAGCGGCGCCCGCCCGGGCACCCAACCCACCGTCTGCTCGCAGTGCGGTGGGCGCGGTGTGCTCGACGACAACCAGGGCTTCTTCTCGTTCTCCTCGCCGTGCCGCGCCTGCGGTGGCGCCGGCGTCGTCATCGAGCAGCCATGCCCCACCTGCCACGGTTCGCGCGTCGAGCGCCGTGCCCGCGAGGTGCAGGCCCGCATCCCCGCCGGTGTCGCCGACGGGCAACGCATCCGCCTCAAGGGTCGCGGCGCGCCGGGCCGCAACGGTGGTCCTGCCGGCGACCTCATCGTCGAGTGCCATGTCACCGCCCACCCCCTGTTCGGGCGCGACGGGCACAACCTCACCGTGCGCGTGCCGATCACGTTCGCCGAGGCCGCGCTCGGCGGCGAGATCGACGTGCCCACGCTGGAGGGTCCGCGCGTCACCCTGCGCTTGCGCGCCGGCACCCAGTCGGGCAGCCGGCACCGGGTGAAGGGCAAGGGCCTGGCCACCGCCAAGGGCACCGGCGACCTGATCGTCACCACCGATGTACAGGTGCCGCGCCACCTCACCGACGACCAGCGGGCGGCCCTGGAGGCCCTCGCCGCGGCGACTACTGTCTCCCCCAGGCAGGGATTGGAGGGCTGAGCCATGCGATCACGCGATCACGCCGTCTACGTCATCTCCGTCGCCGCCGAGCTGGCCGGCATGCACCCGCAGACGCTGCGCATCTACGAGCGTCGCGGCCTGGTGCAGCCGGCACGCACCCAGGGCGGCAACCGCCGCTACAGCGACATCGACATCGAGCGCCTGCGCCGCATCAGCGAGCTGGCCGCCGAGGGCATGAACCTGGAGGGCATCCGCCGGGTGATGTCGCTCGAGCTGGAGGTCAGCCGCCTGCGCGCCGAGAACGACGAGCTGCGCTCGCTGGCGGCCGACGCGCTGGCCGAGGCCGATCGCCGGCCGCCGCGCCGCGACCTCGTGCCGTTGCGCCAGGAGATCACCGTCTTCGGCGGCAAGCGCCTCGGCGGCTGAGCGCGGGCGCCGCGCTCCCGGGTGCCGGGCGGCGCCGCGTCCCGTGGTGCTCGGGTCACCTCTTTCCCAGTGTCAGGCTGGGGTTGTCCACAGGGGTTCGCTCTAC